>NZ_CAMUNF010000007.1:0-56646 GCF_947090205.1 Dialister micraerophilus
GTAAAAATAAAAGAGAAGTAGAGTTTTTGTTTCTCTACCTCTCTATATCTTTGTTATTTTATTTTCTTGTTAAAGGTCAACCGTAAACACGCATATACACCATATAGCGGTTCCTAAGTAAGTTAATAAAAACAGCCAAAGTATTAATTTATCAAAAAATTTATCCTTAAAGCTTTTTTCTTTCATTTTTATCACCTTCATATGCTATTTACCCAATATGCTGTCTATTGCCGATGCTTTGTTTCTTGTGTATGTTTTTCGTGTTGTTTCTTTCTTCTTTTTCTTTTGCTTCGGTATGGTGTCTTTTGTTATTTTCTTGCTTAGCCGAACAATTTATATTACAAACAATAACCAATAAATACCTAATATAAAGGGAATAAAAAATATAGAAACTTTAATTCTTTCAATCATCTTGTCTTTAAAGCTTTCTTTTTTCATGTCTTTTCCTCCTTTATTTGCCCAGTATGCTGTCTATTGCCGATGTTTTGTTTCTTGTGTATATTTTACGTGTTGTTTCTTTCTTCTTTTTCTTTTGATGCCGTGGGTATTTCATAGGTATTTCATAGGTATTTCATCTGTATTATTATACCTTGATTTGTATGAGTTATCAATTTTGGATTAATGAAAAAACATATAAAATTTGTTCTGATGTTTGTGCAAAAAAAGGATATAACTCGGCTGTTTTAATTCGTAATTTTATGGCTGAATTTATCGAATATTATAAAGATGAAGAAAATTAATTCCATATAATTACAAATAAATTTTTATATTTTATACAATACCTGTAAGCATAATTTACTCTCCTTTTCGGTGTATAGGAAGAGTATTTTTGTGTCTGCGGCAAAGGTACGACAGTTGAGTATCGTAGATGTCATTTCAAATTCTTTCTTGATTTAAGAAAGAATCCTGAGAGTACGTGTAAAAATAAAAAGGTGAACTCCCTTGTCACCGAAGCAACAAAGAGAATTCACCTTAACTCAAAACAAATCAATCAATCTGAATACGTCTTACAGAACCGTCCGCACTCTCCTTAATCTTAGGAAGAGTAATACGCAAAACTCCGTCCTTCAAAGACGCCTTCACAACTTTCTCATCTACACCCCTTATAACAAACTGACGCTTGAACGAATAGGAAAAACGTTCACGTCTTAAATAAACATCTCCTTCTTTTTCATCCGAAGATTTTTCACTCTTGGCTTCCACAGTCAAAACGTCATCACTGTAAGAAATGCTCAAATCATCTTTCTTCATACCCGGAAGATCGAAAACGACCTCATACGAATCGGAAAGTTCCTTTACATCAACCTTCGGAACAAAAGCAAACTCACGAGAATCATCCCAAAAACCTGCATCATTCAAAAAACCGTTATCAAACATAGGCATTAAACTACGCATAAACGCCGCCCCTTTCTCCAAATCGTTATATGTAATCAAGACCTTTACTTTTTATCTATCTTCATCTCACCTTCTGTAGTTATTATATACGTTATTAGCACTCGTGTCAAGTGAGTGCTAATAACGTATATTTCTCTTAAATTTAAATCTTTAATTATATAAATATTTTGTATTCACATATATCATGTTATAATTAATCGAAAGTTACTATAAGAAAGCAGAAAGGTGTTTAACTTGAAAAGGAAACAACGTACAATAAAAAAAGACGTTACCTACAAAGGAAACGGACTTCATTCCGGACTTGCGGTAACGATGACGATGAAACCTGCAAAAGAAAACAGCGGAATAATATTTTGCAGAACTGATTTGCCGAACACTCCGAAAATACCGGCACACATCAAAAACGTAACCGACACACATCGTGCAACAACACTTGAAAAAAACGGCGGAAAAGTTTTCACCGTAGAGCACGTACTGTCCGCACTCTATGCAATGCACATAGACAACTGCATCATAGAAATGGACTCACCCGAACCGCCGGTAGGTGACGGAAGTGCACGCACATTCGTAAATATGATAAACGAAGCCGGAATACTTACGCAAAATGCCGACATCGACATATTCGAACTTCCGCAAAGCGTTTCATTCTACGACAAAAACAAATTCATCGTTGCAATCCCCTATGACGGACTCAGAATAACATTTACATCGATAAATCCGCACCCGATGCTGGGAACACAAATACTCGACATAACAATCAATCCCGATTCATACGACAAAGAAATCGCATCGGCACGAACAATCGGATTTACAAAAGAACTCGAAGCCATGAGAAAAATGGGACTTGGAAAAGGCGGCACAACCGAAAATGCGGTAGTATATTCCGAAACGGAATGTCTTTCCGTACCCAGATTTGATGACGAACTCGTAAGACACAAAATATTGGACATACTTGGAGACATCTCACTCGTAGGCCCGCTCCATGCACACATAATAGCAGTACTTGGAAGTCATAAACTGAATGCGGCACTGTCGGAACGCCTTCAAAAGCTCAAAACACAAATAACGGAGGAACAACAATGAAATTAAACATTGAACAAATCATGAAAATCCTACCGCACCGTTATCCGATGCTGTTGGTAGACAGAATACTGGATGTAGAACCGATGAAATACGCAAAAGGACTCAAATGCGTGACGATGAATGAAGCATTCTTCCAAGGACACTTCCCGAACCATCCGATCATGCCGGGAGTACTCATATGCGAAGCAATGGCGCAAGTAGCCGGAATAGCATTGCAATACACCGATGAAAACAGAGGAAAAATACCGATGTTTGCAAGCATGGACAAAGTAAAATTCAGATCGCCGATAGTACCCGGCGACGTAATGATTACAGACGCACAAGTAATCAAAGTAAAGGGACGTGTAGCAAAAGTACACTGCAAATGCACCGTAGACGACCAAGTCAAAACGGAAGCGGAATTTATGTTTTACATCACCGAAAACGAATAAAAAAAATATTGTCGATATAAAATTTGTAAAAAATATTTATTTTTTGTAAACTTTATATTAACATATATAACATGAAGCTACACCATACAGGAGGAATGGGACTAATGGAATTAAAAATACTAGAAGAAAAAGAACCGCAAATCCACGCAACCGCCATTATCGATCCCGATGCCATAATACATAAAAACGTTATCATCGGCCCCTATGCAGTAATAGGACCAAATTGCGAAATCGGAAGCGGAACTGAAATCGGAGCACACGCAGTAATACGTAAAAACGTAACAATGGGAAAAAATAATCGTATCTATCCGCACGCAGTAATCGGAGACGATCCGCAAGACTTGAAATACACCGGAGAATACAGCACGGTAACCATAGGAGACGGAAACCTCATACGTGAATTCTGTACAATACACCGTGCAACGGGCGAAAACCTCGAAACACGCATAGGCTCATACAACATGCTTCAAGCATACGTACACATCGCCCACAACTGTACACTGGGAAATCACATAATCATTTCAAGTTTCGCAGGTCTTGCCGGCCACGTAACGGTAGAAGACAAAGCTGTAATAGGCGGAATGGCGGGACTTCACCAATTTGTAAAAATAGGATCCACCGCAATGGTAGGAGCAATGACAAAAATAGTACAAGACATATGCCCCTACGTAATCGCAGATGGAAACCCCGCAAGAGTAATCGGACTCAACAACGTAGGTCTCTCAAGAAACCACGTACAAGACGAACTCAAAAAAGACCTGAAAAAAGCATACCGCATAATATTCAGACAAGGACTCACACTCAACGACGCAATACACAAAATAGAAGAAGAAATACGTTCCACACCCGAAACGGAACACCTCTTGAGATTTTTGAGAAATTGCAACCGTGGACTGTGCAGAACAAGAAACAAATAAAGGCAGTAACCCGAAAAAAGGTTACCGCCTTTTTGCTTGCCCTATTATCAATCGCACATAGCATCGACACATCTTGGACATATTAAGCAAACTACCTATCTAAGCTGCTTGAAAACGGAAAATATACACAATCATTTCCCTGAAAACACATCCGCACTCAAAATTCTACACACCGAACACTTCAACCACACACTGCAATAAAACGCAAACATAAAGCAAAATTCCATTCCGCCCTATATAATCGGATACGCTTAAACAAATATATAACCAAGTGCATCAGATATATTTACCGATTGAACACAAAAAAACACCCTTAAACAACGTTATTTTACTTCCTACATAAAAAAACAACTTAAAAAA
This sequence comes from Dialister micraerophilus, assembly GCF_947090205.1. Taxonomy (NCBI): domain Bacteria; kingdom Bacillati; phylum Bacillota; class Negativicutes; order Veillonellales; family Veillonellaceae; genus Dialister; species Dialister micraerophilus. Next base: position 4,187 of record NZ_CAMUNF010000007.1, read on the forward strand.
GATATATACAAAGTATATATCTTCTCAAGGCCTCGCAAGTAAAAGTAAAATGAATAAAAACAATCACTCGCAAGACTGTTCAAATATTAAAATATTTTAAAAGGGTAATTAAATTATATACCATCAACACTAATTTTTCAACACCGAACCGACACTTTGCCATGAAACATACGATTTTGACAAAAACAGCATAAAATAAAACAAATCAATCAAAACCGCCCAAAAAATACATCGCAATAATAATAAATAAAACAAAAAACACCATAAAAATGCACCCTATTCAATCAAGCATTGCAAAAAATTTATACATCATTTACTTACAAATATTATACTATTTTTTACGCTGTAAAATACAAAAAGCACATTACCCGGGAGGTCACCCGATAACATGCTTTTTGTATAGTGTTTTACTACAAGGAGTATAAAATACCACTGCCATACATTACATATGGCAAACACTTCGAAAGCTCCACATACTTTCAAAATGTAACGCTATTATTAAAATCAATGCACCTGCATAAATGCTCCCGAAAATATACATAGTGACTATCGAAATTAATAACTCAAAATGTAATAAATTCTAACTAAATACAATTAAAATTTGATTACGTTATCAGTATATACGTTTTCACATTTATTTCCATTGCCAAGCTACGTCATACTAGCATATGATAATATAATTTAAAATATACATAAAAAATATTTTTTAATTAAAAACAAAAATATATAAATTATAATATATAATCTTAAACATATTTATTCTTAACAGATGTAATACTACTTATCATTATAAAATATATCAATCGTCATGCTAATCAACCCTGAAAACTCAAAAAAAACAATCACATAAAACACTAATTTTATGCACATAAACAATATACAAAAAGTATATTTATGTTATTTTTTTTAAAATATAACATACTACTTATGTATAGAATTAATTTTAATTTTTTAACAACATTTTTTATTCATGCCATAACTGAATCACTTATTTTCATATTAAATATAACTATATAATGATATTCTATTTTTCTATATGAAAAGTAAAATTTTATCTCAAAAATAAAAGAGTTTTGTTCTAAAACTCAAAAACAAAACTCTTTTATTTCATAATGTAATTAATTTATATTTCACGCTTTCCGTTATCCGCTACACGACCGTAAAGTACCCAACCTAAGAATATCGCCAAACCTCCGTATGCCATTGCTTGAATCCCTGATGCATAGCAAGCGTATAAACTATATACTGATCCAATCATTGCAAGCATAGATATATATTTTATTTCATATTCATCACATCCTGCGGTACGCATCAACACTCTAACAGATGCCATCGATAAAAGATATGCCACAATAGTTGTAATTACCGATAAATCTACCAATATTTCATATTGCTTTATCAAGGTAGGACTTACCGTCATAAACGCTAATGCAGTTTGAATTAATGTTAAAATAATCATGCCTAATACAGGAGCTGAAAAACTATTAAGCTTTTTAAATATTTTAGGAAAATGTCCGGCATTTGCTGCTGCTAAAAATACATTTGCAGCTGTAAATTGCCAACTTACCAATGCACCAAAATCGTTAATCAATATAAGTAATATAATTATATTACCTACATATCCATTAAACATTTGTTTAAATACAAAACCAAAAGGTGCGGAACTGTTTGCCAATTCACTTGCAGGTACTATACCGAACATTATATTTGTTGTTACTATATAACATAATGCTGCCAATGTAATTCCAAGAAGTATCGCTCTTGGAATATTTTTATGTGGATTTTCTACACGTTCAGCATTTGCACATGCCGTTTCAAGTCCTAAAAACGCCCATAATGTCATTGTTATAGACTCTGTAACTGCACCAGCAAAAGGTAATCCGCTGACATTCCAATTATATAAATAAAGACTTGGAGAAAACCAAAACCACCCCAAAGTACATAAAAGTCCGCATGCAATAATAACTCCCCATACTGTAAAACTTGATACCTTACCTGTAAACCCAGGACCTCTCCAATTTAATATTGTTGATGCCCATAAAATAACCGCAGTCCATATAGCTGTTTCAAAAGACGTAAGAGATACCCCTACCAATTCAGCCAAATATCCTGCACCCGAAAGTGCCATTGCTGTATTTGCTATAACACATGAAATACCGTAAGAATAACTTACTAAAAAATTACCGGAATGCCCGAAAGCATACTCAGCATAACCTACCATTCCGCCTTCTTTTTGTGAGTACATTCCGCATTTTCCGAATACAATAGCTAAACATACCGACCCTATAGCCGTTACAATCCAGGAAAATATTGAAATTGCACCAATTTGTCCTAATTTTGCCGGTAACATTACTATTCCAGATCCCATCATATTTACAGCAGTCATTATGGTCAGCTGAAACAAGTTTAATTTATTTTTTTCCATAGTTTTATTCCTTATCAATAAAACCGGTAAAAAAATGTAGCAGGTTTTTTTTATTCCCTGCTACATTTTTTAAACCATACTCAATGAATATGCCTTATTATTTTGTAATACCTACGTATTCGCTCTTATACTTTGCTTCCAATTCTTTCTTAAGAACACATCCGTACACTACAGTATTTCCTTTTTCATCCTTATCCATTACAACACCTTGGATTGATGGTGCAAAGCCGGGAAGCGCATTGATGCAATCAACCAACGCATTAAAATATGTACATGCAGTTGAAGACCATTCTTCACCGCTCATTACACATACAACTCCTGGCGGATACGGAAGTGCATCATCAAGTGCAATGCGTCCTTCAATTTCTGTAATCGGAACAAGTTCTCCATCACCACGAACCAATGCATTATGAGCCTGTTGTGCACTAATTCCCTGTTTAGGCAATGTTTCCTTCTTGAAAAGATCCTTCTGTACTTCTTTAAGATTTGCACCTTTATAGAAATCGTGCATTTCCTGACACAACTGACGAATTGTGTAATCACCGTATCTGTCAAAGTATTCTTTATATGTTGTCGGTAATACTTCGCGAAGCGGTGCATCACGTTCAACAAATTTTTCAAAACGTACAAGCTGAGCAATAAGATTATCAAGTTTAACCTTGGTTTCAGCCGGTGTAATCAAAAATTCCAATGTGTACAGTGAAGATTTTTCCGGTGTAATATTATTTTCACGCAAGAACGCAAACAGAATAGATGCATTTATACCGAAATCTTCGAATGTATCATTTTCTACATTAATTCCCGGTGTAACAAGGATAAGTTTCATAGGATCTACTACATACTGATCTTTTGCATATCCTTCATATCCATGCCATTTTTCTTCCGGATTGAATTTCCAGTAATCAAGGTTTGTTGCAATTTCTTCCGTATCAGCATCTGCCCACGGTTTTCCGTTTACTACCGGCGGTACAAACGGTTTCAAAAGCTTGCATACCTTGAAAATCTTCTTACGTGCATCAATGATGTCACAAAGAGCTTTCTTCCAAATCATCTTACCCTGTCTTCCTTCATGCATCTTAGCATTTACTTCGATGCTTGCCCACATCGGCATGAACGGAGATGTGTTGTAGTGAAGCAAGAATGAGTTATTGAAAACCGTGTCGTTGCAGTAACGTTTCTGACCCTTAATATGACTGTCTTTCTTATGAATCCAAGAAGCGGAAGACCAACCTGCACCCTGCTTATGAACTGACTGAGTAACGATAATACCAGGATCTTCAGGTCCGAGTTCCATAAGAAGCGGACTGGAGTCCTTCATTATATCGATAAACTGTTCATAACCTGTCCATGCACAGTCAAAGAGAATGTAGTCGCAAAGATGACCAATCTTATCCAATACTTGACGTGCATTGTAAATTGTTCCGTCATATGTTGACATTTCAAATACTGCCAAACGAATCGGACGTTTTTCGTCAGCTTTTTCCGGACATTTTTCACGAATCTGTTCACGTACATATTCTTCATTCATGCATTTTGCCGGTATACCACCGATAAGTCCTGCAGAATTACGAATAGTTTCCATAAATACCGGTGTAGCACCTGCTAAAATCAATGCACCATGATCGATTGATTTATGATTATTTCTGTCATAGAGAATAACATCACCAGGTGCAAGCAATGCGCTGCATACAATATGGTTCGAGCAAGATGTACCATTCAAAACGAAGAATGTTCTATCTGCATTGAAAACCTTTGCAGCAAGTACTTCTGCGTCATTTGCTTTACCCTTGTGCAAAAGCAAATCGCCCATATCAAGAGCAGCACCATGTCCTAAGTCTGAACGGAAAATGTTTTCTCCCATGAAATCTACAAACTTAGCACCTGCAGGAGTCCTTCTATAGAAGTTACCACCATGATGACCGGGGCAGGAATATTCAAATGTACCGTTTTCAACATGCTTAATCATAGTGTCCAAGAATGCCGGAGTAACCTTTTTATCAAAAGCAACTACAGCCTCTTCAATTCCACGATCGTAAAGACCTTTAGAAACTTCACTAGGATCTGTATCAATTACGTGATTGATTTTTCCTAAAACTTCTTCCGGAAGTTCCTGATGCAATGTGTTTACCAAGAAAATAGGAGTCTCAAATCCTGTTTCATACACACGATCAATGTATTCCAATTCCTGATCGGTAATTACTGCAGCACCGATATTTGTCAGATCGGCATTGTCCAAACATACCTTTTGACGAACACCTACAGTATTAAAATACTGTTCTGCCAACGGACTGTATCCTACTTTAAAGAAATTCATAAAATATGCCTCCTTAAAAATCGACACAAATTATATTTATAATAAAACGCTATTGCGCTTATTACCTAAATTATTAAGCATTACTTGCTTTTTCAGCATCAACCTTATCGTTAAATTCTTTTGCACTTTCAAGATCGAACTTCGGTGATACCAAACCGTAAAGAGCGACACCCAAGAATGTAACGAGTGAGCCCCAAACCATAGCCTGTTCTCCGCAGGAGTACAAAGCATAGAAACTGTAAATCAAACCGATAATCGCACAAATATTTGTTGCAATTGCAGTTTTACCTTTAAGTGCGGCTTTCTGAATAACAACCAATGCACCCATTGAATAAATAAACGGAATGATGTTTGTCATTACGGACAAATCTACCGCAGCTTCAAACTGTTCGAAGAATTCCGGACTTGCACTCATAATTACGAATATTGACTGAATTACACCTACAATAATCATGTCCATCAAAGGAAGTCCGTTCTTAAGTTCCTTTGCAAAAATCTTCGGGAAATATCCTGCATCCGCACCCGACTTCAGGCACTGTACAGCAGTAAACTGACAAGCCATCAAAGAACCGAAGCAGCTTACAACGAAGAATGCATTAAATACCTGTCCCACAGTCGGATTAAACATTCTTGAGAATGCAACACCGAACGGAGCATTGGAATTAACCAAATCTGCACCTGGAACGATACCCTGAATTACGTTTGTAGATACTACATAAATAACTGCAGCAATAATTGTTGCTCCAAGAACTGCAATCGGAACGTTCTTTTCCGGATTTTCAACTGCATCTGAATTTGAAACCGCAGATTCGAAACCTGCAAAAGACCAAAGTGTCAATGCAATTGATTCACTTATTGCTTGGAAAGCAGGGAGATTATGCGGGTTCCAAGAATCTGCCCATAAAGAAGGACTGAACCAGAACCAGCCGATAATGCTGATACCAACTACCGGAATAATCGCACCCAATACTGTAAAAGAAGTAATACGACCTACAGACTTCGGTCCTCCCAAACTGCACACCGTCGCAAGCCATATTGCAATCAAAGTACCGATACAAATTGTTGTTGCATTTGCTTCGATACCGGCAACTTGCAACGCATAAGCTACAGCCGTAAGAGCAATAGCTACATCCGCAAGAATTGCTGTGATTGAATAGGTGTAGTTTGTCATAAATGCACCGGCTTTACCGAAAGAGTATTCAGCATAACCACCCATACCGCCACCACGACGGCTGTACATACCACACTTTGAAAATGCGTATGCTAAGCATGTAACCGCACCACCGGTAACAACCCAGCTGAGAACGGAAATAGTTCCGACTGATGCCAACTTTGTCGGCAAAAGAATAATTCCGGAACCCATCATATTTACGAGCACCAAGAGAGTTAATTCCCAGACACTCATCTTTTTAACTTTTGACATATATACCTCCAATGTTGTCCCGTCATTGTGAAACTATGTTTCCGTACCTACTGCCCTCCTTCCAATCGCCTTTCCAAACATTCCATAAACATATTAATAAAATTGCATTTCACACCTGTATGTTTGGAAAAATTCCCAAGACGATTACTTCCAGATACCGGAAACAATCTCATGACGCATACAGTATAAGCATGTTTCTCATCAGCGTCTAATGTTTAACTACTACATATCAACAAAAAGTAATAATCACCAACCAATCCTTACAGCACTTACATAAAATTCATAACATTTCTTAAACGTGAAAAAAAATAAAGCTAAATGTATCTGTTTTGTAATTTAAATACAAACTACTCATCAATAACATAATATAAAATTTTATTTTTTTTAAATAATGCGATTTCAATTCTATAAAATAAAAAAAACTTGCATTCATCACATGCAAATCATAACTTAAATTTTATAAAATTAATTGTATTTAAAATAGATACCTTTTTACTTATTATTACTATTTTATCTTTGAAACTTACCTATAAAGAGAGTATTGCACAAAATAAATCAGTTTTTATTTTATACAATTACAATAAAAACGGTTTTATACCATACTAAAAAAATATTTTATGTAAAAAAGGAACTTCCTAAAATGAAGTTCCTTTTCCCAATACCCAATTTTACTTAAATTATTTAACCATTTTCTTTACAACTTCAACAATACTTTCAAAATCAATTTCTTTTTGTTCTTTTGTTTCCATATTTTTAAGTATCGCTTTACCTTTTTGAAGTTCGTCTTCGCCTATGATTAAAACGAACTGATACTTTTCTTTATCGGCTTGTTTGAGCAATGACTTCAGGCTTTTTCCTTGCATTGCGATTCCTACATGAATTTGTTCTTTTCTTAGTGCTTTTACAATTCCTACACCTTTTATTATTGCATTTTCACCTACCGTTGCAATGAATACTTGATTTTCGTTTTTCACTTCGGGGAATAAATTCTGCTTTTCAAGTGCAAGTACCAAGCGTTCCATACCTATTGCAAAACCAATTCCAGGTACTTGTATTCCGCCGATTTCGTTTACAAGTCCGTCATATCTTCCGCCGCCGCAAATTGTACTTTGTGCGCCTAAAGGTTCATACATTATTTCAAAAGCGGTATTTGTATAATAGTCAAGGCCTCTTACCAAAAGCGGATCTACGATGTATTCTATTCCAAGTTCGTCAAGATAGGTTTTGAGTTTTTCAAATTTTTCGCCGCAGTCGTCACATAAACAATCAACTATATTCGGTGCCCCATCAATTATTCGTTTGCATGTGGTGTTTTTACAGTCCAATACACGGAGCGGATTTTTATATAGTCTTGTGTTGCAGTCTTCGCAAAGTTCGTCTTTTTTCGGTTCCAAGAATGCTATGAGTTTTTCATGGAATACTTTTCTGCATTCAATGTGTCCTACGGAATTTATGTGCAGCTTCAATTCTTTAAGTCCCAAATCTTTGAAGAATTGTACTGCTAAGTCTATTACTTCCGCATCTACATACGGATTATCCGAACCTAAAACTTCCAATCCGAATTGGTGAAATTCTCTGTATCTTCCGGCTTGCGGACGGTCATATCTGAACATCGAACCTATATAAAACAGCTTATGTGTTGTATTGTCCGCATACATTTTATTTTCAAGATACGATCTTACTACGGCTGCAGTATTTTCCGGTCTTAATGTTATGGATCTTCCGCCTCTGTCATTAAAGGTGTACATTTCTTTTGTTACTACATCCGTTGTATCTCCTATACCTCGAAGAAACAGTTCTGTCGCTTCAAATATAGGAGTTCGTATTTCTTTGAAACCATACAAATCACAAATTTGCCTTATTTCCCGTTCCAAATATTGCCATTTATAAATATTTTCCGGCAAAATATCTTGTGTTCCTCTAATTTTTTTCATATTTACTCCTCCTTTACCCATTTACTTATTTATAATTATAACATTTTAACGTGTAAATATAAATTATATTTTCATTTTTTTTAAAATATATTATGATATAATGCTTTATGGTTACTAAACTATAATAATGATGCTTTACAAAGAGGTGTTACTATGGATATAAAAAATCCTACAACGTCAGCTTTATTTGAGGCTGTTTCAAAATTACAAACAGAAAACGAATTTTATTCATTTTTTGAAGATTTATGCACTGTTGATGAACTCTTAGAAATGACAAATCGTTTCCGTATTGCAAAAATGCTTTATCAAGGTAAGAAATATAATGAAATACAAAAACTTACCGGATGCAGTATGGGTACAATCTCAAGAATAAATCGTACATTTAAATATGGTAACGACGGATACAAATTAGTATTTGAAAAATTAAACCAATCAATCTCAAAAAAATAATTATTCTTACAAAAAAATAATTATTCTTATTTTATCTATAATATCAATCTAACCGAAAGCGTTCTGTATAAATATTCAGAGCGCTTTTAACTTTTTATTCTGTATTTCTTTATCATAGTAAATTTTGAGAGGTTGGTATTATGAATTTTGCGTTTTGGTGGCCTATCGGCGCTTTGGTTTTGGCTAATTTGACTTATCATTTTTGTTTTAAGTTGATTCCCGCTTCAGTAAATCTTTTTGCGTCTTTAACCGTTACTTACTTGTTTGCATCTGTTGCAGCTTTGGCTCTGTGTTGGTATACTTCTCCTTCCGGTGAGTTTTTGGGGCAGTATACAAAAATTAATTGGATTGCTTTCATTTTGGGTTTTTGTCTGATCGGTTTGGAGGCCGGTGCTTATTATATGTACAAGGCCGGTTGGCAAATTAATATCGCAGCAATGGTTTATAGTACTATCGTTTCAATTATTCTGATGATTTCCGGATCTTTGTTTTTCCATGAAACTTTCACTTTGACGAAAGCTTTCGGTGCAATTCTTTGCTTCGTGGGTTTGTTTTTCGTCATGAGGTAGTTTCAAATTCAGTCCCTTTCAAGGGACTTTTTTATTGCATTTTTCTTAAATAAAAATATCCGTAACTTTTTCTACTTTCGATTTGTTACGGATATTTCTTTTTAAATATATTCAAATATTATTTTTTAAATACATCTTTTACTACTATTGTTTCTTCTCTTGTCGGGCCTACGGATACTATTCCGATTTTCACTCCGGTGATTTCCGCTATTGCTTCTACGTATTCTTTTGCTTTTTGCGGAAGTTTGTCATATTCTCTTATGTCGGAAATTTTTTCTTTCCAGCCTTCAAATGTTTTGTATATCGGTTTGAGTTTGGAAAGGAAGTTCAGATCTGCGGGATATTCTTTTATTTCTTTTCCTTCGTATTCGTATCCTACACAAATTTTTATTTCGTCCATTTGGTCGAGTATGTCAAGTCTTGTAATTGCAAGGTAGTCGAATGTATTGAGTTGTGCCGCATATCTTACCGCTCTTGCGTCAAGCCAGCCTACTCTTCTGGGTCTTCCCGTTACGGTACCGAATTCGTGTGCGAGGTTTCTTATGTAGTCGCCTGTTTCGTCATGAAGTTCGGTCGGGAACGGGCCTTCGCCTACTCTGGTGCTGTATGCTTTTACTACTCCGAATATGTTTTTCATATTGTGCGGTCCGATTCCTGCGCCGATGCACGCTCCTCCTGCTGTCGGGTGTGATGACGTTACGTACGGATATGTTCCGTTGTCGCAGTCGAGCATTGATGCTTGTGCACCTTCAAAGAGTACGTTTTTGCCTTCTTTTATGAATTTGTCTACGTTGTAGTTTGTGTCTTGTACGAACGGTCTCAAAATTTCCGCATATTCGAGGTAGTCTTTGAGCATTTTTTCGTAGTCGAATCCTTCTACTCCATAGAGTTTTTCAAGTACTCTGTTTTTGTATTCAAGGTTGTATTTGAGTTTTTCCGCAAATACTTCTTTGTCCATAAGGTCGCATATTCTTATGCCTATACGGTTGATTTTGTCTGCATAGCAAGGTCCGATTCCGTTTTTTGTCGTTCCGATTTTACGGCTGCCTTTCATAGCTTCTTCAGCTTCATCTTGTCTTATATGGTACGGAAATACTACTTGTGCACGTGTAGATATTTGGAGGTGGTGTGTTTTTACACCTTTTTCTTCCAAGCTTCTCATTTCTTCGATAAGGCTTTTCGGGTCTATTACTACGCCCGTACCTACTACGCAAATTGTGTTTTCGTACATAATTCCGCTCGGCATGAGTCTTAGGGGATATACTTTTCCGCCTGTCACTACTGTGTGTCCTGCGTTGTTTCCGCCTTGTGATCTTACTACTACATCGGCTTTTGCCGCCAAGTAGTCGACTATTTTACCTTTTCCTTCGTCGCCCCATTGTGCGCCGATTACCATAGCTGTTGCCATATTTTTTCCTCTTTCGTTATAAACCGTATCTCGCAAAAATTGTGTCGACATGTTTAAGCATCGGTTTTTCATCAAAGCATGCTTTTATTTCTTCGTTTGTCAAATATTTCTTTATGTCTTCGTCTTTGCAAAGATTTTCGTAAAAATCTTCCCCGTCTATCCATCTCTTCATTGCATTTCTCTGTACCCAACGGTATGCAGTATCTCTGTATGCACCTTTTTCCACGAGTGCAAGAAGTATGCGTGGACTGTATATAAGTCCGCCGGTAAGATTTAAGTCTTCTTTCATTTTTTCCGGATATACCAGAAGTTTGTCGATAAGCCTTGTCGTTTCTTTCAATATGTAGTCGAGTGCCGTTGTTGCATCGGGAAGTATTACTCTTTCTACCGATGAGTGAGATATATCTCTTTCGTGCCAAAGAGGTACATCTTCCAACGCCGGTACAACGTATCCTTGTATAAGTCTTGCCATTCCGCAAATACGTTCACTTCTTACGGGATTGCGTTTGTGCGGCATTGCCGATGAGCCTTTTTGTTTCTTGCTGAAATATTCTTCCACTTCACGTACTTCGGTACGTTGAAGATTTCTTATTTCAAGTGCAATTTGTGCAAGGCTTGATGCAATAATGGCCAATGTAGTTACGTATTGTGCATGATGATCACGTTGTACGACTTGTGTGGATACCGGTTCCACTTTAAGTCCCAATTTTTCACATACATATTTTTCTACAAACGGATCTATATCTGCATATGTACCTACTGCGCCGGATAATTTTCCTACACGCATATCTTCGGCTGCACATTTCATTCTTTCTATATTTCTGAGTGTCTGACTGTACCAAAGAAGTATTTTCAATCCGAACGTTGTCGGTTCGGCATGTACACCGTGTGTTCTTCCGATTGAAGGTGTGTACTTGAATTCTATCGCTCTTCTTTTCAGGACTTCTTTCAATTCTTCAAGGTCTTTCAAAAGTATTTCAGATGCTTTTTTCACTTGAAGATTTATTCCCGTATCTTTTACGTCGGTAGATGTAAGTCCCATATGAATGTACTTGGCTTCATCGCCTACGTTTTCACCTACACAGGTAAGAAAAGCTATAATATCGTGATTTACTTCACGATCTATTTCATGTATACGTTCAACATCGAATTTCGCTTTTTTCTTTATTACTTCAACTGCTTCTTTCGGAATGCGTCCGAGCTTTGCATTCGCTTCGCATGCGGCGATTTCCACATCGAGCATCATTTGCCATTCATTCTTTTCGCTCCATACGGCGCCCATTTCTTCTTTTGTATATCTTTCAATCATTAATGCTGTCGACCCCTTCACGTTTTAATATTTCTTTTGCAACTACCACGCCGGCAGCACTTGCCTGTACAAGTCCTCTTGTTATACCGGCACCGTCACCGATTGCAAAGAAATTAGGTATTGCCGTCTCAAGTTTATCACTGAGTTCCGGCCTTGATGAATAGAATTTAACTTCTACACCGTAAAGCAATGTATGTCTGGAGTTTGCACCCGGTGCAACCACATCCAATGCTTCAAACATTTCCTCAATATCTTTAAGGAAACGATACGGAAGTACAAGCGATAAATCTCCCGGTGTAGCTGACGGCATTGTGGGATTTACAAGACCCCTCTTGATACGCTCTTCGGTAGATCTTCTGCCGTCACGCAAATCTCCCAATCTTTGTACAATCGGGCCGCCGCCGAGCATATTTGCCAATGTTGCTATATATTTACCGTATGCAATAGGTTCATTGAACGGTTTTGTAAATTTCTTTGAAACCAATATTGCAAAATTGGTGTTTTGACTCTTCTTATATGCAAATGAATGTCCGTTTACCGTCTGAAGTCCGCCGTTGTTTTCCGTAACGACAAATCCGTAAGGATTCATACAGAAAGTACGTACTCTGTCATCAAAAGACTTCGAGAAATAAACAAGCTTCGATTCATAGCAAATCTTCGTTATCGGTTCAAACGTTTCCGCCGGCATTTCTACACGCACACCGATATCCACCGCATTGGCACGTGTATGTATACCCATCTTGTGTACGGAATTGTTGAACCACTCCGCACCTTCACGTCCCGGAGCGGCAACAAGATACTTGGACAAATAAGTCTTACCGCCTGCAATAATTCCCAATGTACCGTCTTCCTTAGGATGCAATACATCCTCAACCTCGGTATCACAAAGAACTTCCACATTACTCGGAAGTGCATCACGCATATTTGCCAAAATATCCGCATTCACATCGGTACCCAAATGTCTGATACGTGCCGGAATAAGCGCCAAATCTGCTGAAGCGGCTTTACGTTTAAGCTCATGCAAATCATCTTGGAACTCGTCACCGTAAACCTTACGATTAGCTCCACCGAACTTGCAATAAATCGAATCTACATAAGAAATAAGCTTTGAAAGTTCACCCTTATTCATGTAATCGTCAAGATTACCGCCGTATTCGGTAGTAAGTGTCAATTTTCCGTCAGAAAACGCACCTGCTCCGCCCCAACCGCATACGATATTTTTCCTTTTCTCAGAAGGAGGCGCATTTCTATCTTTGTTAATTTTTACGCGTTCCCGTATATCATGACCTTTTTCCACAATCAAAACGGAAAAATTACTTTTCGCCAATTCCAATGCGGTAAAAATACCCGCCGGACCGGCTCCGATAATAATTACATCATAAATTCCAGACAAGAAAATCCCCCTTTTCCGGGCATCAAAAAACCCCCACGATTGTGGGGGAATGCTTTTATGTCCCTTTTAATCATACAAATATATATAATAAATGTCAATAAAAATATTTATTTTCTTTGAACTTTTTCTAATTCAACTCGGCCTCAACCTTTTTCTTCTTTGCCTTCCTTACCCTTCTCCTGCCGCGTCTCGGCTTTCTCGCCTCCGCCAAAAGACGCTTACGTGTATCGGCCTCTTTCTTTCTCTTTCTTATTATTTTATCCTTACGTTCCTTCTGCTCTACCTTGTGGCGTCTGACATCTTCGGCTACTTCCGTCGGTTCATTCTCATTACAAAACGACAAAAAACTCTCAAACGCATCCGGATATGAAAACATTATCACTCTGTCATCGAATTTGACATTGAAATACGTGCCGTCAAAATCAGTAATAGATCCTATCCCGAAAACTTTATGCGCTACCATGCTACCGATAAGATTCATTCTGTGCCCCCCTTTGTAAAACACCTGTATTCATTATAGTCTTTTTACAACTTAATGTAAAACAAGCGCAATTCTAAAGAATTTTTCAGCACAACGTTTCCTGAATGAAATATTATTTACAAAAACAAATCACACCTCAACCGAAAGCACATAACGATACGTACCGTTTGCACGATTTTCATACCCTGCAGCATACTCGCTGCAATCCGCATATCGTGCATACCCCTTGATAAACATATCATTAAGCAAAGCAATATCATTCAAATCAATCAAACCTTCATACCTTCTCAAAAACGAAAGCACCACCGACACCGAAGTAGGACACCACATACCGGCATAAATAATACACCTCGGCTCAAAAAGCGTTTCAACGGAAGAAAGAGCATCTACATAAGAAATACAATCCTCCGAAAGCTTCTCAATCTGAACTGTCGAATTTTTTCTTAAAATATCACTCAAAACCGGCAAATCGCCGCACATCAATAAATCACTGTAACTGCGATGAGCAAACCGCTCACCGCCCTCTATACGCAAAAGCAAATCATCCGCACGCTCCCCCTCCCAAGAAGAACACCCGATAGAAGGATAATCGCCTCCGGTAGAACAACACACACTGCCGAAATCACCCTCGATACCGGTAGAAACAAGCCCGTCTGCAATCAAAGAAGCCAATCTGAAATCCGTCATGAAACACGCCCCTTTTCACTATAAATAAACTTACCGTCATGAGAAAAACAAGTAAACTCCCTGCAAAGAAGAGCATGCAAACGAGAAACCGACTCCGTCAAATTACGAAGCTCCGCACGCAAACTGTCGACATCGCTACTCAAAAAAGCCATGCGCTCCAAAGTAATCTTCGTCTTTTCACGATCATTTTGTATATAAGGACGAACGATATACCCGGCAATAACGGCAACAATAGTAGTCATAAACGACAAAACAGCTATAAATTCCTTCACAATAACTCTCCTTTCTATAACTCTACAACATAAATGCAAAAAGAAAGTAAAATTATAACCCGAAAGAAAATAAAAAAACAGTCAGAAGCGATTATAAAATTTAATCTTTAAAAGTATTTTTATTTAAAATTTATCGTTACATTTTTATGTTTACATTTTCAGCAAAAAAAGACACCGTCAAGTGTCTTTGATTTTTCGTAACTGATTTTGTCCGGCCGTTTCGGGTTTTTCACCAATTTTAGTTTTATTTTATTTTCAATTTTTCCGCATAAAAAATACGCATCTCGAGAATGCGTATTTTTATTTCATTTACCGATTCATACTTTATTTTCATATGAGTCGAGTATTTTTTTGACCTCCCAATTTACTACGGGCAGTGCGTATTCCGACAGACTTTCAGTTTTGCCCAATATGCACCATGTAGCTATAAATCCATATATTCGTGTTACGAATATATCGGATATTTTTTCTTCGGGTATTGTTTCTTTTAATCGTTTTGCTTTTACTTCTTTTGTAAAAAGTTCGTATATAAATTTTTTTATATTTTTCGGAAATATAGTGGCTTGCGGGTATTTTTCGGTTCCCTGTATGGAATCGCATACCCAATTACGCAAAAGTTCTTTAGGCATATAATCAATTTCTTCAAACACTGTTTTCATGTATTCACATATTTTCATGTCGATGGAGTTTTCACTTGCAAGTACTTCTTCTTGCTTGTTTTTTATCGACTTGAATATGAGTTCCAATACTATATCTTCTTTTTTGGTAAAGTAGTGGTAGAATGTTCCTTTTGCTACTTGTGAGGCTTTTGTTATTTTTTCTACGGATACGTTTTCGTATCCTTTTTCTTTGAACAATTGCTTTGCGGTTTCAAGCAGTTTGGCTTTTGTTCTTTTTGCTTTAGGTGTCATTTTATCGCCTCGTTTTCGCTTATAAGGTTTTTTCCATCCAGATGTGCGGGCATCCTTCGTCATCTACTTCTTTTCCGTATGCTTTGTATCCTAATTTTTCATAAAAACCTTTTTTCTCAACTTGTGCGAGAAGTTTTGCAGTTTTTCCGTGGAGTCTCCATTTTATAATTCTTTCTTTTTCTTTTATAAGTGCAGCTCCGAGTCCTTGTTTTCTGTATTCTTTATATACTGCGAGTCTTCCTATTACGTATGAGTTTTCTTCTTCATTCCAGTACATACGACAGCATCCTGCCGGTTTGTGGTCTTTGTAGAGTACCGTGTGGTATGCAATTTTGTCTATTTCATCGTATTCGTTTTTAAATCCTTGTTCGTGCATAAATACTTCGGTTCTGATTTTTATTTCGTCACCGGTCAATGATTGTATTGTTTTAAATTGTATCATTTGTATCTCTCCTTGTTTATGCCTTTTTGACTTTACTTTTTTTCCGAGTCACCTTTATTAATATATCACCATATATGTCTCTTTTCAAATTGTCCGAATTTGTAGAAATTGAAAACTCTCCGTTTTCGTATTCGGAGAGTTTTTTTAATTATTGACCGTTTGATATTTTGAGTTTGTCGAAGAGTATAAATACAAGTGATAATATAATTGCTACCACTGTCGCAAGTCCCATTCCTTTGAGTTGTACGGGGCCGATTACTACTGTCGCTCCGGAGAGTCCCGTTATCATTACTACCGCTGTCAGTATGAGGTTTCTGGAGTTTGTGTAGTCTACTTTTTTCTCTATAAGCATTCTTATTCCGCTTGCGGCTATAAATCCGAAAAGAAGTATACATACGCCTCCCATTACCGGTGTGGGTATTCCGTGTATGAGTGCGGCTATTTTTCCTACGAAGGAGAATATTATCGCAAATACCGCCGCTCCTGCTATTACCCATGTACTGTATACGCCCGTCATCGCCATTACGCCCATGTTTTCTCCGTAGGTGGTGTTCGGTGTGGATCCCAGAAGTCCTGAGAGTACGTTTGATAATCCGTCCGCAAAGAGCGAGCGGTGAAGTCCCGGTTCTTTTATGAGGTTTCTTCCTACTATGTCGCTTGTTACGAAAAGATGACCCAAGTGTTCTGCAAATACTACGAAGAGTGCCGGCATTATCATCATTATCGCACTGACATTGAAGTGAGGTCTGTAGAATGTCGGAAATGAGAACCACGGCATTTGCGCTACGTGTGTGAAGTCTACAACTCCCATGAAGACAGAGAGAATATATCCGGACACTACTCCGATAAGTATCGGTATTATTGCTATAAATCCTCTTCCCAATACCGTTGCAAGTATTGTCACTATGAGTGTGAATGTGGAGATTATCATTGCGGTTTCGTTTGTCATTCCTTGAGCTTGACCCATGTATCCGGACATCGACATCGCAAGGGGTGCAAGTTCAAGTCCGATTATCGCAACAATGGCACCCATAGCCGCCGGCGGAAACAATATGTCTATCCATTTCGTTCCTACTCTATCGACTATAAGTGCCAGTATCATAAATGAAAGTCCGAATGCTATAAATCCTCCCTGTGCATCCGCATAGCTCATTCCGTTTGTAGCGCATACTGCAAGTACGGGTGATATAAATGCAAAGCTCGATCCCAAGTATGCCGGAAGTTTCCATTTGCAGATTGCAAGGTATATGAGCGTACCTATTCCGTTCATAAAAAGACAGGTTGCCGGATCCACGTTCAAAAGAAACGGTACCAATACCGTCGAACCGAACATTGCAAACAAGTGCTGCAAGCTAAGCGGTACAGTTTGTAATAAAGGTAATCGTTCTTCTACGTGAATAATTCTTTTTTCCATAAAGTCCTCCTCGCTCTTTTCGTAACAAGAGAGTCTTTCTCAAGACTCCCGATTTTTGAAAAAAGGAATCGCACGGTGCGACTCCTCCTTTCGTTTCGTTTTATAAAATTTTATCCTTGTGATTATACAATTTTATTTCTATAAAATCAAGTCAGTTTTAAATTAATTTATATTTTTCTTTTCATTTTTCAAATTTTACATATCGTATTTTCATATTTCTTTATTTATGAAATATTTTCACATTGAAAAAGCACAACCTTTTTCGATTGTGCTTTTACATGTTCACGATAATGAAGTATATTGCGACTGTTTGAATTACTCCGATAATTGTAAGTCCGACACTGAATTTCCAATAGTTCTTTTTATGGTTGAATACCTGCATTCCGAGGTATGCCCCTATTCCTCCGAACGCCATTGCCGTAAGAAGGAGCGTTTTTTCTTTTATTCTTCTTTTGTTTTTTATCGCTTTTCTTTTGTCTATACCGAATTGAGCGAATGTCACAAGGTTTATGAAGAGTATGTATGTGAGAAATATTTTTTCCATTTATCTTTTATAAATATTTTTCGTATATTCTTCAAGCATTTTTGAGAGTGTCGCATTTGATGCCAGTGACGGTGCCAGCGATATAAATCTCAAATTGTAGTCTTCGTCTTTTGTTGTCGGTATTTCTTTCGGAAATATTGCCCACACTTCTTTTACCGGTCTTATGTCTTGCAGCGATCTTTTTTCTTCATAGTTTTTGTAATATTTCGTATTTACATCTCGATATGCATTGAATTGTCTTCTGAGCAATCTGCTTTTTTCTTCGTTTTTCCAAAGGTAGTAAATATCTCTGTATTTGAAGTCGGCGATGAGTGAGCCGCAGTATTTTTCTTCGCTGTAGAAGTCCAGTCGCAAATCCGGTTGTCTGTGCGGATTGTTTGTGTATATAGGATTTCTTTTTCTGCTTGTTTCTTTCGATGTTTCCGGTATGAATCCGTCATATACCGCATATACTTCTTTCTTTTCTCTTTTCAGACATATTACCGTTCCGGATTCAAGGCTTGACAGTCGATATTTACCGTCTTTCTTTTCGACCGAGGGACCTTTTTTTACTTCCCATCCGTTTTTTGTAAGTGCTTTTATGAATTGCAAAAAGCACCACAGTTCATAAAGTTTATCCGTTCTTTTCCATTGGTATCTGTAAAATGACGATACCGACAGACTTTCTTCCGGCTTGTTCAAATTTTTATGCAATTTGTAGAGTATGGAGTAGCGTGGATCCAGAAATACCGTCATCGGTATATTTTTTTCGTTTGTGTCGCTTGTTTGTATAAACCAATTCGTTTTTTCGACTTCTTTTATAATGTTTAAAAGTTGCATCGCACTTTTACGAAAGTCGTCAAAGTGTATCAATGCTTTTTTACCCATTTTATATTCACGGTTTTCGGAAAATTCTCTGAGTTCCTCTTGCCTAAGTTCAAGTCTTGTCGCATTTTTGTCGAGTTCTTCTATAAATGTTTTCAGTATAGCGTGAAGTTTTTTTATTATTCTTTTTACAAATCTGTTTTCTTCCACGTCAAGCGTGTTTTCCATGTATACTATCGTTTGCGAGTATGAACCTTCTCTGAATCTTATGTGTTGAGGTTTTATATGCACGTCGCTTTTTTGTTTGTTTTGGTCGTATACTCTTTTTTTGTTTATTACAAGTCTTGTGTTGGCAGTTTTCGCCAATTCGTCAAGTACCGATATTACGTAGTCGCATTCTTCATGTATTATGTAAAATCTCAAAAGCATATCCACATTAAGTCCCAATGCACTTTCCATGGCTTTTGTGATTTGTATGTTTCTTTTCATGAAGTCGAATGAGAGTGTTTTTATTTCGGATATAAGTTCTTCTCTCATATTTTGCCAACTCTGTTTTTCCATGAACTTCGGTGTTATTTCCAAAAGTCCGTAATATGTTTCGTTTTCATGGTATACGGTTATTACATAGTATCCGGGTACCAAGGGAAAATCTTTTCCGGAGAATATACGCAACGGCGCTTCTTTCTTTAGCTGCGGTTTTATATATATTTCTCCGTCTTTTTTCTCGAGTTTTTCACTTTCGGCAACGTCAAGGCCGTCCATTGTCATGCGGTCTTTTTCGTTTGCCAGAAATTTCACGAATATATCCTGATTTTCCGCTATCGTTATACCTGCTTCGACTTTGTCTTTCATAAAATCTTTTACATCTTTTTTCCACGCTTTTTTCGGATATTCGATTATTTGCCCGTTTCCGGTATAGAATGTAAGTCCGAATTCTTTAGAGTGTGTAGTCATAGAATTTCAACTCTCCGGATTTTTCTTTCAGTACTCGGCGTGTTTCTTCAAACATGGATATGTTTTTGTATTTATCCAGTACTTGTGCGATTTTTCCGGTGAGGTTTCCTTCTTCGTCATTGTCTATGAGCGTTTTGAGTTGTTGTGACGATCCGTGTATTTTGGTCAGTATACGCTGTACCGTTTGTACGTCTATGCCTTCTTTGCGTGTGAAATTTATTTTGTCCGGTATGTTTTTCAAATAGTTGTCGAGTTGTTTTGCCACTCTAAATCCTATACCGCACATTATTCCGCTTTCGTAGAAGGAGTCGTTCAATTCGTCCAAGAACTTAAGTTCTTCTTCTGTAAGTTCTATATCTCCGGTTTTTCTGAATGTATTGAATTCCGTTGCACTTATTTCTCTTGAATTTATATCTTTTGAATTTCGTACATTCGAAAGGTTCACAAATTTTCCTTGTTTGAGTGTTATTACATTTGAACGGTCGAGTATTTTGTCGCTGAATTTATATGTCGATTCGTCTACGTTTACCGTTCCGACAAACATTATGTTGTTTCCGATTGTTATTTCCGGAGGATATTGATTGCTGTTGTAAATACGTGTCGCCAATGAGGGGTTGTACAAACGTATTTTCATTTCTTCTTCATTTTCAAGTACGGATATGAATTGAGCAAAGTAGTGCTCGGCTCTTGCCAAATTCATTTCGTCAAAACATATGATGTACAGTTTTTCGGGATTTTTTTCCGCATCTATCAAAAGTTCCGAAAGTCCGGTGTCCGCCGGTCTGTAAATCATATTTTTCATATCTACATATCCGAGTAAATCTCCGTCATCCATCCATGAGGGTCTTACCGGTATGAGTACGGTTCTTTCCTTGGGAAGTCCGAGTGCTTTTCCGTATGTTCTTACAAGTCCGGATTTTCCTATTCCGCTCATTCCCGACAATATGACAAGTCGTGAAGATTTCATGGATATATGGAAGTTTATGAGATCTTTTTCACTGTATAAAAAGCCCATGTCTTTGGATGATTTTATTAAATGTTTGATGAAATCTTTTTCGTCGTATTTCTTGTCTTCAGTTTTGATTTCATTTTCTTTATGATTGTTTTTTACCATATCCGCCAAAGTTTCCTCTATTTTTAAAACATTTTCTTTTGCCGGTAAAAATATCGGATCGTGTATTATTTCTATTCCCAAGTCTTTTAATATGTCGCCGTCTTGAGGTACGGGTTTTAAATTTTTTCTGAATTCGGGCAGGTATTCACGAGGTATGAACCATAACGGAGATTTTGCACAGCGTAATACGTGATTTTTAAGTTCCGTATTTTGCATGTCGTATAGTGCATATCCAAGTGCAGAATTTCTTTTTGATTTGAAGTACGCTCCGCCTTCTCCTATTACTTCGCTGTTGAACACGTCATTGTACAACGGTGCGAATATTATGTAGGGTCCTATTTTCCCTTCATAAGTTTTCATTGTCGCAATGACAAATTCCGGTTCCATTTCATTATCCCAATATTTTTTTGAAAGCCCGGGTAAAGGCTTTCCTTCTTTCATGTGAAAGCAAAATTTATTTATATTTCCACCGAATACCGGATGCTCGACCGTACCGAATACAGGTACGGGTACGTAGTCTTTATCCGTATCCATAAATAATGTTTTGCCTTCTTTTTGCAAATCGTCCAATACGAAAAATTTGTTGTTTCTCAATGCCGGTGTAAATGTCACCAGACAGTCCTTGTAGTTTTCTTTTAAAAATTGTACTGCTTCTTCTTCATTTTTAATTTCGTCGAATTTACAGTCGAGTCTGCTCATAAATCCTGTAAATCCGAATTTTACGGCATTTTCATACTCGCTCGGTACGGGAGATAAAGGATCTGCGAAAAATCGATAATCTTTTACTCCGGCCGACGGCATGGAACTTTTTACTTCATACCTCAATCTTCCCAGCACTTTTCCCTGTGCCTGCTTTACTATGGCGAAATTATTGTCTTCGCCCGAAAAGGGTTCGTTTACATATGCCATCATGTTTCCTTTCTTTTTAATTGATGATATGGTGAATATTTTCCATATCACGCAAGACTTTGTGTCTTTTAATTTGTGTGTTTTTATTTTAAAAAACGAAAATCTCCACCTCCTTTTATATTTTTATTTTATCATAATTTTATTTTTATTTATCTGTATTTTAAATAAAAAAAAGAAGGTAATCGTTTTTACCTTCTCTCAGTTTTATTCACTTGTTTCTTCCGCTTCTTCATACCTTGTCCAGTCTATTACCTCTTCCAAGGGTTTTCTTGCCGGTTTTCTCGCTTCTCTGTCGGTGTATCCGAATGCTATTGCCGCTACCGCTTCACCGTCCGTTTGGAGCCATTCTTTGATTTCTTCGTATGCAAGATAAATATTGCATGTCCAAAGACTTCCTATACCTCTTTGTGTCGCTTCAAGGCACATATTCTCTATTGCGGCGGATACCGATTGTACGTCCGTAAGTTCAAGAAGATGTTCCGCCATTGTGAGCGGTTCATTGTAGGGTTTACCTTTTGTATTCATTACGAATATTATAGTGTCGGCTTGTTGTAAAATTCTCATCGTGTAAATTGCCGATGGTATCAATGCTTCGTAGCTTTTTCCGAATGTCGCATGCAAATCGTTTCTGTTTCTTTCTATTCCGGCTTTCATTCTGCGTGCGAGTTCTTTTTTTCCGCTTCCCGAGATTACTATAAATTTCCAAGGTTGTGCATGTTTTTCGGACGGTGCAAGAGTTCCCGCTTCAATTATTTCCATAATATCTTTTTTTGCTATCGGTTTTTTTATAAATCTTCGTATACTTCGTCTTTTTTCAATTGCTTCTATCATGTTTCTCCTCCTTGTGCATCGGATTTTTATTATAATATTATTCGCATTTATTTTTCAACCGTTTATTTTTCCGTATTGTTTCGTAAATAAAAAAACAACTCTTTCGAGTTGTTTATAACATATCTTTCCACCATAGGACAAGTGCGAAAAGTCCGGTTATTATAATTCCCGATACCACCATGACCGTAAATCCCAAGGATGAGTTTTGGAAGGGCAGCGGCACGTTTACTCCCCACAGACTATAAATAACTGTCGGTACCGCAAGAAGAATTGTCACCGATGTCAAAAATTTCATTATTTGCGACAATCTGTTCGAGATAATCGAAGAGAACGATTCCATTGTAGATATAAGTATGTTGGTGTATATACTTACCATTTCCAATGCCTGTTTGTTTTCTATGATTATGTCTTCCAAAAGGTCTTCGTCTTCTTCATACATTTTGAGTAATGAAGGTGTGCGTCCTCTGCGAAGTCGCATCAGTCTTTCCATTACATTTTCATTTGAGTGAAGTGCGAAGTTGAAGTATGTGAGTGATTTTTGAAATTCGAGTAATCTGTAAAGTTCTTTGTTTTGCAAAGATTTCTTTATTTCATCTTCCACTTCTTCGGTCTGTTTGTAAATGTGCTTCAAGAAATAAAGGAATGTCGATGCCGATTCCAAAAGTATCTGAAAGAGAAAACGTGTTTTTTTGTAAGTGTAAAATGACAAAAAACTTTCGTTTAAAAATCTTTCTATAACTCCGTTTTCTTCAAGGCATACAGTCACAAAAAGTTTCGGTGTGATAAATATACCGAGCGGAAGTGCATCGTATGCGTCTTTTTCCAGTACTACGGGAGTATTTACAACTACAAATATGTATCCTTCTTCCAATTGAACGTGCGCACGTTCTTCACGGTCAAGTGCCATTTTGAGCGTTTCAATCGGAATGGATGTCAATCTGTTTAATGTCAAAAGTTCATCCATATCTGGGTTTGAACAGTTTATCCAAGAGCCTTTTTCCGCTTTTTCCGGTTGTATTTCGCAGAGTATATGATTTTCATCGTGTTTATACGCTTTGAGCATGTCACGTTCTCCGATCTGTCTTTTATTACTTGCATAATTAATATAGACAGTCTTCGAGATTATGTCAACCTTTTTCGGTTTTTACATTTGAAAACCCTCCGCTCGATGTTGTATCCGTTTTGCGAATACACCCGACGGAGGGCTTTTTTTATTTCTATGTTTTATTTTTCGTCCGTAAATATTTCTATATTGCTTTTTACTATTTCTTTTCCTTCAGATTGGTTTACAACTACCGCAACCATTGCGTCACCTGTAATGTTCATACATGTTCTGAACATATCCATAATACGTTCCACGCCGGCTACCAGTGCCAAACCTTCGATCGGAAGTTGTACCGATTGAAGTACCATTGCAAGCATTATAAGTCCTGCTCCGGGTACACCTGCAGTACCGATTGATGCGAGTGTTCCCGTAAATACTATCATAATCATCTGATCGAATGTAAGCGGTACATTGAATGCGTTTGCGATAAATATCGAACAAATACCCATGTAAAGTGCTGTACCGTCCATGTTCATCGTTGCACCGAGCGGAAGTACGAAGCTTGCTATATCACGACGTACACCGAGTTTTTCTTCGGTGTTTTTCATATTTATCGGAAGTGTACCTGCAGATGAACATGTTGTGAATGCAATTGCCATCGCTTCGGACATTCCTTTGAAGAATTTTATCGGATTCATTTTACCGAATGTCGCAACAAGTCCTCCGTATACCAGCGCCGCTTGAGTTATACTTCCTATTGCCATACACAAAATTACGGAAAGCAACGGCAACAATACTTTAGGTCCGTTTGTTACAACTACCGGAAGAAGTAATGCGAACACACCGATCGGAGATAATTTCATTACCATGTTGATGATTTTGTAGCATACTTCCGCAAATGCATCAAAGAATTTAATCAAAGTTTCCGCACGTTGTCCGCCGACGGAAATAATTCCGGCACCGATGAAAAGTGCAAATATAATAACAGGAAGAATATCGGCTTTTGCCATTGAAGCTATAGGATTTGCAGGTATCATATTCAAAATTACCTGCATAATGCTCGGAGCTTCTTTCACTTTTTGAGCTGCAGCGTTTGCCGCTATTGTAATGCCCACACCCGGCTGAATTATTCCTGCAACTGCAAACCCGATAACGATTGCCACTGCAGTTGTAACAAGGTATATACCCAAAGTCTTTATACCTATACGACCGAGTTTCTTCAAATCACCCATACTTGTCATTCCGACAACTAATGAACAGAATACTACCGGTACGATCATCATTTTAATCAAATTGATGAACATGGTACCTATCGGAGCTATCCACATCTGAACCGGAGCCGCTGCACCTTCTCCCAATATAAGTCCTACAATTACGGACAGTACGAGAGATAAAAAGATTTGAATTGATAAGTTCATATACTCTTCCTCTTTTCGTAGAAATAAAAAATTTACTATATTATACCTAGACTAAAGTATGTTTTCAATAGTAAATTGAGTTTTTTTCATAATTCTATGAGTTTTTCTTTTAATTGTTTTTATTCTTTCAACTTTTTTCCCGGAAAAATTTATTTAATAAAAAAATGCGATACTTTTAAAAATATCGCATTTTTACTAACTTTTTTATTAATAATTAGATACTTGTTTTCAATTTTATTCAATAATGGTACGCATGAACTGTTTTAATTATAAACTATTTATTGATTTTTCTATTAAAAACTTTTATAGCATTATTTCAATTTTTTCTTTTCGGCGAGATGATCCATGTATTTCTTTGTTTCCACCACAACTACACCGGACAATGCTATAAGTGCTATAAGGTTCGGTATTGCCATAAGTCCGTTTACTATATCGGCAAGTACCCATATTTCTTCAAGTTTCATGAAAGGTGTACTTGCAATAATCAAAATGAAGACTATACGGTAGGGCAATATCGCTTTTACTCCGGCGAGGTACTGAATGCAACGTTCACCGTAGTAGTTCCAGCCGAGAATTGTTGTGAATGCAAACAGGCACAGTCCTATCATAAGCATGTAACTTCC
Source organism: Dialister micraerophilus (assembly GCF_947090205.1). Classification (NCBI taxonomy): domain Bacteria; kingdom Bacillati; phylum Bacillota; class Negativicutes; order Veillonellales; family Veillonellaceae; genus Dialister; species Dialister micraerophilus. Next base: position 29,861 of record NZ_CAMUNF010000007.1, read on the forward strand.
GTAAATAGGGAATGCTTCCATGAATGCGGCACGTGTAAGTGCGGCACCGTTCAAGTCGGTTGTCCAAAATCCGGATACTACAAGTGTCAGACCTGTCATTGTACAAATAATTATTGTGTCTATGAATGTACCTGTCATGGAAATAAGTCCTTGTTCGGCGGGCCATTCGGTTTTTGCAGCCGCCGCAGCTATCGGTGCCGATCCCAAACCTGATTCGTTGGAGAATACACCTCTCGCAACACCGCTGCGTATTGCCAGCATTACGCTTGCTCCGGCAAATCCTCCCATTGCCGCTGTAGGAGTGAATGCGGATTTCAAAATAAGTGCAATTGCCGCCGGTACTTGGTCCGCAAAGTAAATCAAAACTCCGAAAGTTGAAATTACATAAATAACCGCCATTGTAGGAACAATCTTTTCCGCAACTTTCGCTATTGATTGAAGTCCGCCCAATGTAATTGCCGCTACAAGTATTGTTACAACTGCCGATGTCCAAATCGGATTTACTCCCAATGTCATGCTTGTCATGTCGAGAATTGAGTTTACTTGTGCGAATGTACCGATACCGAAGTAAGCTACACCGATACCGAAAACTGCAAACAATGCACCGAGCCACTTGTACTTTTCTCCCAAACCGTTCTTTATGTAGTACATGGGACCTCCGGCAATCTGACCGTTTGCATCGACTTCACGATATTTCACCGCAAGAAGTCCTTCCGCATATTTTGTCGCCATACCGAAGAATGCAGCTATCCACATCCAGAAAATCGCTCCGGGGCCTCCGGCGTGAACCGCTGTCGCAACACCTACTATGTTACCGGTACCGACAGTAGCCGAAAGTGCGGTGCAAAGTGCTTTAAACGAATCTATATCTCCGCTGCCTTCGTTTTTCGCCGAGAAAATCAGTGACAACGCTTTCGGCAATTTATGTATTTGCAAAAGTTTAAGACGCAAAGTCAAAAATATACCTGTTCCCACCAGCAAAATCAAAAGCGGCGGTCCCCAGACAAATGAGTTTATACTGCTCAATATTTCCAATAAATTCATACATACCTCCAAATAAAAACTCCGGATGTTCACAACTCCGGAGTAAAAATTCAAAAGAATTTAAAGGAAATTTTCACAAATATAAAAATATCCTGTAAATTGCTCTGTCCTTTTGCCTGAGAGATTAAAGCCTTACGACCTTTTACACCTTCGGCGCCCGTCGGGACTCTCCAGAGACGTGTCCGGATACGTTACCCATCTTTTTCAAGACACCTGAGAGTGTAACTCCTTCGGTAAGCTTTCGCTTTCTCACGTAACCTTCATCCACTATGTTAAATTGTTGAGAATAATTATAACGCTATATAAAAAAATTTGCAAGCATTTTTTATTTTTTATGCAAATTAAATTCAAAAATTACCGAATGTTTTTATAGTCCAAATCGAAGTTCTTACAAATTTACAAATTTTAATTGCATTACTTTCAAGATTTTAATTTTTCATTTAAAAGACTTGATTTTTTTATTTTTATTTGCTATTATGTATAAGTCACGTGGGTATTTACCTACGGCGCAGGGGCATAGCGCAATTGATAGAGCAACGGTCTCCAAAACCGTAGGTTGGGGGTTTGAGTCCCTCTGCCCCTGCCATGAGGCCCAGTAGCTCAGCTGGATAGAGCACTTGACTACGAATCAAGGTGTCGGGAGTTCGAATCTCTCTTGGGTCACCAGAAGAACGGTACTATAGTACCGTTCTTTTTTTGTCACAAAACCCCAAACACTGTAAAAAGACTTTCTAATGAAGGTCTTTTTGCAGTTATAAGCATTTGCAAAATTTCATAATGCATGCAAAAAGGGCAACCGAGTGTTGCCCTATTTTTTATATCATACATGTTTGACATTCTTCGGAACCGTCACAATTTCGTACTTCTTTGTTTTCGTTTTTGATTATTGAATCTTCTTCAAATTTTTCGCTTCCTTCAAGAACGTCTTGTCTTATTCTCACATAATAAATCGATGAACATTTCTTTTTGAATGCTCTGATGTATGCACGATTCAAATCTCTTGTGGTTGCTTGCGATGTGACAAAGAGTGTCATAGCTATCGCCTGATCCACGTGTTTTTGTGCCGCTGCCGCCACGTCTATTATCGCATCGGGACCGACTTCATATGCACCTTTTTCATAATATTTGTAATTTTCATCATCTATCTCATACGCCGGAACATATACTCTTCCGAGTTTACCTTCCTTACGTACTTCTACCGGAGATACTACCGGTTGCAATGAAGGTGTGCATGATGACAAGTAAGAAATCGAACCGGTCGGCGCTACCGCCAAAAGATGCGCATTTGCAAGTCCGTTTTTCTTTATATCTTCCACAAGCACTTTCCAATCTTCTTGTGTAGGTATGTAAAAATTGTACTTTTCAAACAATTCTTTTACCTTTTCGGTTTTCGGTGCGTTCAATTCTTCGGTGTACTTTTTGAAATATGAACCGTCCGCATATTCGGAGTCCGCAAATCCGGTAAACGCACCTTTTTTCATCGCCATGTAATGTGATGCCTTGAATGCGTAATATGCCGTTGCATAGAAGAACATATCGGTAAAGTCTACAGCTTCCGGAGTATCGTAGTAAATATGATGTGTTGCCAAAAATCCGTGTAAATTCATCGCTCCCAAGCCTATCGCATGATTTTCCTCATTGCCTCTTTTTATCGAAGGTGCGCAATTCAAATCGGATGCACGTGACACTCTGTCCAACGCTTCTACCGCACGTCCGATCATTTCTCCGAAATTTTTACCGTCTTTCATCGCTTCGGCAATATTTATCGAACCCAAGTTGCAGCAAATATCCTGACCTACATGGTAGTAACTCATGTCTTCGGTGTATGTACTTGCAGTAGATACCTGTGCTATTTCGCTGCAAAGATTGGACATTACTATACGTCCGGCTTTTTTATGAGGATTTCTTTCGTTTACCGTATCTTCATAAAGAATGTACGGATAACCGGACTCGAACTGTATTTCCGCCAAAGTTTGGAAAAATTTTCGTGCATTTATGTACGTTTTTCTTACCTTGTCATTTCTCAAAAGATTTTCATATTCTTTTGTTATGGAAATATCCGTCATCGGCTTTCCGTAAACTTTGTATATGTCATAAGGTGAGAAAAGTGCCATATCTTCACCCTTTTGTGCAAGTTGGAATGTAATATCGGGTATTACCACACCCAAAGATAAAGATTTGATACGTATTTTCTCATCCGCATTTTCACGTTTCGTATCCAAAAACTTCAAAATTTCGGGATGATGTGCGGAAAGGTATACTGCACCGGCACCCTGTCTTTGTCCGAGCTGGTTCGCATAGGAAAAAGTATCTTCCAGAAGTTTCATCACCGGAACAACTCCGCTTGACTGATTTTTTATACCCTTTATCGGCGCTTGTCCTTCACGCAAATTTGTAAGACAAAGCGCAACTCCGCCGCCTCTTTTTGAAAGTTGCAAGCTTGTAGCCACACCTCTTGCAATAGATTCCATATTGTCTTCAAGTCTTAAAAGATAACAGGAAATATATTCACCTCTACGTTTTTTACCCGCATTCAAAAATGTAGGAGTTGCCGGCTGAAATCTGTTTGAAAGTATATCTCCGACAAGCTTTTTTGCAAGATCTTCACTACCGTTTGCAAGGAAAAGCGCATTCATTATCGCACGTTCGGTAAATGTTTCAAGATAATATTTTTTATCGTCCGTTCTAAGTCCGTATGACGTATAAAACTTCATCGCTCCCATGAGATTTCTGAATTTGAAATCGTATTCCTTACCTATCGCATATATTTCACGGATGAAAGTCTTACTGTATCGGTTCAATATTTCTTCATCATAATAGTTGTTGTCAACCAAGTATTTCAATTTTTCTTCAAGTGTAGAAAATTTCATCATTGAAGGTTCGATTTGAGTTTTTATGTATTCTTGAACGGCTTCCTTGTCCGACTGAAAGTGGTACTTGCCGTCTTCGTCCTTGAACTTTGTAAGTGCATTCAAGGAAATATATTTTTCGGATGATGTTTTTGACATTTTTTCCCTCGTTTTTACTTTTTATTTTTTAAACATTTCATTTAAAATATTCTGTACTTTTTCCACATCGTACTTCGTGCCTAAAAGCTCGAATTTATAAAGCCACGGCACCTTGAGTTTGTTCGCTATTATCGGACCGGCTATTGCATATGATTCTGCAAAATTCGTATTTCCCGAACTTATTACACCCAAACAATGTTTACGATTTTCTTCATTGTTCAAAAAATGTATAATCTGTTTTTTTACCGAACCGTGAGTGTCGACTTTACCGTCTTTCGTATGTCCGCCGCCTCCGTAAGTCGGTACTATAAGCACATAATCACGATTTACATGGAGTTCCTCGTCAAGCTCTATCGGTATACGTGATTTCTCACAATCAAGTTTCTCTACAAATCTGTGTGTGTTGTTTGATTTTGTCGAAAAGTATACTACATATGGTTTCATCAGAAATCCCAATCCTCATCTGTTGTTTCTTCAGTTGTACCGATAACGTACGATGAGCCGCTGCCGGAGAAGAAATCATGATTTTCGTCCGCTCTTGCCGAAAGTTGTGCAAATACTTCCGGTGCGATATGCGTTTCTTCTTCACTGAAAGGTGAATCGTAACCTAAATTCTGAAGGAATTTTCCGGCATTGTACACGCTGAATCTTATAGCGTCATCCGCAATATCGAATCCCTTGTAAAGGTCACGCAAATATATTTTCTCAAGTTCTATTTCCTCTTCCATCAAGTCGAATACGAACTTCTTCATTTCCGCTTTTCTTGCATCGTTTTCCTTTGAGATTTTTTGCTGATACTTGTAGCCCGAATAATAATTATGTATGACTTTATCACGCAATATAAGACGTATCATGTCGGAAGTATTCGGAAGTTTTGCACGTGACGCCAAGTAGAAAGGTAAGTAAAATCCTCCGTAAAGCAAAAATCCCGGCATAAGAGCCGCCGCAACCTTCGACCTCAAAGGATCGTCACCCGTATAGTAAGGTATGAGCAACTTCGCACGTGCCTGAAGTGCATCGTTATTTACAACCCACTCATGCGCCTCTTCGATTTGCTCGCTTGAACAAAGTGTAGAAAAAATCGTTCCGTACGAACGTGCATGCACACCTACCATAAAAGCGAAATTTGCATAAATAACCTGCTCATGATCGGTTACAGAATTTTTTATCTGAGCTATATCTCCGATTGACGCCTGAACGGTATCAAGTAATGTAAGTCCGGTAAATGTACGTGTAACAAGTTGTTTCCAGTCGTCGGAAAGAGTATTCCAAGAAGGTATATCATTCGACATGGGAATATTTTCAGGAAGCCAGAAATTTTGAGTTACACGATTCCACACTTCCAAATCTTTATCGTCATTCATTACATTCCAATTTATTGAACGCATATTTTTCTTGTCTTTTGCATACGCATATTCGACAGGAGATTGCGATTTCATGTAATAATTTTCTTTTGACATATTTCACCTCATAAAAGCTTTTCAAACCTTATCGCTTATTTTCGATACATTTAGATTAACACAATATATAGTACAAATCAAATACCATAAATCTATATATAGTAGTGAAATAATTTTAAAATATCCATGAATTATCGTACTTTTTGCAGTTTCATAAATTTTTGCATATAAAAATTTTATTTATTTTTTACAAAAAAGCATAGGAAATAAAACAACGCACACTCTTTTTAAAAAGTATGCGTTGTTTTCATTTTACAAATCTCTGCTGAAGTAAATATATTTTATTTCTTCATTAAATTTTATTTTTCAAACTTTCAATTTTTTCAGCGAGCGAAGTATGAATATAAGTGATATGAATATTACCGAAAAGTCAACTATCGAAGATGCCGACCACACTCCTTCTATGCCTATGTACAAAGGCAGTACCAGCACCATCGGGATAAAGAGCAGCAATTGATCGGCCACTACAAACCATGTTGCGGATTTTCCGTCACCGATTGATTGGAAGTAGGTCATACCGGTTATCATGACTCCGTTCAATGCGTATGCCGCAAAAAATATTCTGCTGTAATGTACACCGACACTTGCCAAACTTTCCGATACTCCGAATATGAGAAGTATTTCTTTCGGAAATATCATTATCGGCAGCCAAAATACCGCTGCAAGCAGTGTGGATGCACCGAGAAATGTGTACATTACTTTTCTTACACGTTCCATTTTTCCTGCACCGTAGTTCGTACCTACTATCGGTTGAAGTCCTTGACTCATTCCCCACAAGGGTATGAATGCAAATCCGTAAACACGAAGTACCGCCGACATAAGTATTCCATGCATATCTCCGCCGTATTGAAATGCCGCTTTGTATAAAAATATTTGTCGTACCATGAAAAGAAGCGACATAAGCATTGCGGAAACTCCGACGGAAAACATTTCTTTCGTTATTTCCGTGTCCGGCAAAAAACTTTTTATTTGTACGATTTCACTTTTTTTCATAAAGTAGTGCAATGTGAATATCGCCTGTAAAATTTCTGCAAGCACCGTTGCAATTGCAGCGCCTTCGATTGCGTATTCTCCCATATTGAGCATAAGTATCGGATCGAAAACTATATTGAATATCGCACCGCCCGCCATAATAATCATTGCACGCCGAATAAGTCCTTCGCCACGCATTACCATGTTTGAGCATTGTGAAAAATTTGCAAATAAAGAACCTATGAAAAGCACACGCAGGTATCTTATACCGTATTCTTTTATTATTCCGGTCGCACCGATCATATCCAAGAAGTATGAACTTACCGAAATTCCGGCAATTGTAATTATAAGTGAAGTGACTGTTGACCAGAAAAGTAAATTCCCCATAATCAAATCTACGGTTTTGTAATCTTCTCTACCCAACGCACGTGAAAGAACGGATGCCGATCCCACTCCTATCAGAGTCGCAATTCCGCTGTTTATCATCAAAAGAGGTACTGCAATACCGCAAGCTGTAAGTGCGGCTTCGCCTATAATACGTCCGGCAAAAATACCGTCCATAAGCGGATAAAGTCCAATTACAACCATTCCCAAAATTGCCGGCAAAGACAATTTCATCATGAGTTCAAAAGGTGTTTGTGTCAAAATTTCTTCACGTACGGTCATGCTACACCTCCTTTTCAATATATTAATAGTATCATACAAAAATATGTAAAGTAATATTTTTTATATTTTGTTTTAATTTATAAATAATATTTCCGTTCCAAATTTAAAAAGTACGAATTCATTTTCGTACTTTTTAAATTTATATATTTTTTCTTTTGTACACTACAAACTTGTGCGGAATCGTTTTGTCTTCGCTTTCAATTTCTTTTTCTATTTCCCATTTGTTCATGTCTAAATCCGGAAAATATGTATCGCCTTCATATTCTTTTTCAATTTCCGTTATGTAAAGTTTGTCCGCTTTTTCCAAAAACGCTTTATAAATATGTCCGCCGCCGATTACGAAATTTTCGCCTTCCGGCAATGATTTCACGAGAGTTTCCACATCATTGAAAACTTTCACTTCATCTTGCGCTTTGTAATTTTTATCTCTTGTAAGCACGTAATGAGTACGATTGGGAAGTAACTTCGGAAAGCTTTCAAATGTTTTTCTTCCCATTATAATCGGATGACCCGTAGTACATTTTTTGAAATATTTGAGGTCGTCTGAAATGTGCCAAATAAGTTTGTTGTCTTTCCCGATTACTCCGTTTTTAGCTCTTGCGACAATTATAGATATCATACCGACACCGCCATAGGTAGTTTACCGTGATGCTTGTAATTTTCCAGTACGATGTCTTCCGGCTTGAAGTCGTAAAAATTTTTTACGTCTTTATTCAAAACAATTTTCGGTGCTTCATATGCTTCATCAAGTCTTGCAAGTTGCACTTTGAGTGCTTCTACATGATTTTGATAAATATGAGCATTGTTTATTACATGTGTAAAAAGTCCCGCTTTAAGTCCGGACACTTGCGCAATCATATGAGTAAGTGCGGCATATTGAGCCATATTGAAAGGTACACCCAAGCCCATATCTCCGCTTCTTTGTACGAGCATGCAGTTGAGTCTGCCGTCACTTGTCACGTCCCACATGGTAAGAAACGCACATGGATAAAGTGCCATTTCCGGTAAATCTTTTACATTCCAAAGATCTACAACCATTCTTCTGCTTTCGGGGTTGTTTTTCAATAAATCGAGCAATGTATCTACCTGCTTGTATTCTTTAAGCTGGTATCCGTATGCTTTTCCGATTGTACCGTCATTGAGCATCCATTCGTCCCAAATATGGCAATTCCATTTTTGAAGTTCACGAACGTCATTGGACTGTTTTTGCCAGATCCAAAGTATTTCCTTTATAGAAGTTTTAAATGCTACAAACTTCGTTGTAAGTATGGGAAATTCCTTTTCAAGGTCAAATTGCATTATTTGATGCGGCAATTTATATGCCGGCATTCCTGTACGATTGTTTCCCAAAGAACCGTTTTCCAGTATATTTTTTACAATACCGAGATATTGTTTGTCTGCGTTCATTTACTTCCTCACTCTCATATTTACTATATTGCGATAAGCATCTATCGCACGTATTATTTCTTCCTTGTGCTTTCGCTGCTCATCATTCAAATACTTCTCCGGATTTTCATCCGAATAAAAGCATTTTATCAAATCTTCGTCTATTCTGTACAATTCTTTTTTTACATGAATTTTTCTTCCGATGCGTTCCAATACTTTTGTCATATACAACAAAAATGCCTGTTTGTCGGTTTCTGAAAATTCCGTATTTTCAATATTTCCGACTAATTCGATTTCCTTTAAAAATATTTTTCCGTACTTTTCGATTTTTCGAGGACCTATCCCCTTTATCGCCGAAAGTTCGTCAAGAGTTTTCGGAGCTTTTTTTGCAATTTCTTCCAAAATTTTATCACTGAATATCAAGTGCGGTTTTATATTTTCTTTTTCGGAAATATTTTTACGAAGTTTGAAAAGTTTTGCCGACATTTCATATTTATTTTGTCTTGTCGTTGTTTTTATTTCTTTTGAGTCGTTTCTCAAATTTTCAAAGCTTTTTTCTTCATCGCTTTTTACTTTTTTGTCTTTTACACTTTTTAAAAGTTCGATAAAACGCTTTCCGTATTTTTTTAATTTGAATGCTCCCACGCCTTTTACTTTTGCAAGTTCATCTTCAGTTGTCGGCATTTTTATGAGCATATCCGTAAGTGTAGCATCTGAAAATATTACAAACGGAGGAACTTTTTCTTCGCTTGCTATTTCTCTTCTCAGTTTACGCAATATTTCAAAGAATGCTCCCTTATTTTTTATTTTTACTTTCTTTTCCGTTATCGTATCTTCGATTACGTCACTTGCCGCACTTGCAATCGACATTACCTTCCTTGTTCCGTCAAGTACTTCCTGTGCTTTTTCGGTAAGCTTCAATACCGGATACGGTTCGCCTTCACGTCTTAAATATCCGTCCGCCATGTATCGTGCAAGCATGGATTTTATATGTTTCGCACTTTCAAATGAAAGTCTTCCGTAGGTCGGTACTTTGTCGAGTTTTCGTTCGATAACCGATTTTGAACGACTCCCTTTCAAAATATCCGCTATAACCGACATTCCGAAATGTTCATTTACGATTTTTATCGTACGAAATGCCAATACGGCAATGTCCGTCACGTCCGCTTTTGCACATTCGGTAAGGCATCGGCTGCAATGTCCGCAATTCTCTTTCGGTTTTTCACCGAAGTATTTCAAAATGAAGTTGCGCAAACATTCTCCGGTTTTGCAGTAGTCGATCATTGCGTGCAATCTTCTGTAATCTTTCTTTTTCCTGTCTTCATCACCGAAACTTTGTTCAATCAAAAATTTCTGTATTCCGCTGTCACGTCCGCTGTAGAGCAATATACATTCGGCATCATCTCCGTCACGTCCTCCACGTCCGGCTTCCTGATAGTATGCCTCAAGACTTTTCGGCATTTGGTAATGAATTATGTAGCGTATATTGCTTTTATCTATTCCCATACCGAACGCATTTGTCGCAACCATGATTTGCACTCTGTCGAATGAAAAATCTTCTTGAGCTTTTCTTCTTTCGTCATCGTCCATTCCGGCGTGATACTTTCCGACCGAATGACCTTGAGCTTTTACATACTCGTATACTTCATCGGCCGCTTTGCGTGTCGCACAGTAAATTATTCCGCTTTCTTCTTTGTGTGCGGAAATATACTTACTCAAAAAAGAATATTTGTCTGTATCCGTTATTACCGTAAAAGACAAATTCGGTCTGTCAAGACTCGTTTTGAAAAGTCGTGCATCCGAAAGTCCCAAACTTTCACGCATATCTTTTTCCACTGCTTGTGTTGCCGTTGCCGTAAATGCTGCAATTATCGGTTTTTTCGAAAGTGTATTTATAAAGTTACGTATTTTGCGATAACTCGGACGAAAATCATGCCCCCATTGCGATACACAATGCGCCTCGTCCACAACAACCATTGAAAGCGGAACTTGCGACAGACAATGTGTAAAGTAAGATGCCTCGAGTTTTTCCGGCGCCATGTACAGAAGTTTTATATGTCCTCTATATAATTCACGCAAACGTTCTATCGACTCTTCATATGTCACCGTACTGTTTACGTACGAGGCGGAAATGCCTTGTTCGTTCAATGCTTCAACTTGATCTTTCATAAGTGAAATCAAAGGAGAAATAATGACGCTGCCGTAAGGAAACATCAAAGCAGGCACTTGAAAACAAAGTGACTTTCCGGCACCTGTCGGCATGATTGCAAGTACGTCTTTACCGCTTAATATTTCATCTATGACTTCACCCTGCATGGGACGAAACTCGTCATAGCCGAAATATTTTTTCAATATTTGCTCACGTGTCATATATTCTCCTTTCCACATCTTTTTATTATAGCATTTAAAAAAATATATTTTCCAAAATTCAAAAATATATCCGTATTTAATTCAAAATATAAATTCATATTTTTCAAATAAAAAAAGAGTTGTACTTTTGAAATACAACTCCGTTTTCACTATTTTCTTAAAATTCTTTTTTCGCACATATGGCAAAACTTTTCCGCTAAAAGTTCTATGCTTTCTCTTCCTTCGAGCATGTCCGTCCAATAATTCGGTAAAAATTTTTCTCCATGACGAATGCCTTCAAGCGCTCCTGTAATCGATGCCACTGCAGATGAATTTCCGCCATGATTTGCAGCTGCAATAACCGCTTCGAAAGGATCGTCTATGGTCATAAAACAAAATACCGCCATAGCAAGCGCTTCATTCGCTTTTTCTCCGCTGCCGAGTGAGTTTATACTGTCGATATAATCCCAAGAACCGCCCTTGCCGGCAGGATGTTTAACGGATTGTTCCTGTGCTGCAGAAAGCAAGGATATAATCGAATCGGAATTATCAACTTTATTCAAAAATTCATATATGGTTTCCAAAGCTTTCGGAATGGAACTTCCCGAAACCGAAAGTGAAACCAATGCCGCAAGCGTTCCGGCCGAGAGTACAGCAATATCCGATGAATGTGTCAGATACGCAATTTCAACGGCTTTTTCAAATGCAAGCTTGAAATCGTCCGAGTACAAAAGTCCCACAGGTATCGCACGTGTCAAAACGCTTGAACTTTCACTGTCGTTCAATTTATGTTTCTTCGTACCTCTTTTGACTGAAGAAAGCGCATTCAGACAATCTTCATCGCCTTCCCGTCTTTCATGCATAAATTTTTTATGTATCAAACAGATTTCATGCTCATGTGATTGACGTCGCATCCATGACTTCTGCCCTCTGCGAGGTTCTTCACCGGTTTGTCCGTAGTACCAACGCATATAACCTTTATAAACACCCTCGGTGACATCAATTTTCTTTGCATCCGACCATAAAAGTCCGTCAACCGTTGAAAGCATAAGTTGGGTAAGTTCCGTAACCGGTGCGGATTTGCTTATACTCTTTTTTGTGCGAACAAGCAAGCGCAACCCGAATTGCCCGAAAATACTCAAAATTTTTTCTTGCGATAAATGTATAAGCGGATACCCGAGTGCATCGCCACACGCTTCACCCAGCAAGGCGCCACGAACTTCTTTCAATTCCAACACAGTATCACTCCTCAATACATTTGCCTTGTAAATAAAAACCTCTGCAAAAAATTTCACAGAAGCTGTTTACCATGAATAAATTTTCTGATATAATGTAAAATTTATGACTACATATATTTTACCACGTTCATAAAAAAAAATAAATAACTCTTAAATATCATAACTTTAAATTTCAATATTCAAATTTCGGTTTTTATTAAATAAACATTCAATAAAAAACGCAAAGATTTTCAGGTCTTTGCGTTTTGATTTTATATTCTTGCGCTTTTTGAAGTTGCGACTCCGAAGGGATTCCAGAAACATATTTTCCCTTCTTTCAAAGATTTTTGTACGTCTATCGTTCTTTGATTGGACGATCCTTTGAATACGAGTCTGACATCTTTTTTTTCGAGTATGAATTTCCCGTCCACAAGTATGTCTATATATTTCAAAAGTTCGGGCGTTTCATAGAGTTCTTCCGACATCCAGCCCAAGAGGTCTTTGTCGAAAAGAAAACCGGTAAAACACCACAAATCTTTTTTCGGATACATTTCTTTAAAGCGTCTTACAAGAGGAAGTATACATTTTTGATTTTCCGGTTCCATCGGTTCGCCGCCCAAGAGTGTGAGTCCTTGGTAGCATTCTTGCCCGAGTTTTTTCAGTATATCGTCTTCGACTTCTTTTGTGTACGGTTCACCGTAGTTGAAGTCCCATGTCATTGCATTGAAACAACCTTTGCAATGATGACGGCAACCGGAAACGAACAGACTCAATCTTATTCCCGGTCCGTTTGCTATATCGTATTCCTTAATGCCGCCGTAATTCATATTTCTTCCTCTTGACTTTCAATAATCTTCGCTTCTTGAGTTTTCTTTTACAAATGAAGCACTCTGTCTTTTATTTCCTGAGTTCTTCCCTGATTCCAGAATTGCGTTCCTATGTATCCGCATGTTCTTCTTGCTACCGACATTTTATGCTGGTCGTGATTTTTGCAAGACGGACATTCCCAAATCAATTTTCCGCTGTCATCGGTTACTATTTTTATTTCTCCGTCATATCCGCACACTTCACAGTAGTCGCTCTTTGTATTGAGCTCCGCATACATTATATTTTCATATATGTACTTCATTACGATGAGAACTGCCGGCAAATTGTTTTGCATATTCGGAACTTCCACATAACTGATTGCACCGCCCGGTGAAAGTTTCTGGAATTCCGATTCGAATTTAAGTTTGCTGAATGCATCTATTTTTTCCGCTACATGTACATGGTAACTGTTTGTAATATAGTTTTTGTCGGTTACATGCTTGATTATACCGAAACGTTTCTGCAATGCTTTTGCAAATTTGTATGTTGTCGATTCCATCGGTGTGCCGTAAACGGAGTAACTTATATTTTCTTTGGCTTTCCATTCACTGCATTTGTCATTGAGTTTCTGCATTACTTTGAGTGCAAATTCTCTTCCTTTTTCAGTTGTGTGAGATTCACCTACCATGCGGTAAGACATTTCACAAAGTCCGGAATATCCCAAGGATATTGTGGAATAACCGTTATATAAAAGTTTATCTATCGTTTCGCCTTTTTTAAGTCTTGCCAATGCTCCGTACTGCCAAAGTATCGGTGCAACGTCCGAAACGGTGCCGAGAAGTCTTTCATGACGACAACGCAATGCACGATGACAAAGTTCAAGTCGATCTTCGAGTATTTCCCAGAACTTTTTCATATCTCCATCGGAAGAACATGCAACGTCCACGAGGTTTATTGTTACTACCCCTTGGTTAAATCTTCCGTAATACTTATGTGATCCGTCCGGATTTCTCTGACTGTCTTCAACTGTCAAGAATGAACGGCATCCCATACATGTATATACATCTCCCTGTTTCATTTCCTTCATTATTTTTGCTGAAATGTAATCGGGAACAAGACGTTTCGCACTGCATTCCGCTGCAATTTTCGTCAAGTAGTAATACTTGGAATTTTCATGTATGTTGTCCTCGTCAAGTACGTAAATAAGCTTTGGGAATGCCGGTGTTACCCATACGCCTTTTTCGTTCTTTACCCCTTGCATACGTTGAACGAGAACTTCTTTTATAATTTTCGCCAAATCATCACGAATTTGTCCTTCGGGAACTTCATCCAGGTACATGAACATAGTTACAAACGGAGCCTGTCCGTTGCAGGTCATGAGTGTAATAAGTTGGTACTGAATTGTCTGTATACCGCTCTTTATTTCATTATCCAAACGTTTTTCGACAATTTTATTTACAATATCTTCATCATTGCTTTCACCGGTAAGTTCACGTTCTTCGAGAACTTGTTTCTTTATCTTTTTACGGCTTATATCTACAAAAGGTGCCAAGTGCGACAAGGTGAAAGACTGTCCGCCGTACTGGTTACTTGCGACCTGTGCGACAATCTGAGTCGTTACATTGCAAGCCGTAAAGAAACTGTGCGGCTTTTCAATCAAAGTCTGACTGATTACGGTACCGTTCTGAAGCATGTCCTCAAGATTTATGAGATCGCAATTATGCTCACGCTGTGCAAAATAATCCGCATCGTGAAAGTGAATAATACCCTCTTCATGCGCACGAACGATTTCCTCGGGCAAAAGCAATCTCTTTGTCAAATCCTTACTGACTTCACCTGCCATGTAATCACGCTGAGTGGAATTTATTATCGGATTTTTATTTGAATTTTCCTGTTTTACTTCTTCATTGTTCAAATCAATCAAAGAAAGAATTCCGTCATCGGTCGTATTGCTCTTACGTGAAATTTCACGCTTATAACGATAACGCACATACTTCTGTGCCACTTCATATGCACGCATCTCCATAATTCCACGTTCCACCATATCCTGAATATCTTCGACATGAACGGCGTGAGAACATTTATCCGCAAACTTGGCAATAGTTTCCGCAACACCGCAAATCTGATAATGATTCATGCGATGAATTCCGTCCACTTCCTTGTTTGCCTTCTCTATAGCTGCAACAATTTTGGAAATATCAAAAGTAACCTCTTCACCGTTACGCTTTATTACCTTGTTACTTACGACAATATCCTCCATAATGCTCCCCTTTCACGATTTACCGTACTTCAATCTATCTTTTCATTGTTTTAAAATATTCGATATTACTACAAAATATAGCTGTTTATATACATCTCTACACTACATATAGTATAATGCCTTAACTATAATACACTATATAAATGAAAAAAGAAATATAAAAATTGTAAAAAATCTATACCTTTTTTGCATGCAAAGAGATAATTCTCAATATGAAATACCCGAAATACGACATTTACAAATACATTCTCAATATTTAAAAATTTAAAATTTTTTTATTTTTTTGCAAAATAAAAAACCGACATCGAATGAAACAATTCGACATCGGCTTTATTATAAATTACTGTTTTACAACCTGTCTGAGCATCCAGATATTCTTGCTGAACTGACCGATAAAGTCATCCATTGTATTTGCAACGAGATCGCATTCAACCTTTTCCGCAGCTCTCTTTACGCTTATGATTTCTTCGAGAAGGTACTTGTAATCCTTCAAAACATGAGTGTAAGCATCTTCGGAACTGATTTCTTCATTTGTCGGTTCTTCAATCTTTGTCAAAGCGAGCCAGCCCTTCATTGTAGCTTCCGGATGAACTTCAATCTGCATCATAAGCTCTGCAACTACATCGGCATTTTCAGCCATTTCATCGTAGTACTTTTCAAGCTGTTCATGATCATCATAGAAATGATAACCCTTTATATACCAGTGGTAATTCTGGAGCTTGTGATACATAACATAAAAATCACTCAACAACTGATTCAATTCTTTTTGCAACATTTTAAAATCCTCCCTTGTTATTACTTCAATAACATTATATAACAAAATATAAGCATATTCAATTTCTTCTATGTTTATGTTATAATAATATTACAAAAAAAGTTTTTTATATAGCAAAATCGTATTACATTTTATAAAAATAGTTCAACAAGAGGTTTTATACATGGTTGCAAACAATTTTGTAAAAAATAATTCTTCATCAAATTTTTCAAAAAACAAATCTGCAATTTACTCATCTATTGAAACAATAAATTTACAACCGGGATTGCAGAAACTCTCACACTGGCAAGACGATATGGAAATACTATTCATACTCACCGGTGAAATGGAAATTTTTTGCGGAATGAATGTCACGAAACTCACAAAAGGAGATTCATTCATAGTAAATCCCCAAGTCATGCATCGTGTGGCGCCGCACAAAGGAAACGACTGTCGTTTTCTTCGTCTATGGATACACCCTGCAATACTTACCGGAAACAATACGATACGTACCAAATTGCTGCTTTCTCTCATGGAGGGCAACCGTCGTGACTTTTTCTATATACCTCACGATCATGAACTCGGCGAAAAAGCCGGCAAGATTTTGATGAATATATACGAGTTGAACAGTGTAAAATCACCCGCATACGAACTTGAAATAATCGGACTCCTGCACATATTGCTCTCAAGAGTCTACGCACTTTCTCCGGCCGAAAAAGACAGAAACATAGTACTCGACAATATCAACATGGAATCGCAAAAAAGAATGATTTCATTCATAAATGCAAACTACGGAGAAAAAATAAAATTAAATGAAATAGCGAAAGCCGGAAACGTATCGAGAAGTAAATGCTGTGTAATATTTAAAAAATACATGCAACAATCTCCGATAGAATACTTGAACGATTATCGACTTGAAATGAGCTGCATGCTGCTTAGAAAGACAAACGACTCGATACTGAATATTTCATCCACCTGCGGATTTACCACACAAAGTTATTTTACGAAAATGTTTACACAGAAATACAATATAACACCACGTGCATTCAAGCTGAAAGCAAAGAAAGAAGAAGTCGAAATGAAAACACCGCCGATAAAAATAGTAAAAAAGAACGGATATAAGATTGAAGGTATATTCGATAAAAAAACAATATTCACCACGGACCTTCCGGACGAAAACGGAAACAAACAAGCGCCGACACCGGGACAACTTGCAGTGGCATCAATCGCATGCTGTGCATTATCGGTAATTACGCTTGTAACCGAAGAAAAAGGATTGAATATAGACGGAGCCTATGCGGAAACATCGCAAAACTACGACAAAGCACGCAACAGACTGTCAAAAATTTTCATCAGATTCCATCTCCCGTCATCAATACCGGAAAATATACGCATACAAATTGAAAAAGCCGTAGAAGAACAATGTACGGTATCAAGAAGTTTCAGACCCGACATGCTTCGTGACATGAAATATTTCTACGACATTTCCAATTAAAAGGCAGTTACGGTAAAATACGTAATATATTATTAATATTCAGGAGGTTTTTTATGGCACTGAAAATCTTAAAAAAATCAGGATATGTAATCGAAACTCTTTTCAACGACAAAGTAATTGCAACGACAGACATACCGGACGAAAACGGAAACAAGAAATCCGCAACTCCGGGCGAACTTGCAACTGCGGCAACGGCATGCTGCGCATTGTCGGTAATAAATATGATCGCAAATGAAAACGGTCAAGCAATCGAAGGAGCATATGCGGAAACATCACAAGAATACGACAATAAAAACAACCGCATATCAAAAATTTGCATAGACTTCCACCTTCCTCAATCCACACCGCAAACGCTTCGTGAAAAAATCGAAAATCAAACGGAAGAAGAATGTACGGTATCAAGAAGTTTGAGAGAAGACATAAAGAAAGAATTTTTATTTTTCTACGACATATAAAAAAGGCGGACACTCCGCCTTTTACTCATTGCCAATAAATCGCCGATAAGTTAAAATAATAAAAGAACATGCGGGTGTAGTTCAATGGTAGAACACCGGCTTCCCAAGCCGGATACGTGGGTTCGATTCCCATCATCCGCTCCAATTTATTTTCTACAGAGGTATTTACCTCTTTTTTATTTTTCTTTTTTTGTTACAGATTATTGAAAAAATTTTTATCCATATAGAACCCATCATTAAACTCATCGAAAAGAAAAAATATTTATAAAAATCTGTATACTTGTTTTTGAAATATTCAGAATTCACCGAAAATAATGTATTTATATGTTTTATACAATATATATTACAATAAGTAAAAAGTATATACTATTTTAATTAAATTATCTTTACGTGTTATATATAATTGCACTGCAAGCATAATTATGCTATCCTTATACTATCAATAATTATATAAAATAGATTTCCAAAGGAGCTTACAATGCGTAAAGAACATGACTTTTTAGGAGAATTGGAAATTCCGGATAACGCCTATTACGGCGTACAGACATTAAGAGCAAAAGAAAATTTTAAAATTACGGGCGACACGATTGACCACGATTTCATAAAAGCTTTGGCTACCGTAAAAAAAGCTACATTTATCACAAACATGAAAACGGGACGTTTGGATAAAAAAATCGGAACGGCACTTGAACAGGCGGCAGATGAAATTATCGCCGGAAAATTTGTAGATCAATTTTTCTTGGATCCCATTCAAGGCGGTGCGGGAACTTCAATAAATATGAACATGAACGAAGTTCTCAGCAATCGTGCATTGGAAATAATCGGAGAAGAAAAAGGTCGTTACGACATTATTTCTCCGAACAACCACGCCAACATGGCGCAATCGACAAATGACGTATTTCCTACCGCAATCAAAGTATGCATACTTCGTAAAGCGCAAATCATTACGGACGCACTCATACGAATGGCGCAAGCATTCGAAAAAAAAGGTGACGAATTCAAAGATGTCGTAAAAATGGGTCGTACACACCTTCAAGATGCGGTGCCGATTACATTGGGACAGGAAATGAACGCATACGCATCGGCAACACGCAGATTTATTTGGCGACTTACAAGATCTCTCGGCGCATTGCAAAATATAAACATGGGCGGTACGGCAATAGGTACCGGCATAAATGCGGAAAAAGAATATCTCAAAGAATATCCTCAAATACTCTCCGACCTTGTCGGATTCCGTTTTGAAACGTCACCGAACTTGATTGACACTACACACAGTACGGACTGCTTTGCAGAAGTATCTTCCGCACTCAAAGTAGGTGCGCTCTCACTCATAAAGATCGCAAACGACATCAGACTCATGGCATCCGGTCCACGTTGCGGATTTCGTGAAATAATACTTCCGGCAAGACAACCGGGCTCTTCAATTATGCCGGGCAAGGTAAACCCCGTAATCGCCGAAGTTTTAAATCAGACCTGCTACCAGGTAATCGGAAACGATCTTACAATTTCACTTTGCGTTGAAAACGGACAACTCGAACTCAACGTAATGGAACCGGTACTTGCATACAACCTCTTCAACTCGTTCCGCTACCTTACCGCAGCAATCGACACATTTACGGAAAAACTCTTGAAAGACCTTCAAGCCGATCCCGAACAATGTCAAAAATGGGTAGACGGAAGCGTCGGAACAATCACCGCACTTCTCCCCCACATCGGATACGAAGAATGCTCGTCAATTGCAAAAGAGGCCTACAAAACAAAAAAACCGGTAAAAGAAATACTCATGGCAAGAAAACTCATGACAAAAGAACGCATGGAAGAAATACTCTCACCATACGAAATGACAAGCCCGGGAATTGCCGGCGGAATGAAAAAATAAATTATCACAAAATATTCAAAACCCCAAGAATTATAACTTGGGGTTTTTGAATACGAAATCACAAAAATCAAGT
Organism: Dialister micraerophilus; assembly: GCF_947090205.1. NCBI lineage: Bacteria > Bacillati > Bacillota > Negativicutes > Veillonellales > Veillonellaceae > Dialister > Dialister micraerophilus. The sequence continues at coordinate 49,686 of NZ_CAMUNF010000007.1, forward strand.
ATTTGCTATAATACTCGGAAAAATAGTAAAATAAGGGAATGAGGTGATTACATGGACGAAGAGTTGAAAAAAGCGGAAGAACTCTATCTTACAGGACAAATAGACAAATCGTTACCGATATTTGAAAAACTGGCGCAAGACGGCAACGGACGTGCCATGTATTTTCTAGGAGAAATTTACGGAAACGGATACGGAACAACAAAACAAGACTTCAAAAAAGCAACCTTTTGGCGTAAAGAAGGACGCAAAAAAGGAGATATATTCGCAACACTCAACTGTGCATACCCGACAAACACAAAAAAAGTAAACCAATCACTATGCAAAAAATGTCACAAAGACATACTCATGAAAGCATTGGAAGGTGACGTATTTGCACAAAACGAAGTATCAGATCAATTCTTATACGGATTCGGAGTGGAAAAAGATGTCGAATACGGACTCTACTGGCTCAAACAAGCGGCAAAACGAGGATTTTGGCGACCGATATTCAAACTCGGAGAAATGTACATGTCTGGAGAAATGGTAGAAAAAGACGAGAAAAAAGGTCTTGAATACTTAAACCGTGCATTGGAAATGAACATAAAAGAAGCGAAAGCTACACTCGGAATATACTATCTGAACAAAGCAGACCAAGAAGAAAACCTTCACAAAGGCGTAGAATTTATAAATGAAGCAATAGCGGACGGCGACATCGGACTGTCATATGTAAAAGGATTTCTCTGCATCAACGGATACATAGACGATCCGGACGGAACAAAAGCGTTCAAATACATGAAAATCTCCGCCGACAACGGAAACGTATTCGGTATAAAATACTTGGGCGACTGCTACGAAAACGGAATAGGCACAAAAATAAATCCGGAAAAAGCATTCAAACTTCACAAAAAAGCTGCAACACTGGGACACCCCGATGCAATGTACAAAACCGCAGAATGCCTGCAATCAGGACAGGGCTGCGAAAAAAATATACAAGAAGCGATAAACTGGTATAAAAAAGCATACGAAAACCACGTATCCGCAGCCGCATACTCACTCGGAATGATTTATTACACGGGCGAAGAAATAATGGAAAACATGGAAACTGCAATAAAATGGTTTATGAAAAGTGCCGAACAAGGATACGTACCGGCAATGTACTACTTGGGACTTTGCTTTGCAAGAGGTGCCGGAGTGGAAAAAGACAAAGACGCAGCACTCTTCTGGCTCTACAAAGCATACTTGGGCGGAGAACATGAAGCAATAAAAAGCATACAAGAATACCTCGGCATAACCATACAATAGATAGTAGAAAAAAGAAGTTATTCACACATTTATACACAATATGTTGACAACTTAGGAGGACAAATGGCAAACATAATTGCTGTAATATGGGACTTCGACAAAACACTGCTTCAAGGATACATGCAAGACCCTATATTCAAACACTATCAAATAGACGGAGATACATTCTGGGAAGAAGTAAACAACCTTCCGGAAAAATATTGGAAAACGCAAAACGTACACGTAAATCGTGACACCATCTATCTGAACCACTTTCTGCACTATGTAAAAAGCGGAAAATTCAAAGGACTTACAAACGAAAAAATGCGTAAATTCGGAGAAGAACTGGAATTCTATCCGGGACTCCCCGACTTTTTCAAACGCACTGTAGACGAAGTGGAAAACAACCCGAGATACTCCGAATATGACATAAAAGTACAACACTTCGTAGTAAGTACGGGACTGTTGGAAATAATAAAAGGCTGCAATATATTTCCATACATAAAAGACGCATGGGCATGCGAATTTATAGAAACGACCGATGAAAACGGAGAAAAAACAATTTCGGAAATCGGATACACAATCGACAACACAAGCAAAACACGTGCACTCTTTGAAATAAACAAAGGAGTGGCACACATGAACGAAAAACCCGACAACGAAATAAACGTAAACACGAAAATACCGGAAGCATCACGCAAAGTCCACTTCAAAAACATGATTTACATAGCGGACGGCCCCAGCGACATACCGGCATTCTCGGTAATAAAACAATTCAACGGATCGACCTTTGCAGTCTATCCGAAAGGAAATGTCGAAGCGATGAACCAAGTTGAACAACTTAGAAGAGAAGGAAGAGTACACATGTATGCGGAAGCCGACTACAGAGAAAACACCACGACAGATCTCTGGATACGACAAAAAATAAAAGCATTGGCGGAACAAATAAGAAACGAAGAAAAAGCAAAACTCACAAAATTTGCAAATCCTCCGCTGAAACATTTATAAAGGATAAAAAAAATGGAACAAAATATGCTGCTGTTGACACCGCTGTTGGCATGCATCACCGCATACCTTGCATACAGATACGGAAGAAGCGTTCTGCTTTGGTACATAGTAGGAATAATCTCGTTTCCTCTGTCGATACTTCTGCTTTTGATACTCGGAAAAACGGAACTCAAAAAGCAACAAGACAAACAAGCTCAGGAAGCAAAAAAAATATTTGAAAAAATGTTCAAAGGAAACTTCGACAACTACAAAGAAAAAACAAATCCCTTTGAAAACGTAAACGAGAAAAACACCTACGAAAATGAAAAAGAAAATAAAGATACAATTCCATGTCCGTACTGCAGAAAACCGATCGACAAAAATTCAAGACTCTGTAAATTCTGCAAAAATCCGATAAATTAGCCGTATAAATTATGCGGCTTTTTATATGTAATTCAATTGCAATACAAAAACTTGCTTTAATCAGCAATTAGATATACAATGAAATCAAAAGGAGGTGCGACATGGCACAAATAAGTTTACGTGTTGATGACAATCTTAAAAAAAATGCCGAAATAACATTTAATGAAATAGGACTGAATATGTCAACTGCAATAAACATATTTTTAAAAACTGTAGTAAGAGAAAACAAAATTCCGTTTGAATTGCGTGCGGATCCGTTTTACAGTAAAGAAAATATTGAAGAACTCGAAAAACGTATTGCAAATTTAAAATCAGGAAAAAGCACCTTGAAAGAGCATGACCTTATAGAGGTAGACTGATGAAAAAACTATGGGAAGAAAACGCCTGGGAAGAATATGTATATTGGCAAACACAAGACAAAAGAACCTTAAAAAAAATAAATAAACTTCTAAAAGATATAGAAAGAAACGGATATAATTGCATCGGTAAAACAGAACCCCTTCGAGGCAATTTATCCGGATATTACAGTATTCGAATTGATTCAAAAAATCGAATTGTATTCAGAATAATTAACGACAATATAGAAATAATACAATGCGGAACACATTACCAAGAAAAATAAATTCTGCAAAAATCCGATAAATTAACCATTTTTCACTTACATGCTCACTATTGATTTACAAGCAAAAAGGACTCATAAAGAGTCCTTCTTTTTTTATCGGAACTTGTAATTTACCAAAACTTTCCGAGAATTATAGACATCCTGACCGTTTAATTTTTTCTTTAAAGTTGAAATGCGGTAAGCCTTCAGGTCGATATTGTTTGCAAGAGCGACCTTTCCGTTTGCCTGCCGGAAAGTTGCACCCACTTCGGCATCCTCCACCGCTTTAAGTCCTTCGACATGTGCAAGTACCCGACTTCATATCGAAGTAACACACTCAAATCGAAAACACCGTAATTTACATTTACGCCACTGCCCGATTTAACGCTCCTAAAAAAATCGAACTTCCATGTTTCCTCGTTGTCATCGGAGTTATGACAAATTAATTTTACCGTATCATTAATAAAAACAAATAAATTATTTCAAAAACATTTCACAAAAAACTGTTGGATTTTATCGTAATTATCGCAATCAAAAACGCATACCCCTTTTCAGAAGTATGCGTTATTTTTATATTTTTTCCATAAGCTTTGAAACTTGTTTTTTCAAGATTTCAAGTTCGGATTTCATTTCCTTGTTTTCAGCTTCGGCCTTTGCATTCTTTTCTTTGAGAATTTCGTTTTCTTTCTGAAGTTTTGTCATTTCATCTTGCATTACATATACCGATGAAATTACTCCGCCCTTATACTGCGGCATGAGTTTATTTCTTTCTTCCAAAAATTTACGATCGTAACTTGAGCCGAATCTGTAGGAAATACCGGCATTCGCCATGAGTTCGCTTGAACCTGCATATGAAAGTCCTGCATGTAAAAGAGTATTTTCATTTGAATAGTACGCAAGTCCGAGTGCTATAGCTTCTTGTCCTTTGTAAGTTGAAACGCCCGCCATAATTTGACTTCTGTTGTAGGGGTCGAAGTCGAGCGGGTGAAGTGCGGCAAGTGCGGCAGCGCCTGCGCCGACTCTGTTCACACGGTTACCCAATTCACCCACTTTACCGCCGAGAATGGCGATGTTCTGATTATTGATATTAACCTTTTGTTCTACTCCGAAGAGCTGTCCGCCATTTACGGCCTCTGTGCTCTTTTCAGACACAGCTCCGGCAGCAACTCCCGTAATCTTGTTATTGCCTGCGTCAATACCTGCAGCGGTGACGGACGGGCCGTCTTTGATGGTAAACCCGGTCGTACCAAGTGTTACCTTATCCCCTACAGTGACCGTCTTTGTATCAACCGTATCAGCCTTAACCGTTCCGGCATTGACTGTCGTAGCGGAAACTGAATCCAAACCCTTAAGGTCTTTAGCAAGAGTAAGAGTGTATTCTTCTTTATTTGAATCCTTTACAACGGAAATATTTTTCTCGCCATCTCCCGCTTTAACCACTGTCTTTAGTTTTTTGACGCTCGCATTGTTGGAAAGGTCAATCTTGCTTCCGTCGATACCATATGTAATGGTCGAGTCCTTTCTTTCTACGGTGAGTCCTGCGCCGGTTGCATTGAAGGTAACTTCATTATTGGTATTGTCAATCTTTTGTCCGTCTGCGTCTTCTGCGCCCGCTTTTACGGTCCACGAGGTCATCTTACCGGCAATGTCTGTCGCATTCTTTTCGATCCTATCTGTATTCGACTTGATGGTTGTTTCTGCAGTAGTAATCCTATCTGTATTCGACTTGATAATCGTTTCCGCAGTAGTAATCCTATCTGTATTCGACTTGATAATCGTTTCCGCAGTAGTAATCCTATCTGTATTCGACTTAATAGTCGTTTCTGCAGTAGTAATCCTATCTGTATTCGACTTGATAGTCGTTTCCGTGGTATCTACACGACCTGTCAACGTTGTGATATCACCGGTGTTCTTTGCGATTGCGTTCTTGTTAGTCGTAATATCTCCGGCGTTCTTTGCGATTGCGTTCTTGTTGGTTGTAATATCTCCGGCGTTCTTTGCGATTGCGTTCTTGTTCGTTGTAATATCTCCGGCGTTCTTTGCGATTGCGTTCTTGTTAGTCGTAATATCTCCGGCGTTCTTTGCGATTGCGTTCTTGTTCACGTCAATATTGCTCGTGTTATCCGTTACCTGTTTCTTGAACTTTGCATCCAAGCCTACGGTAACGGTCGGTGCATCATCATTGCCGCCTACGGTCACGGTAGTTTCACCGGCTGTGCCGAGGAATTTGACGTTGTTGTTTTTGTCTTTTCCGAGGTTGACGGCTTTCGTGTTGGTTCCGTCGGTGACGCTGAATTTTGCGAAAATATTGGTAACTGCCGTATCGCCGCTATTGATATTCCCTACCAGTTGCTTGTTATTCACACCGTATTTGATGGTCGCGCCGTCTCTCGCTACGGTAAGTCCCTGGCCCGCTTCTACGTCAAAGGTAACGTCATTATCCGTGTTATTAATTGTTTTGCCGGCTTTTTCTGCGTCTTTATCTGAAGCAGCTTTGAGTACCCAGGAGTTCATCTTATTTGTCACAGTGGTACTGTTGTTGATCTGGTTATTGATTTGGTCATTCAGCTTGGTTTCGTTCATTCCGAGCTTCAGACCGTCATTATTCACGGTCGCCGTGATGTAGTCATCATCCGTGACTTTAACGGTATCTTCGGCTTTGACGGTTTTTGTTCCTTTTGTCGCATTGCCGTCTTCTAAGGTCCAGCCTTTTTTGAGGGTCGTGATATCTCCCGTATTGGTCGTTACTTTACTATTCAATGCTTTAAGCTGTGCCACGTTGACCGCATCGGTGTCTTGTGTTCCTGCAGCTACATTGGTAATCTGTCGGCTTTCAATAATTCTGTTTCCTACTTCGTCCAGACCGTCCGCACCTACGCTGACAGCCGCTTTGGTGGCTTTCCATGTCGCTTCCAGTTTGCTCTTCTTTTCCAGAGCATCTAAGAATTCTTTATGATTTACTTTCCATGTTTCAAGAGCGGTCTTCGCAGCAGCTTTGCCACTTTCACTTGCGTTAAAATATGCGTTTGTTAATCTGTTATATTCCGCTTTTGATTCATCGATTTTATTTTTCCAGTTATTATATTCCGTTTTTTTGCCCAGTGCATTCAGTACATCATCAAAGGTCGTACCACCGGCAGATGCCAAATAACCGACTGTTCCTGCTTCTCTGCCGGCTACCGTTCCTTCACCCAAAGCAACGCTTCCATCTACCCGAGCTTGTGCTCCATCTCCTAATGCCGTGGAATAGCTCCCTTGTGCTATTACTCCTTTTCCTAATGCCATGGAAGAGTACCCTTGTGCTTCTGCTCCATATCCTAATGCCGTGGAAGAGTCCCCTTTTGCTATTGCTCCATGTCCTAATGCCGTGGAATGGTACGTTTTTGCTTGTGCTCCACTTCCTAATGCCGTGGAATAGTACCCTTGTGCTTTTGCTCCAACTCCTATGGCTACCGCATCTTTTCCTGTCGCGCCGTCATTCTTCCAGTTCGAACCTTCACCTTTATCCGTGCTGTTGACGGAGAAGTAGTGTATTGAACCTTTATCTACTTTAGTATTCAATGCTTTAAGTTGTGCCACATTGACCGCGTCGGTGTCTTCACTTCCTGCAGCTACATGGGTAATCTGTCGGCTTCCAATAATTCTATTTCCTGCCTTATTGACTCCGTCCACACCTACGCTGACAGCCGC
>NZ_CAMUNF010000008.1:0-53971 GCF_947090205.1 Dialister micraerophilus
TGCTCGGATTATATACTTTAGGTGCAACGGGAAGTCCGTTTATTCTTATCTGTTCTATAAAGATATCGCCAATTTGTTACTTGGTATATTGTTTGTCCTACAAGGTATCTGATACATTACTTTGTACATTTATATTTAAGTATTCTGATTGTTGTAGAAATATTTTTTCTCATAAAATTCCCTATAATTTTAATTTATATTTCAAGAATACACTTCTTTTATTTTTTAGAATAATTGAATTTGTTTTTATGTGGTTATAATTTAATTCTAATACAAATTAAGCTGAAACGGAAATATTATGGCTTATCGTATTTTGCTGTTTTATAAATTAAGTTTACAGCGAAAATTTTTATTATTGTATATAACCGATAACCGGTGATAAACCGAAGTCGGCCTATAGTATGCGTATTGACTACAGTCAAGGTACATAACGGCAAAGTATATTGTCAGAGCGATTGTATTGAAATCTTTTTTGCAAAATTTATTTAAGTCAAGTGTGAACATATTATTTTTTATATTAAATATTTATGAAATATTGAGGTGTTATATATTTCCGATGAGGATGCTGTAAAGACGGAAAGAAAAAGTATGAGGACTGAGTTTTTAGTAAAGGAAAATTGCGTTTGGTAAATAATTTCAAGTAAGATTGATCAATTAAATGTAAAAGGCTCTTGAAAAAGGATCTTTATTTTTATAAAGTTAAAGACATGGAAAATAAAATTTACGAAAAAGAAAATGACAACAATGAAGGCACAAAATTTCGCAAGTATGACGGAATAATGAGAAAAATCGTCATGCTTCTTTTGTGTGCGTGGACAGTATTTCAATTGTACTTTTCGACTGTAGGAACGATAAGTGCGATAAATATGCGTGCAATACATTGCATATTTCTTTTGGTTTTTACATTTATACTGTTTCCGGCAAGTAAAAAAGAAAATATAAAGCGATATAAACCGCCGATTTCGGATATAATTTTTGCAATACTTTCTTCGTTTACATTCGGATACCTTATTTGCAATTACACTTTTATAACGCAAAGCGGAGGGCGTGTAAGTACACCGGATATTATAATTGCAGGTATCGCCATACTTTTGGTACTTGAGAGTGCAAGACGTGTTGCAAAAAACTTGTTGCCGCTGGCACTTGTATTTCTTGCATACAGTTATTTAGGTGAGTATATAACGGGATTTTTGGGACATAACGGATTTACGTTAAAACGTATACTCATCACACAATTTTGGGGAACTGAAGGAATATTGGGGATAGGCAGCGGAGTATTTTCAACGTATATATTTATATTTGTAATTTTCGGTGCATTTTTGAAGTACGGCGGCTTTTCGGATTTTATAAATGAAATAGCTCTTGCAATGGTCGGACATACTACAGGAGGACCGGCGAAGGTTGCAGTTATCGCATCGGCACTTATGGGAATGATGAACGGATCTGCGGTGGCAAATGTCGCAACAACGGGTACGATTACCATACCGATGATGAAAAAGACAGGGTATAAAAAAGAATTTGCGGCGGCGGTAGAGGCGGTGGCATCTACGGGAGGGCAATTTTGTCCGCCGGTAATGGGTGCCGTAGGATTTGTTATGGCGGAGTTTTTACATACAGGTTATATACAAATAATGATAGCTGCGACTGTTCCGGCATTGCTTTATTACATAAGTCTTATATTTGCGGTACATTTTGAAGCGAAACGTATGGGACTTTCAGGAATAAAAAAAGAAAATATTCCGGATACTCTTAAAATAATAAAAAGAAAATGGTATCTTGTACTTCCGTTTATCTCGCTTATAGGATTGATGGTAAGCGGATATACACCTGTATATGCGGCACTTGTATCAATACTTGTTACGATAGTTACGTCTTATATCGGAAAAGATACGAAAATGACAGTCGGGAAAATAATACAAGCGGTAACCGAAGGTGCTTCAAATGCAATAAGCGTAGGAATATGTTGCATAGTAATAGGAATAATAATAGGAAGCGTAACACTTACCGGATTGGGACTGAATATGGGATATTTCATATTGTCTTCGGTAAATTCCGAGAACATATATATAACGGGAATATTTGTAATGATAATGTCGACAATTTTAGGAATGGGAGTACCGGGGGTAGCAGCATATGTAATTGTACAAACGGTAGCCGTACCCGTACTTATAAAATCCGGTATAACACCGGTATCCGCACATATGTTTTGCCTTATATATGCGTGTCTTTCAAATATTACACCGCCGGTAGCGATAAGCAGTTATATAGCATCCGGAATAGCAAATTCGGATCAAACGAAAACGGCATTGATTTCAGTAAAACTCGGATTGATAGGATTTATAATACCGTTTTTCTTTCTTGCAAATCCGCAACTTCTTATAAGCGATATAAGCACACATACAATAATTGCGATATTTACCGCAATAATCGGAACTGTACTTTTTACATCATCAATAGAAGGATACATGCTTTGCAGCATGAAAATATATGAACGTGCAATACTTTTCATTTCTGCGATGATGCTTTTGGATTCTTCGACAACAACCGATATAATCGGAATAATTATGTTTGTACCGATAATAATGAAACAATATTTCAATGCGAAAAATGCGGAGAAAAAAATATGAAAAAAACAAAAATTTTTATGATTGCAATAACAGTAATTATTGTAATTATTGCAAGTTTCAAAGCATTCGGAGATATGAAAAACACAACACCGGACGGAAAAATAAAAATCAGAATGCCTACTGCTACATCATCGGGGACATTGTATGCAACGGGAGCTGCAATAACTCATATGTGGAACGAAAAAATACCGACAATAAAAGCATCGGTACAATCATCGGCGGGCGGAATTGAAAATCTGAATATGGTAAATGACGGTGAAGCGCAAGTATCAATTGCAATAAGCAGCAATTGCTACCAATCATTTCATGGAACCGACATATTTAAGGGACATGCAAATCCTCACCTCAGAGTTATAGCAGGATTATACTTGAATCCGAATCAGGTAATTGCAACGGACAAATCAGAAATAAACAAAATAGAAGATATAAAAGGAAAACACTTTGCAATAGCGAGCGCAGGCTCAAGCGTATACAACGAAGTAAAAACTCACCTTGAAACCGCAAATATAAAAGTACCCGATGACATACAAGCCGAATACATAGGATTCGGAGAAGCGGCGGCAATGCTTCAAAACAAAACGATAGACGGAGCATGGATAATGGCGGGAGTACCTTCATCATCGGTAATGCAGACATTGTCATCGAATTCTCACCTTGTAAACTTGTCGGACGATTTCATAAAACAAATGCAAAAAAAATATCCTTGGTACGTAGCTTACACCATACCGAAAGGGACATATCCGGCTCAAAAAACGGATATACAAACAACTGCGGTAAAAATGGTAATGTTCTGCAACGAAGACCTTCCCGATGAAGTAGTGTACGAACTTACAAAAGCATTCTGGGAAAACGTGGAAGAGCTGTCAAAAACACAAAAAAGTCTGAAAAACTTGACACCCCAAGAAGCGGTAAAAAATATAGCGGACCTTCCGATACACAACGGAGCTATGAAGTACTACAAAGAAATAAATGCAATATAAAAGCATATCACTTATGTGCCGACCTACCAATCGTTAGATTTCGGTCCGACTTTTTTGGGTCGGCACACTTAGATATGCTTATTTTTTTTGAAGTTTACCGTCAAGAAATTCCGGAACGTTTTTATTGGAGCGTAAATCTTCGAGTTCTTTTTCAGTCGGATAAGAAGGACGGTCACGTTCAATATTTACCATACATAAAAATCCCAGCAATGTACCTCTGTCTGCTCTGAATTGATGCCATTGCCATGAATTTATTGTAAGAATGTCGCCTTCTTCCACTTCATGTACTTCATTTTCCAAAAGTACATGTCCTTTACCTTTGTAAATCATTACGAAATGGCTGTGCTCGTGATGCTCGAGTGAAGAGTATCCGCATTCTTCCACTTGAAAGTAGCGAAATTGCACAGGTAAATCAAAAGCACCGTCAAAGAGTACTTGCCTTGTAACATCTTTGAAAATATCGGGATTTTCTTTATAAATATGAGTAGGTGTATCTTCCCATGTGTTTTTATTTTTCTTGAATTTTTTAAACATTAAATCACCTCGAATATATTTTAACATGAAAAGAATTTTAAAATATGTAAATAAAAGTGTAATTATGAATAAACTTTAGTTTTTAGCTTGCTTCGTGTGTGATATAATACTTTCTAGAAGTAAAAGATTTTTTAGAAAAGGGGAATACTATGTCAGAGATAGAAAAGCGTATTGCAGATGTGCGAAAGCGTATGGAAGATGCAAAGAAACGTTCTCCGTACAAACAAGATGTAACGCTTGTTGCAGTAACAAAGTTTCATTCTCTTGCCGAGATGGAAGAAGCAATTGATTGCGGGATAACATATGTAGGTGAAAACAGAGTTCAAGAAATGGAACAAAAGTACAGATTACTTCAAAAACCCGTACATTGGAATTTGCAGGGACATTTGCAAAAAAATAAAGTAAAGAAAGTTATTGCGATGGATTGCCTTATACATTCGGGAGATTCATTGTCTATTTTAAAGGAAATAAATAAACGTGCGGCTGCTATAGGTAAAGTGCAGGATGTTCTTCTGGAATTCAATATTTCCGGTGAAGAAACGAAGCATGGGCTTAAACCCGAGGAATTCGAAGAAGCCGTTCAACTTGCAAAAGAATTGCCGAATATTTGTGTAAGAGGTTTGATGTGCATGGCACCTGAAGAGGGTGAAGATGTAATTCGTCCGGTGTTTAAAAAGGGTCATGAACTGTGGGAAAAGTTGAAAGAATATTTCCCGAAAGAACAGATTTCAATTTTGTCGATGGGTATGTCCGGAGACTTTGAAATAGCAATTGAAGAAGGATCTAATATGGTTAGGGTAGGTACTGCGATTTTCGGTGCCAGAGACTACACAGGAGGAGTTAATTTATGAGTTTCTTAGATAAGTTGAAAGACCAGTTCGTTGATCGTGATGAGGATTATGAGGAAGAATATGAGGATGAAGAAGAGGAAATTTCCGTACCTTCGCAACCGGCACGCAGCAGTGCGGCTGTAGCTCGTGGAGTTTCCGTAAGACAGACAAAACCGTATACCATGGTTGTCGTAAATCCTCAAAGTTATGAAGATGCCGAAAAAATCGGAGATCATTTGAAAGAATCTCGTCCGGTAGTTATGAATATGGAAAAGACCGATGATGAGCAGGCAAGAAGAATTGTAGATTTCGTACAGGGCATAATGTATGCTCTTGACGGCAGAATAGATCATATTTCTGAAAATATTTATCTTTGCGCGCCGAACAATATGAGTGTATCTCGTGAGAGTTTTGCCGACATAGGTAACAATACCGAAGGTGTGGCAGTACCTCAGTGGGAAGCCGGAAGTCGTTAATGTCATTTATTCGTAAATTGATAAATTGGATAAAATCCCAATTTATCGAAGATGAAGTAAATGATTATGAAGAAGAGCAATCCGTACAGGCAGGCGCGCTGCCTGTACGCACAGCTCGACCGCTTGAAGCGGTAATTATCAAACCCGAAAAGTATTCTGACGCAAAGAAAGTTACAAATGAATTGCAGAATGACAAAGTTGTGATAGTTATTTTACAAGATAATATTTTACACGAAGATGCAAGTAAATTTGTCGATTTCATGAGCGGGGCGGTATATTTCGGAAAAGGTACCGTCGAATACTTTGAAGATCGTGTACTTATATGTGCACCGTCATGTGTACGCATGCAAACAGACGAATTACATAGATATTCGGATATTCCGGTATGGAAAGGAGTAGATGAATGAACGTAATTATAGTCGGATGCGGAGCAATGGGAGGTGCGGTTCTTTCAGGATGTCTTGAAAAAGGTATATGGAAGAGACGCGAAGTAAAAATCTTATCCAAAAATGAAAAATCATCAAAAGAAAAAGCGGAAAAATATGGCGTTTTTTACATTAAAGATGAAAAAGAAATTGAAGAAGCGGACGTTGTATTGATAGCGGTAAAGCCGCATATCGTGCCGTCCGTTTTGGATAAAATATCGAAGTATGGCCCCAAGCATGTAATTTCACTTGCAGCTGCGGTGACGCTTTCGGATCTTTCAAAAAAACTTCCGAAAGAAACCGAAGTGGTACGAGTTATGCCGAATACTCCGGCATCGGTAGGTGCAGGTTTGACGGCAATAACATGCAAAGACAATGTAAGTGAAAAATTTCTTGAAGAAACGGAAAAAATATTCAATGCACTCGGTGAAACGGTTGTAGTTACCGAAAAAGAACTGGATGCATTGGGAGCATTGTCCGGATCCGGTCCCGGTTATGCATTCGTAATAATGGATGCACTTTCGGACGCCGGAGTTGAAATCGGACTTTCAAGAAAACTTGCCACAAAAGCCGCCGCACTCACATTATACGGTGCAGGCAAAATGGCACTTGAAACGAAAAAACACCCCGGAGAATTGAGAGATGAAGTGACAAGTCCCGGCGGAACGACAATCGCCGGAATACATGCCATGGAAAAAGCCGGAATAAGAACTGCGTTGAAAGACGGAGTTTTAGCGGCATTTCAAAAAACAAAAGAAATGAGCAAAAAATGAAAGAAAGAGAAAAAATAATAAACTTTTTCTCCTCATCGGGAGATGAAGCGAAAGAAATGGCAATAAGGCTTGTCGATCTTGCCGAATCCGTAGAACGGGGACGACCGTTTACAGTAAGTTCATTCATGTCGCCCCTTTCCATACAGATAGGGCAAACAATTGCCGCACACATGAAAACCGTCACAAGCTCATACAACGGCGGATATCATGAAGCGGAACGTGTAAAAGTCGCATTTCAGTCAAATGATTACGGAGGCAAAGTAAATTATGAAATAAGTTTGCTTTCCGTAACATGGGATGACCGTTTCAGACTTATAGGACACAGAGATGTATTGGGAAGTCTTATGGGACTGGGAATTGAAAGAGAAGTGCTTGGAGATATACTCATGCAAGGCGCACAAGCGCAAATACTTGTAGACGGTAAAATGTCGGAGTACATAAAAAGCAATTTCACAAAAGTTGCAATGGTACCGGTACAAGTAGAAGAAATTCCGCTTGAAGAATTGAAGGTACCGGAGCAAAAAGCGAAAGAAATACGTGCGATGGTAGCATCAATGCGACTTGATGCGGTGGGTGCCGCAGGATTCGGACTGTCAAGGACCAAAATGGTACAAATGATAGACGGAGACAGAGTACAAGTAAACTGGCAATCCGCAAAAAGCGTATCTCAGACAGTAAAAGTCAAAGATATAATAAGCATACGCGGAAAAGGACGCATTGAAATTGAAGAAATAACCGGAAAAAGCCGAAAAGGCAGAACCGGACTTTTAATAAATCGTTTCAAATAAGATTTAGGAGGAACAGCATGATTACACCGATGGATATACATAATAAAACATTTTCACGTCAACTTAGAGGTTACTCACAAGAAGAAGTAAACGCATTTTTGGAAGAATTGGCAAGTGACTATGAAAAAATATATCGCGAGCATCGTGAAGCGGAAGAAGAAATGGACACCATAAGAACAAAATTACGTAATTATGAAAAAATGGAAGCAACGATGTCCTCCACTTTGGTAATGGCACAAGAAACTGCCGAAAACGTAAAAAGAGCTGCGGAAAAAGAAGCGGAACTTTGCATACGTGAAGCAAAAGCAAAAGCAAGTAAAATAGTAGCGGATGCGGAAAGCGCACGCCGAGAAATAAATGCAAATCTGATCAAGACGGAAGGCGATTTGAACCTTTACATAGAAAAAATACTTTCAAACTTCAAATCCGCATTCTCACTTGTCGAAGCATGCAAATCGACACCGGCACCGAAAATAATCGAAGAACCGGAAAACGCACCGCATGAAGATGATTTATATGCGGAAGAACTTTCGTCAAAAGCGGAAGAAACTGAAGAAATTGAAGAAACGACAGAAAATAAAGAAGAAAACGTTGAAGCGGACGCTCAGGAAAAAACGGAAGAAAGCAATGAATGAAAAAAATTGGATAACGGAGTATGTCGATAAAAATCTCGGATTTACTCTGAAAATAAAAGAAATGCTCCTTGACGAGCAAACACCGTACCAACACATACAAGTTGCGGAAACCGAAAGATACGGACGAATTCTTATACTTGACGGAGTATTTCAAACATCGGTAAAAGAAGAATGGACATACCACGAAATGATAACGAACATACCGATGATGGCACATCCTAATCCCGAACGAGTACTCATAATCGGAGGAGGAGACGGAGGCGCCGCCAGAGAAATATTAAGACATGAAACCGTAAAACAATTGGATATATGTGAAATCGACAAAAGAGTTGTAGAAATATCTCAAGAATATTTTCCGACAATATCAAAAGAAATAAACGAAAAAAACGGAAAACTGAAAATGCACATAGGTGACGGGATTGCATTTGTAAAAGAAATAGAAAATTTTTACGATTTGATAATAATAGACTGCTCCGATCCCATAGGACCGGGAGAAGGACTTTTTACAAGAAACTTTTACAAAGACGCAAAAAAAGCACTTCGTAAAAACGGAATTATAGTACAACAGACCGAATCTCCGATAGTACAACAAAAAACCGTACACGAAGTATACAAAGCGATGACAGACGTATTTACAAATGTAAATGTATTTTTGGCATATGTACCGATATATCCGGA
Source organism: Dialister micraerophilus (assembly GCF_947090205.1). Lineage (NCBI taxonomy): Bacteria > Bacillati > Bacillota > Negativicutes > Veillonellales > Veillonellaceae > Dialister > Dialister micraerophilus. The sequence goes on from NZ_CAMUNF010000008.1 coordinate 8,747, forward strand.
ATGTCTGCACTCATTCATGGCGGCATCGGACGATATTGACATAAGAAATGCAAAAATAACAAGAAAACATCCTACACCTATGAAGTACTACAACGAAGAAATACAAAAAAGCGCCTTTGTATTGCCCGAATTTATAAAAGAAGCCATATATAAAGGGAAATATACATTTTAAATTGAAAAAGGAGGAACGACATGGAATGCATAAATAAAATTATTACGGAAGTGCTGAAATTTTTATGTCGATACCTCAACCTATGCGCAATACCGTGGTTGTGGGGAATATCTCACGTAACAATCGGACACGAAGACCATGTACTTGAAATAGGATGCGGAAACGGCAAAAGAATTAAAAATCTCATACAAAAAGCACCGTCCGGACAAGTATTCGGACTGGATAAATCCGAAGAAAAAATAGAAGAAGCGAAAAAACTCAACAAAAAAGACATAGAAGAAGAAAACTGTGCATTCGTAGCCGGAGATCCCGAGCACCTTCCTTTCGAACGCAACTATTTCCACTTGGTAACTGCATACAACTCATTGTACAAATGGGAAAATCCGGAAGAAGTATTTAAAGACATATTGAGAGTATTAAGGCCCGGATCTGTATTTTTACTCGTAGACAAAATGTCGAACTGTCCGATTTGTGAATACATAACAGGAATTTGCAAAACGGAATGTGAAAAAACATACACACTGGATGCGGTAAAAAGTATGCTCGAAAAAACAGGATTTGTAGAAATTGAAACGGATACAAAATTCGGTAAAACTGCAATAGCCGCACGCAAACCGGAAAGACTTGCGGAAAGATACGACAATTATGAAAGATTTGCACAAACCAAGAAATATTTCAATCGTATTTTAAGCACGCTTCTTTGCATCGGAATTATGGCGGTAATTATAAAGTTGATAAAGAGAAAATAACAAAGCTTCTCCGTAAGGAGAGGCTTTTTAAATTTATGTTATAATTAAAGGAGGCTTTTATAAAATGAAAAACATTCAAAAAATTATAACAGCACTTATAACGGTTGTATTTGCAATTGTATTACCGATTGGAATAAATGCAAACGACTCTTTCATTGCAGGCGAAGGACTTGAACCGCTGGAAAAAGTACAAAAAGATTTTATATATGAAAATAGAGAAATACAAGGACAAACGATAGCGGTACCGATTAGCAAAAACAAATGCATACTGTATCGAGTAAGAGTAAACCTTGCAATAGAAGGAAAAATAAATGAATTTGTAGAAGAGCTCAAACAAAGAAATGCAGAAAGAGAAACGAGCGGATGGATGCAATGGCAAATCGGGCAAAGGAAAGTTGAAAACGAAAATACCGGAGACAGTTTGGTTTTAATAAAAACCTATTATGTAAAAGGCGGAGTACATCCCGTATCGTTCATACAAGGAATGACATTCGACAAAAAGGGGAATGAAATACCGTTTAAAGAACAAAAATCCATAGAAAAGTTATTGAAAAACGATATAGACAAATGGGTAAAAACGACGGCAAAAAAAGAAGGACATCAACTATTTGAAGATACAAATGTAGAAGAACTTCCGCAAAATTATTACATAGGTAGAAACGGAAAAACATATGTATTATTTCAAGAATACGACATTGCACCCTACTCGGAAGGATGGATAGCGCTTCCGGTTGAAAATTGAAAGTGAGGAAAATTTATGAAAAAGACACTATCTATATTACTGGCATTGGGATTGGTTGCAGGAACATACATTACAGCACATGCACAAGACGATCGCAGAAGCATAACCGTAACCGGAACAAGTGAAATCAGCGTACCGTCAGACTTGGCGATAATGAGAATAAGTGTAACGACACAATCAAAATCTGCAGACGAAGCAGTAAAAGAAAATGCAATAAAAATGAATGCGGTAAAAGCCGCACTCCAAAAAGAAGGATTTTCAAAAGAATCTTTGAAAACGGACAACTACAGACTTTACAAAGCAAATAAATACGATGAAAAAGACAAAGACGAAATGGAAACGTATGAAGCGGTACATACAATAAAAGTAAAAACAGAAGATTTGCAAAAAACAGGCATGATAATTGATGCTGCGACAAATGCAGGTGCGACCGACATAGATTCACTCTCATTCACATTGAAAGACAGCAAAAAATACCAAAGTCAAGCACTTGCAAATGCAATACTCGATGCAAAAAGCAAAGCTGAAACAATAGCGAAAACACTTCATAAAAAAATAATAAACATCATATCCGTAAGTGAAGGAAGCGTGGATATAAATCCATATAATTTCAGAAGTAAAATGTTGGCAGCCGACATGGGATCAACATCAATAGAAAGCGGAGAAACGCATGTAAGCGGGGAAATAACCGTAGTATTCGAAATAGGATAAAAAGAAAAGCCGGAGGCTTATCTGAATTTACAGATATCCTCCGGTTTTAATTTCGGAACAAAATAATTTCCGTCTTTATCCACATAATACTTAAGCGAGTTGTCCTTTACATCCACAACGGTAGACGTATGAGAAGGATAACCCAATGCGAGAGTAAGAAAAGGAGTCAAATCATCGGGAATTTCAAGAATTTCTTTTAATTTCACGAAATTCACATTACCGATAACGCAACTTCCCACACCGTGCACATACGCATTGAGAGCTAAATTGCGTACTGCGATACCCGCATCTGTTTCTGCAGGATAATTACCTTGCTTGCAAACAACGATGAGAAGCGTAGGAGTTTCACCCTCTTTAGGAGTGCCGATTTCCTTAGGTAAAGAAGCGGCCCAATGAAGACAGGGGAAAACCTTTCTCAAAACGTCATCGGAAGAAATTACATAATAACGCAACTTCTGTGCATTTCTGCTGCAACTTACCAATGAAACATTTCTCATCAATTCATCAATTACAGACTTGGGAACGGGAACTTGCTTAAAACGTCTGTAAGATCTGCAATGCAAACAAAGACTTGAAAAATCCATTATTTAAACTCCGCAATAACTTCAATCTCGCAAACTGCACCGCCCGGCAAAGCGGTAACACCGATGCAACTTCTTGCCGGTTTACTTATGAAATGCTTTGCATAAACGGCGTTGAACTTTTTGAACTCACCCATATCGGTCAAGAAACAAGTTGTTTTTACAACATCACTCATGGAAAGACCCGCCTCTTTCAAAACGGCCTTGATGTTGGCACAAATTTGTTCAGCCTGTTCATCAACGGAATTGCCGGCAAGTTTTCCGGTAGAAGGAATAAAACCTATTTGACCGGAAATAAAGAGAAGATTGCCGGTCTTAATTGCCTGAGAATATGGACCGATAGCCGCCGGCGCATTTTCAGAATAAATAATTTTCATAAAAAATACCTCCTTGTCAACTACAGTATACAACAAAAAAATAAAAACGTCAGTCAAAAAGCTTGTAATTTCATATCCATATAATTTAATATATATACAAAGGAGGGGGATAAAACGACATGGAAGATTTTCAATTTTATACACCCGTAAAAGTATACTTCGGACAAGACTCACACGAGAAACTTGCTTCAATATGCAAAAACAAAAAAGTGATGCTCGTGTACGGACAAAAAGCGATAAAAGAAAACGGAGTATATGAAGAAATAACAAGAATACTTAACGAAAATGATATTTCCTATACAGACTTCGGAGGCAACAAACTTCCTTTATACAAAAAAATACTTGAAGCGGTAGAAATATGTAAAAAAGAAAAAATAAATTGCATCATCGGAATCGGCGGATGCACCTGTATGGACATGGCAAAAATAATATCGTTCGTATGTATGAATGAAGACCATGAAGACTATATATTTGCAAAAAAAGACCCCGTAGGCAAAAAACACCTCGAAACAATACTCATACCGACATACGCATCGGGCGGAAGTGAGATAGACGCCGTATCGGAAGTGGACGACTTGGAAAAGCATCGTCACGGTTCACTCTACGGAATATACGCCGACTATGCAATACTGAATCCCGAATTTACATACTCTGTAAGCAAAAAACTCACTGTAAACGGAGCATTGGTCAGCTTTATACAAATGGCGATAAGCTATATCAAAAATGAAAATCCGGTAGGAAAAGTAATCGGACGAGCATTGATGAAAATGCTTCTGCAAGACATCGACAATATTGCAAACAGACTTACAAACTACGAACTTCGTGCAGAATTTATGTGGCTGTCATCAATGTCGACAGTAGGATTTCTGTCGGCAGGTATGGGCGGATCATACGCATGGAGCATATACTCGTTTGAAACCATAGCGGAAGCACTCTATGGAATAGATTATCGTACATCCATGGTAATATTCTTTCCGGCATGGCTTAAAGTTGCAGTAAAGAAATTTCCCGAAGAAATAAAAGCGTTCGTAGTGGAAATATTCGACATAGACGGAAGATTTCTCCCCGAAAAAGCGGTAGAAAAAGCGTGCAAAAAATGGTACAAACTTTTAGAAGAAGCACAACTTCCCACATCCTACGACCAAATAGGAAAAAGACCGGAAGAAAAAGATTTGAAATTTGAAATAAAAAGATACCTTGAAAAACCTTTCACCGAAGAAGAAGTATATGAAATGATGAAATTGTCCTTCAAAGGTAATTGAAAACAAAAAAATAAACAAATGGAAAAATCGGAGCAATCACTCCGATTTTTTCAATTTCTTATTTAAATCTATAGTAAATAAATTAAATCGTATATGAATTAATTTAAATTATAAATGACGGTTTTTGAAAAGGTATACATTGTACTAATATTGAAGTAAGTTACTGTAAAAATTGTAAAGATTTAAAAGAGATTTATCGTATCGACAAAAAGAAATCGCAAGAAATATGTCATAAGTCAAAACGTAATAAACAATATGTGTTTTATGGACTTTAAAACAATCGGAGTTCTAAATCAATGAAAGAATACATTAATTATTACAGTAACGGAAAAAATTCAAAAGAAAAAACGGATGCCCTGTAACTTATAGGTCGGCATCCGTTTTATAAAATTAAATTATGTCCGGTTTTCGGTTTTAAATTATTTTTGTTTTTCCGTTGTCAAATTATTTACTACACGAACAATCCATTGTTCTCCGCCGGTGAAGTGGCTGTTGTATTTTCTTGTTTCAAATTCCAGTTTCGTTTTCAAATTTTCTACGAGAATTTCAGTTTTTTTCAATTTTTGCAACAAAGTTGCATTTCTCAGTTCTTCATTGCAGAGCGGGCAATTGTAATTTTTTACGTATTTCATGTTCAATCTGGATTTACAATTTTTACATGTCAGAAATTCCGCTTTGAATTTTTCTTTTATTTCTTTTTTATAATTTTCAAGCAGAATTTTTTTCTTTTCGAGTTTTTCCGAAAGTGTAATTATTTTCGGTGAGGGTTCTATACCGATTTTATACTTTACCGCATATGTGTGAGGAATTTCCGTAAGGTATTGCATTGCTTGAAATTTTGTGTTGAATATTTTTTCTTTGAAAAACAATCCTTTTAAAATTTTATTTATTTCTCTTTTCTTCAGGCCTTCGTCAAGATAGAGTTTTATTATATAGTCTTTTATTTCCTGTGTTCGCATTGTGAGTGCAAATTCAAGGTAAAACTCCTTTTTTGAAAGCAGTGAAGGTTCATTTTTTTCGGTTTCCTTTGTAATTTTTTGTGCAGTTTTTTTGTTCGTTTTGTTTTCCGTTTGTGTATTTTTTGTAAAGTCGAAAAGTGATAATTCTTCCATATATGCTCCGGTAGGTAAAATAGATCAGAATTGATTATCCTTTTTTGTATGTGTAATTTTTTGCAAATTCCATGAAATTTTGTATTATGAATTCTTTTACGATTTTTGCCGGTTCAGAAAGTTCTTTTCCTTCTGTCCATGACAGATTAAGATATCTTTCGCATTTCGGCGATTCGATTTGGAGTAATTTTATTTGTGTTCCTCTAAGTCCATGCCATGTGATTTCCGGTACGAGGGATATACCCAGACCTGCACGTATAAATTCGGTTACCGCAGTTATACTGTCGCTTTCCAGTATTGTTTGCGGTACGAATCCGGCTTTTTGACAGAAGTGCTCCGTTATCGTTTCACCCGTTTTTGAAGGTTCGAGTGATATAAATCCCGAGTTTTTGTAATCTTCGAGTTTGCATGATGTTTTTCTTGTATTTTCATCTGTTTCCGCAAGTGCAAGAATTATATTCTCTTTCAAAAGAGGCACGATATTTTTTCCTTTCGGCGGTGTAAAACTTGTCGTAAGGAATAAATCTGCCGCTTTTGCTGAAGTTTTCGAGAGCTGGTTTGTTTTTTGCTGGATTTCAAAATGTATTTCCGGATGATGACGATGGAATGTGGTTAAAAATGCAGGAAATGTAATCGAATTTGACGATATTGATATTTTTACCGTCATTTTTTGTTTTTCTTTTATTCTTGCAATTTCTTTTTTTGCCGCATCGAGTTCTTCCATTATATGATTTGTGTGAAGCAGCAGTATTTCACCGTAGTGCGTGAGTACAATGTTTCTTCCACGTCTTTCAAACAGCGGTACGCCAAGTTCGATTTCCATAACTTTTACGATATGGCTCAGTGACGGTTGTGATATGTGTAAAATTTCCGCAGCTCTTGTAATGTGTTGCAGTTCTGCAATTTTTTGGAAATATCTGAGACCTAAAAGAGTAAGTTTCATAGGCATCTCCTTGTAGGAACAATAAAAATTTGTAAATAATGGTACTCTTGATTAATTGTATAACATGTAGGTAATATCATCTTTATTTGAGTCAATATTTTATATTAAAATATTGATAGATTTATAAATTATAAATACGTTAACGCAAAAATTGAATATTTGGTATGAAATACAATTATTAAGAGATAATTTTTATCATACATTTTAATTATACACTATTTTAGATAAATAAAAAAATTTTACATATTTAAGAGTTATATATTTTTATGAGTTCATTAAGTGTATAATGTTTATCGAGGGGGGATTTGTGTGCGTGCTACTTCGTTGGTTTTTCCTATATATGCCGACGGTAAGGTTTTATTGGGACGTAAAAAACGCGGAATGGGTTTCGGCAAGTGGAACGGTTTCGGCGGTAAAATAGAAGACGGTGAAACGATGCGTGAGTGTGCGGTTCGTGAGTTGTATGAGGAGTGCGGTATTTCGGCAGCGGTTGAAGATTTGGAGTTTGTTGCGGATATTTATTTCGATCAACCGTCCGACAGAAGTTGGTCGCATCCCGGAGCGATTTATTTTTTAAGAAAGTGGAAGGGAACTTTTACGTCTTCGGATGAAATGGAACCGAGAGTGTTTTCACTTGAGGATTTTCCTTATGATGAAATGTGGCAGGCGGATAAAATTTGGTTGCCGATGATTTTTTCGGGGAGAACCGTAAAAGGTTTGATTACTTTTGATTTTGACGGAAGTACCGTTCTTTCGTATTCTTTTGAAGATGCGATATTGTCCGATAGCGACAAGAAATATGATTGTAAATAAAAAAACATCGCTTTTTGCGATGTTTTTCAGCTTTTGGCACTACTCAACGTGGTGTCTATTTTATTTTCCGGTTTTTGCGAGATACGTATTATTTCTTTTCGTATTTCTTCTTTTTCGGTATCGTTTTCTTCGGTGAGTTTTTGCAGTTTTACGTACGATTTATCTTCGTTCTTGAAAGGCGTTTCTATTTGTTTTGAAAGTCTTTCGTATGCGAGTGTGAGTTCTCTTTTTCCGTTTTTCGGTGTGATTACAAGTCTTCCTCCGTCGATTTTTCCTGTACCGCAGAGTAAACCGTCCACCTCTTTACTTCCGTGTTGAACTTTGTGTTCTACATTTATTGTACCGTCGTCGTTTTCGGTGAATGTTACCGTTTCAAGATTTTTTATGTGATCTCCGGTCCAATTTATTCCGGCATCTTGCACGCCCCACCATGTTCCTTGCCAAGGTTCACGTTTCGTGTAGAAGAAAAAAGCAATTGCGACGCCTATTATAGCGATGAGTAGAACCAAACATGCAATCAGTTTACTTTTTTTCATACTTCTTCCTCCATGTGTAAATTATACAATGAATTATCTTTTGTGAAAAGTGAAAAAATTTTTTATTTTCATAAAATTTGAACTTAAACAACATGTAGAGTTTTGTTTTAAAACAGTCAAAAAACGCTTCAAAATGCTTTTAAATGCGTTTTTATGGTATAATGTATATGTAAAAATTGTATAAAAAAGGAGTAATTATGGATTGGCAAGAAGGTAAAATAGTTTCTACACCGCTGGAAGGTCAGATGAAAAATTCTTACATCGACTATGCCATGTCGGTTATCGTTACTCGTGCATTACCTGATGTGCGTGACGGTTTGAAGCCGGTGCATAGACGTATTTTGTACGCCATGCAAGAGTCCGGTATGATTTCATCGAAACCGTTCAGAAAGTCTGCACGTCTTGTCGGGGATGTACTCGGTAAGTATCATCCGCACGGTGATATTGCCGTTTATGAGTCTGCAGTTCGTATGGCTCAAGATTTTTCGACTCGTTACCTCTTGGTTGACGGTCACGGAAATTTCGGTTCGGTTGACGGTGACTCCGCTGCCGCAATGCGTTATACGGAAATGCGTATGGCAAAAATTTCCGCAGAAATGTTGCGTGATATTGATAAAGACACTGTCGATTTCATGCCGAACTATGACGGTTCATTGCAAGAACCCGTAGTTCTTCCTTCACGTATTCCGAATTTATTGGTGAACGGTTCTTACGGTATTGCCGTAGGTATGGCAACGAATATTCCTTCACATAATTTGGGTGAAGTTGTTGACGGATTGTGTGCGATGATTGATAATCCTGAGATTACCGTAGATGAATTGATGAATTATGTAAAAGGTCCGGATTTTCCGACCGGCGCAATCATCATGGGTAAAAAAGGTATTCAAGACACATACCGCACAGGCCGAGGCAGTATAAAAGTACGTGCAAAAACGGAAATTGAAGAAATGTCGCACGGAAAAAATCGTATTGTCGTAACGGAGATTCCTTACCAGGTAAATAAAGCACGTCTTGTTGAAAATATAGCGGAATTGAGCAAGCAAAAAGTTATTGAAGGAATTACCGCTTTGCGTGATGAATCGGATCGTAACGGTATGCGTATCGTTATCGAACTCAGAAGTGATATAAATCCGCAAATTATGCTCAACAACTTGTTCAAGCATACTCAACTCGAAATAAATTTCGGTGCGATAATGCTTTCTCTTGTAGACGGTCATCCACGTGTATTGTCCTTGAAACAGATGATGTACTACTACTTGAAACATCAGGAAGAAGTTATTACAAGAAGAAGTCGCTACGAGTTGGACAAAGCGAAAGCAAAGGCGCACATACTCGAAGGTTTGCTTATTGCGCTCGACCATATAGATGAAGTAATAAAAACCATTCGTGCATCGAAAACGGACGGCGAAGCAAAAGATTCTTTGATGTCGAAATTTGAATTGTCCGAAAAGCAATCGGTTGCGATATTGGATATGCGTTTGCGTCGTTTGACAGGACTTGAACGTGAAAAAATTGAATCCGATTACAAAGATGTAATGGAAGTAATAGCATACTTGGAGGATTTATTGTCCGACAGAAACAAGATTATGAAAGTCGTAAAAGACGAATTAATCGAAATAAAGGAAAAATTCGGCGATGAAAGAAGAACTCAATTCGAAAAAAGTACGGAAGGTTTCGATTTGACGGATCTCGTTCCCGATGAACCTATGACGATTACCGTTACAAAGCATAATTACATCAAGCGTATGGAATCAAGTGATATACGTATTCAACGTAAAGGCGGACGCGGTGTCAGCGGAATGAAGATGAAAGATGACGATTATGTTTGGAAAATAATGAATACGTCCACACACAACAGATTACTTTTCTTTACCGATGAAGGTAAAGTATATCTGAAATCCGTTATCGAGTTCCCGCTTTCAAGCAGAACTGCACGTGGAAGTGCGTTGATAAACTTCATTCCTACACTTGAAAAAGATGAACGTGTAACGGAAATGCTCGATCCGGACATGTCGACTGAAGGCGTAAAATACCTGCTTATGATTACAAGATACGGTTATGTAAAGAAAACATTAATCGAAGAATACAAGCATATAAACAAAAACGGCATTATAGCACTTCGTTTGAATGAAGGCGACCGTCTTGTAAAAGTTATTCCGGTTGTCGGTGATGAAGACGTTATATTGGGTACGAGAAAAGGTATGGCGATACGTTTCTCGATAGCAGATGACGAAATAAGAGCGGTAGGACGTGTAGCCGCCGGCGTTCACGGCATAAAATTATCCGCAGGCGATGAAGTTGTCGGTGCGGTAATAGCCGATGAAAAAGATATTTTCACAATATCCGCAGACGGAAATGCAAAACGAAATAAAGAAAGCGCTTACCATGTACAAGGCAGAAACGGTAAAGGTGTAAGAAACTTCAAACGCGGATTCGAAGTAGTTGCACTTGTAGCTGCAGATGATAATGATGAACTTGTCGGAGTATCCGAAGGCGGTATTACGATAAAAACATCAGCATCTCAAATTTCAAGCAAAAAAGCGAAAGCCGGACAGGGAGTGATTCTCCAACGTCTTGAAGAAGGCGATCGTATAGCATCAATTGATGTAGTACCGGAAGAAAACGAAGAAGAATAAAAAATAAAAGCATGAAGTACCTATACGTACCTCATGCTTTTTCATTTCAAAAACGTTTAGATAATTTTATCGCACGCCATTTTGCAAGTGCTTCATGAGCCTCTTTCGGAGCATCACTTGTAAGATTGAAATGTCCTTTTATTCTTTTTGTTATATCATCGGTGTCGATATATGCCTCAAACGTTTTATACAACTCCGTTTTCCTTATTTCATCAGCTAAATTCATAGGGCCTCCTTTTCTATATAATAACATGAAAAATTATCGTTACAATTCAAAATTTACTTACTTTGAAACAAATTTAAAAAAATTTATAAAAAAACTTTTGACAAAATTCATTTTTACGTTTATAATTAGTGCAACTTCAAAACAAGGTATACGAAAAATCCTTTGAAGGGAACGAGTAATTTACTCAAGTAAATCACAGAGAGCCGATGTTTGGTGCAAATCGGCATTTACCGGTAGATGAAAATCCTCCCTGAGGTGCAGACCTGAATTATTTAATTAAGGGCTGACGTAATTTCCACGTTATAGGAAACGCGTATGTTAGTACGTTGTAGAGCGTCTGAATTATTTTCAGGAACCTGGGTGGTAACGCGGCATAGCCGTCCCTCGATATGAGGGGCGTTTTTTTATACCTTTTTTGCCTCTTTGCTCTAAACACTGACGAAATAATGTTTTAACGGAGGGGTATTATGAAGAAATTTTTTGAACTTTTATCGAAGTATTTCGGCGTTATGGCAGTGGTATTTCTGCTATTGGGACTTTTCACATCCGACAAATGGCTGTGGGTAATGGGAAATGTAAAAGGCGTTTCCGTTATGAGCCTGATGCTCGGAGTGATTATGTTCGGAATGGGAACTACATCCGATTACAAAGATTTTTTGGGAATTTTCAAAAGGCCGAAAGATGTATTTCTGGGAGCGTTGGCACAGTATACAATAATGCCGTTCTTGGCATTTGCACTTGCAAAACTGTTCCAACTTGATGACGGACTTACCGCAGGACTTGTACTCTTGGGTACTTGCCCCGGAGGTACGACATCAAATGTCATCACATACATGAGTAAAGGAGATTTGGCATATTCGGTAACGATGACATCCGTATCTACATTGCTTTCTCCGATAATGACACCGCTGCTTACATTTTGGCTCATAGGTGCGAACATAAAATTCGATCCGGTCGGAATGTTTCTCTCAATATTGGAAATAGTAATACTTCCGGTAGCATTGGGACTTATGCTTAAAACATTTCTTCCGAAAGTCGGAGAAACGGTTGCATCTTACACACCGGGCGTATCATCACTTACAATATGCCTGATACTTGCCGGAGTAATCGGTGCATCGCATGATGCGATACTCAACCATTTCGGAATGATAATGCTTGTAGTTGTACTCTTCAACCTGTTCGGTTACTTACTCGGATTTGCAGCGGCAAAACTCAACGGACTTTCGTGGAAAAAATCTGTAACACTTGCAATAGAAGTAGGAATGCAGAACTCCGGACTTGCGACAGGACTTTCAAAAGTGCATTTTGCAAGTTTACCGGCAGCTGTAATACCGGGAGCATTATTCTCGGCATGGTTCACCATATCCGGCGCAGTACTTGCATGGGTATGTACAACCTACCTGAATCCGTACTTCGGCAAAGAAAATAATGATGACACATCAAAAAATGAAAATGTCGCAGTAAGTGCTTAAAAGATTGAATTCATTAAAATATTTAACACAAAAGGAGTGTATTAAAATGGAACATCAATTTTTACCCAGTTACACATTAGGAGAAGATGCTTATGACGCAGTACCGCAAATCTGCGGAGAATTCGGGAAAACTGCAGTCATTATCGGAGGAAATAAAGCCAGAGCGGCAGCCGAAGAAGATCTCAGAAAATCCTGTAAAGGCAAACTTGAAATTACGGACTCTCTGTGGTACGGAGATGATGCAACATTTGAAAATGCGGACGCTTTGAAACAACACGAAAGCGTACAAAAATCCGACATGATTTTTGCAGTAGGAGGCGGTCGTGCAATTGATACCGTCAAAAAAACCGCAGGTGAAATGAATAAACCGTTATTCGTATTTCCTACACTTGCATCAAACTGTGCACCCGTTACTGCGGTAGGTGCGTACTACTATCCGACACACGCATTCAGAAGCGTATGGTATGCACACCGTCCTTCATACCACACATTTATCAATACAAGAGTAATTGCGGAAGCACCGACCGAATACTTCTGGGCAGGAATCGGTGACGCACTCTCAAAACAGTATGAAGTGGAATTCTCATCAAGAGGAGACGAATTGAGTTACAGCAGAGGATTGGGAGTACAACTCGCAAGAAACTGTTCCGAAGGATTGCTCCGCTACGGAGAAGAAGCACTGAAAGCCGTTGAAAAAAATGAAGTGAACAAAGATGTAGACTATGTAGTTCAAAATATTATTTGCTCAACGGGAATTATTTCAAACTTGGTACCCGAAGATTACAACTCGAGCCTTGCGCATGCACTTTACAACAGTCATACCGGCACACCCCACGAAGGAAAGCACTTGCACGGAGCGGTAATTGCATGGGGCGTACTCGTACTTTTGACAATGGATAAACAATTTGAAGAACGTGACAAAATGTATCAGTTCTGCAAAAACACAAAACTTCCGCACAAACTTGCACACATCGGATTAACCGATCCGACCGAACTTGTAAAGAATGCACTTACAAAACCGGATTTAAGAAAAACGGCATATCCCGTAACGGAAGAAATGGTACTTAAAGCAATTTACGATTTGGAAGAATTGGGATAAAACACAAAAGGCACTCTGTAACGGAGTGTCTTTTCATTTGAAAAAATATATTGAAACGAAATTTATATAATATGTAAAAATAAATAGTAAAGAACGTTGATAAAACAATTTTGTGAAATACAAATAAACGTGTAAAGTTTTTTTGCTTGACATGGTTTTGCAGTTACTATATAATTACTTAGGTGTGGTGATGGTATGTCATTGGAAAAAATTGTACAAAAGGGTGAATTGCTTGACATATACGGTAAACTTTTGACGAAAAGACAAAGAGAATGCTTGGAACTGTACTACGATGAAAATCTTACATTGGCGGAAATTGCCGAGCATTTCAATATTTCCCGTCAAGCCGTACATGATGCGATGCGACACGGTGAAGAACAACTTTATACTTATGAGAAAGAACTCAATATTGTTACAAAAAGAAAAGAAAGACAAAACAATATAGAAAAGTTGAAAATTCTTTTGTCCGGAAAAACGGACAGTCGTATAGAAACTCTTTTAGATTTTTTATCGGAATGAAGGTGAACAAATGGCGTTTGAAAATTTAGGCGATAAACTGCAAAAAGCTTTTAAAGATTTGCGCGGTAAGGGTAAATTATCCGAATCCGATATAGACGGTGCTTTGCGTGAAGTCAGAAAAGCACTTTTGGAAGCTGATGTAAATTTCAAAGTTGCAAAAGACTTTATTGCACAAGTTCGTGAAAAAGCAATCGGTGAAGAAGTTTTCGGAAGTTTGAAGCCGGATCAAACCGTCATTAAAATAGTTCGTGACGAATTGACTCAACTTTTGGGTGGAACTCAAAGTAAAATCACCATGTCATCTAAAGGATTGACAACGATTATGCTTGTAGGTCTGCAAGGTGCAGGTAAAACTACAACGGTAGGTAAACTTGCATTGATGCTCAAGAAAAAAGGTAAAAATCCTTTGCTTGTAGCATGTGACGTTTATCGTCCGGCGGCAATCAAGCAGTTGCAAGTACTTGCATCGCAAGTCGGAGTTTCGGCATTCACGATTGAAGGCTCAAAAGAACCGGTTGCAATTGCAAAAGAAGCTGTCGAATACGCAAAAAAGCATAATAACGATGTAATTCTTATAGACACTGCAGGTCGTTTGACCATAGATACGGTTTTAATGGAAGAATTGAAAAATATAAAAGCTGCCGTTATGCCGCATGAAATTCTTCTCGTACTCGATTCCATGACCGGTCAAGATGCGGTAACTACCGCAAAAGCATTTGACGAAAGTTTGGGAATTGACGGAACCGTTTTGACGAAGATGGACGGTGATGCACGAGGCGGTGCCGCACTTTCCATAAAAGCGGTAACAGGCAAACCGATAAAACTTATCGGTGTCAGTGAAAAACTTGACGGCGGACTGGAAGATTTTTATCCTGACCGTATGGCGGGACGCATTCTGGACTTGGGAGACTTGGCATCACTTTTCGAACAAGCACAAAGAAACCTCGATCAGGATACGATGAAAGAAGCCGCAACACGTCTGAGAAAAGGACAATTTACACTTGACGATTTCTTGAAACAATTACATCAAATCAAAAAAATGGGATCATTGCAAAGTATCATAGGAATGCTTCCGGGTATGGGAAAATTCAAAGACCAACTCAAAAACTTGGACCTTGACAGCAAAGAAATGAAACATTTGGAAGCGATTATACTTTCCATGACAAATGAAGAACGCAATGAAGTGGATATATTGAACGGAAGTCGCAGAAAACGTATTGCACAAGGTGCAGGAGTACAAATACAAGATGTAAATCGTCTGGTAAAACAATTCAAAGAAATGCGTAAACAAATGAAACGCATGAAAAACAAAAAGATTAATCCGTCCTTGCTTAAAAATTTCGGAAATTTTACAGGGATGTTTCGCTAAAACGGAATAAATAAGAGGAGGTGAAAATATGTTAAAAATTCGTTTAACTCGTATGGGTGCAAAGAAGAATCCTTTCTACCGCATTGTCGTTATCGACTCCAAGGCGGCTCGTAGCGGAGTACCGACCGAAACAATCGGATGGTATGATCCGGCAAAGACTGATGCACCGGTAAAACTTGACGAAGAAAGAGCACTTTTCTGGTTGGGAAAAGGTGCACAGCCTACAGACACCGTACGCAGCATTTTGAGAAAAAAAGGTGTTATTGCCAAGTTTGCAGATGCAAAGAAGTAATGGAGGCGCAGCATGAAAGAATTGGTTGAAACAATTGCTCGGGCTATTGTTACAGACCCTGAAGCCGTCTCCGTGACCATGATCACAAAGGGCAACATGGAAGTATATCAAATCCACGTTGCCCCTGAAGATATGGGAAAAGTTATCGGCAGAAGAGGTCGTATTGCCAATGCAATTCGTACTGTTGTAAAGGCGGGTGCTTTGCGTGAAAATCGCAGAGTAGCTGTCGATATTGTATAAGAGGTATCTGATGGAAGAAATGCAAATATTGGTTCCGGTAGCTGTAAAATCAAAGCTTACCGAATCATTGAAAACAGCTTTAATGAATGAAATTATGCAAAATATCAGTCGTGTAGACCATGATATGTCACAGCTTATTTCAGACGAAAAAGAAAAAGTTGCCGAACAGGCAAAAATAAACGTACAAGCGATAGCACCGCTTCGTGCACAGTATGAAGCTCAACGCGTACGCATGCAACAAGTAAAAGACAAACTGATTGCAGACAAAGAACATTTGGAAAAATTGACAATCGGTGCGGAAATTCCGCGTACACCTATGAACCGCATTGTAACATTACATATCGGTGATGATATGAATACGATTATGGGCGGAGAAATTTTGGTGGAAGACGGAAAAATTATCGCTTTCCGTGATTAATATGAAAACTGATGAAATGACAGTAGTCGGTCGAATAGTTGCCCCGCATGGAGTGCGGGGTGATTTGCGTGTATTACCTGAAATAGATAAACCGGAAATATTTAAAAATATCAAGCATATTTATTTCGGTGAAAAATCCTACAAAGTTATTTCCTCACGCCCTCACAAAAACATTTATATAATGAAAGTTGAAGGAGTGACGGACAGAAATACATCCGAAAGTATGGTAGGACTTTCGGCAAGTCTGTCAAAAGATGAAATACCTCCATGCAAAGAAGGCGAATACTATTGTTTCGAACTTTTGGATATGGAAGTTTATACGCAAGAAGGTACATTTGTAGGAACGCTGAAAGAAATTATCGAAACAGGTGCAAATGACGTATACACCGTAATCGGTCCCGACAAAGAAGAAATATACTTGCCGGCAATTCCTTCATGTATAAAAAAAGTAGATGTGGAAAGCCGCAAAATGACAGTTGAATTACCGGAATGGGCTTAATATGAAAATTACAGTTATTTCCTTATTTCCTGAATTCGTGGAAGCATTTTTCAATCAAAGCATAATGAAACGTGCAATTGAAAACGGACTTTTGGAAATGAACGTAGTAAATCCGAGAGATTTTTCGCACAACAAACACCGTCATGTAGATGATACTGTCTACGGAGGCGGTGACGGTATGCTCATGCAATGCCAACCGATATTCGAAGCGGTAGAATCGGCATTGCCGGAAAAAAGTGAAAAGGACAGAATTATATTTCTGTCTCCGGCGGGAACTCCGTTCACACAAGACAAAGCAAAAGAACTCTATAAAAAATACGATCACCTCGTACTTGTTTGCGGTCACTATGAAGGCGTGGACTATAGAGTTGAAGAACACTTGGCGGACGAAGAAATATCCATCGGCGACTATGTAATCACCGGCGGAGAACTCGGAGCGATGGTTATATCGGATGCGGTAGCAAGAATGATTCCGGGAGTATTGGGAAGTGAAGGAAGCGCCATATACGATTCATTCTACGAACCAATACTCGAATGTCCTCAATACACGAAACCTGCCGAATTTCGAGGATGGAAAGTACCGGAAGTGCTGCTTTCCGGACATCATGCAAACATCGCACAATGGAGAAGAAAAGAAGCACTTAAGCGTACACTTCTCAAAAGACCGGATTTACTTGAAAAGTTGAAAAAAACCGAAAAAGACGAAGAAATGCTTGAAGAATTGCGGAAAGAAGGAAAAACATAATGGCACCTGTATACATCGGACTCATACATTATCCGATTTACAATAAGCACATGGAAGTAATTACAACCGCACTCACAAATTATGATCTGCACGACATTGCACGAACTGCAAAAACGTACAACGTGAAAACTTATTTCATCATTCATCCGTTGGAAAGCCAACGTGTAGTGGCAAGCAGAATAATGAACCATTGGAAAACCGGAAGCGGAGTATATTACAACCCCAATCGTAAAGAAGCTTTTGAAGATACGGAACTTGTATGCAATTTGGAAGAAGCGATAAACTTTATAAAAAAAGATTGCGGCAAAGAACCGGTAATAGTCACAACGGATGCACGTGTATATCCGAATACCGTCACCTATTGTGAAATGCGTAAAAAAATTCACGAAGACGAAACACCGTTTCTGATACTCTTCGGAACCGGATACGGAATGACAAAAGAAATGATGAAAAAATTTGATTATATAATCGAACCTATTTACGGTGCGGGAAGTTATAATCATTTATGTGTAAGAAGCGCCGTTGCCATTATACTTGATCGCCTGCTCGGCGAAACGTGGTGGAATACGAAAGAATCCTTGTGATTCAAAAGGAGGAACAATATGTCCGGACATTCAAAATGGGCCAACATAAAGCATAAAAAAGGCAAGGCAGATGCTTTAAGAGCTAGAATTACTACAAAAATTTCAAAAGAAATTACCCTTGCGGCACGTATGGGCGGTGGTGATCCGGTCGGAAATATGCGTTTGAAATTGGCATTGACCAAAGCAAAACAAAACAACGTGCCGAAAGAAAATATTCAACGTGCCATAGCAAAAGGTGTAGGAGCCACATCCGGCGAAGGATTTGAAGAAATGTCCTACGAAGGATACGGACCGGGCGGAGTTGCAATAATAGTTGAATGCAGCACCGACAACAAAAACCGTACAGCTGCGGATGTGCGTTATGCGTTCACACATCATGGCGGAAGTATAGGAACACCGGGCTGTGTAGGTTGGATGTTCAAGAAAAAAGGAATCATTATAGTAGATAAAGAGGTAGCAGACGAAGACACACTGATGCTTCTTGCACTCGACTCCGGCGCCGAAGACGTACAGGCACACGAAGAAGTATACGAAATCATAACCGAACCGGACGCATTCATAGCGGTATCGGAAGCACTTGAAAAAGAAGGCATCGAAGTCGAATCTTCTGAAGTATCCATGATTCCCGACAACACGGTAAGCTTGGACGGAGAAAAAGCCGAATCAATGCAGAAAATGATAGAAGCATTGGAAGAAATCGACGACGTTCAAGAAGTATATCACAATGCGGATATGCAGTAACAACAAACAAAAAGTATTCATTTGTTTTTTACGATAAAATGAATACTTTTTTTTATGAAATGCAGCAAAATATGTAACTTTATAAAATTGAAAAATAAAAACTCGAATGAAAATATAACTTGAATAAAAGAGAAGATATATTTAAAAAATTAAAAATAAAGGATATAATATAAAAAGAAAAACAAAGGGAAAACAAAGGAGAAAACGAATGCAAGGTATAAATGCAGATGAATTTATAGACTCGATGCTTGACGGCGAAGCAAGCGTAAGATACAAAAGTTGCATATACCGCTTTTCGGGAGTTATTTATCATCCGGCAAGAAATACTTACTCGATAAGCATCGAAAAATACAGACGCACAAAAGAACCGTTTGAAGAATTTATAGAATGCGTATACTACGTTGAAGATGAAGATGAAAACATCTGTCTGGACAAACTCACCCAAGATACTCTGTGGGACGGAAAAACATTCTACCAACTTGAAAAAGCATTACAACTTATAGATTGGTAAATGAAAAAGCATATGTTATAATGCACTAATATGGTTGTTTCTGAAAACCAACCTAAAAAAACCGGAGGTAAAAAATGAAAAGAGCAATTATACTGTCAAGCGGAGGAGTAGACTCAACGACATGTATATCTGTCGCCGTAGACAAACTCGGCAGAGAAAATGTCGCTACAGCCTCTATTTTTTATGGACAAAAACACGAAAAAGAATTGGAATGTGCAAGAAAAGTTGCACAATTTTACAATCTTAAACACTATGAATTCAACTTGGCGCAAGTTCTGCAATACTCAAATTGTCCGCTGCTTGCAAAATCAACAAAAGAAATAGAACACGCAAGCTACGAAGAACAAGTAAGAGAAAACAGCGGGAAAGTCGCAACATACGTACCGTTTCGAAACGGACTCATGTTGTCGGTAGCTGCAAGTCTTGCGGCAAGTATATTTGAAAATGAAGAAACGGGAATTTACATAGGCGCACACGCAGATGATGCGGCAGGAAACGCATATGCGGACTGCAGCGAAGAATTTCTGAAATCGATGAACGATGCAATTATGATAGGAACATATGAAAAAGTGAAACTCGTATTTCCTTTTGCAAATACAAACAAAGCAGGAGTAGTAGCAACCGGACTGAAACTCAAAACACCGTACGAACTCACATGGAGCTGCTACGAAGGCGGAGAAAAACCCTGTGGAACATGCGGAACATGTATAGACAGACAAAAAGCATTTGAAGAAAACGGAGTAAAAGATCCGGCATTGGAGGCATAAAAATGTATACTGTAACAAAAAGAATGGAAATAAGCGGAGCACACTTTCTGAAACTTGACTACGAAAGCAAATGTAAAAAACTTCATGGACACAATTGGATAGTGACAATAACCGTACAAAGCGAAACATTGAACGAACATGGAATGGTAGTGGATTTTACCGACATAAAAAAAGTTGTAAACCGACTCGATCACAATGTAGTAAATGAAGTAATCGGATCCATGAACCCGACTGCGGAAAACATAGCAAAATGGCTTTGCGACCAAATTCCCAACTGCATAAAAGTATCAGTACAGGAAACTGAAGGAAATATTGCAACATATGAAAAATAACGGAACGATAAAAGGCGGTTTTCATATCGTAGAAATATTCGACAGCATAGAAGGAGAAGGAAAACGCACAGGATACATGGCAATATTTGTAAGACTTGCATCATGCAACCTTCGCTGCACATACTGCGACACATCTTATGCACTTACACTGAAAGACACAAAAGAAATTTTAAGTGAAAAAGAACTGATTGAAAAAATACACTCATATCCGTGGAAAAAAATTACATTTACGGGCGGAGAACCGATGCTTCACCCCCTTCAAAACATATGCGAAACACTCGGAAAAGAAGGCTATGAAATAAATATAGAAACAAGCGGCTCGATACCGTTATTCGACAAAAGACCGCCCAACCTCTTCTATACGATGGACTTCAAATGTACCGGCAGCGGAATGAAACAACACATGATAGAAGAAAACTTTGAAAAATTGAACAAAGACGACGTACTTAAATTTGTTGTAGGAGATTTGACGGACCTGGGAGATATGAGAAAAATAATAAAAATAAAGTACAATAACGCAGAACAACCCAGATTTTACGTAAGCCCCGTATGGGGAAAAATAAAACCCGTCGAACTCGTAAACTACGTAAAAGATCACAAAATGACAAACGTATGCGTACAAGTGCAACTGCACAAAATTATATGGAATCCGGAGGCAAGAGGAGTATGAACAAAGAAAAACTTGAACAAGCCGCAAAACTTTTGATAGAAGCTATAGGAGACGACCCGAAACGTGAAGGACTCTTCGAAACGCCGAAACGTTTTGCCGAAATGATACAAGAACAATTTGCGTATGTAGGAATAACAAACGATGAAATAGCAAAAAAATTCGACAAAACATTCGAAACGACAGAAAACGACATAGTAATAGTAAAACAAATACCGATATTCTCGCACTGTGAACACCACATAGCGATAATGTACAACATGAAAGTATCAATCGGATACAAACCGAAAGGAAGAGTAATAGGACTCTCCAAAATGGCAAGAATAGCCGATGCCGTAGGAAAACGCTTTCAAATACAAGAACGAATAGGCACCGACATAAGAGAAATAATGAAAAAAATAACAAAATCCGAAGACGTAATCGTACACATATCGGGAGAACACTCCTGTATGACCGCAAGAGGCATACAAAAACCCGGAGCCGTTACCGAAACGATAGCGTCATCCGGGATATTTAAAGAAAACTATGAAACAAGAGCCGAATTTCTGAAAATGGTAAAAAACTGATTACTGAAAATCCGACTCGGACAAAAGACCGTCATCACCGTAATCATGTAACTGTTGCAATGCAATCTTGGAAATAGTACTCAAAACTTCCTTCTCATGCTCACCCGCAAGATTGAAAGCACCGCACATGGCAGCGGACAAAGACGTAATAGTTTTCATACGATTGCTGCTGTCTATCTTTATATCGACATTGCCGTCAGGCGATGTAAAAATAATAACCTTTTCATTAATCATGTAAAAAACTCCTTATTAAAATATGGGTATATTGTAACACAACACAAAAAATATAACTATAAAAACAAAAAAGGAAAATATGAGAGAATACAAAATAACACCCGACAAAAACGGAAAAAGACTCGACAACTACATAAAAGAAAAAGAAAAAATACCTCACTTCATCTTCATAAAATCACTCAAAAAAAACAAAATAAAAGTCAACGGTAAAAAAGAAAGCGGAAACTACAAACTCAAAACCGGAGACATTGTAACCTCATACATCGAAAACAAAAACAAAAACGAAAAAGAAAAAATACACTTCAGTATAAACTATGAAGACGAAAACATAATCATAGCGGAAAAAGAAGCAGGAATACTGTGCAACGACACGACAAATAAAGAAGAAAAAACGCTGCATGACGAAATAAACGAATACCTCAAAGAAAAAAACGAACCGGAAGCATACCCCGTACACAGAATAGACCTCAACACAATAGGACTTGTAATATTTGCAAAAAACATGCACGCACGAGTAATACTCGACAGAGCTATAAAAGAAAGAAACATAAAAAAATACTACCTGTGCGTAACAACGGGAACAATGAAAAAGAAAAGCGGAAAACTTGAACACCAACTATTCAAAGACGCAAAAAACAACAAAGTATACATCTACGAAAAACCCTGCAAAGGATCCAAAACCGCAACAATGAACTACAAATGTCTGAAAACCGAAAACGGACTCTCGCTTGTAGAATGTGAACTCATCACAGGACGAACACACCAAATCAGAAGCCAACTCTCATACATAGGCTACCCGATTTTGGGCGATGACAAATATGGAAACAAAACAATAAACAAAACATACAAAGAACGAAAACAACTCCTGTGTGCATACAAAATAAAAATAAACTTTGACGGAAAAGGTCACATACTCGATTACTTGGAAGGAAAAGAAATCAAAGCGAAAAAAATACCCTTCATAAAAAAATACTTCAAAAACAAAGCATGAAATTCCAACACGGAAATCATGCTTTTTGCTTGCAAAAATATTTTGAAAATTCATTCAAGCCGATGAAAAATTAAAAACTGGTTATTGAAATATCGTTTTTATTGCTATATAATTGAAACATCCTTTAAAGTTTAATATTTTATTTATTTTTTGAGTAAAAATTTTTTTATTCATTTTGTTTTACTCATTAAATACGAAGAACGGTATGTGCTTTTGCACGTATCGTTTTTTCGTTTCTTAAATTTAAAAACATATCTTTATATGGAATAAAAAATCCGACATTTTTTTATGTCGGATTTTTATTACTTCATCGGTATTTTTATTGCTTTACCCATTGAGAAGGACCATATGTAGATGTTTTTTATTTCTTTTTTCAGAATTTTGCTTGCTGCGTTTGCGTAGATTTGAAGTTGGGTTTTGTAGTGATTTATTAGTTTTTCTTCGTTTTTCGTTTTGTCGGTTTTGTAGTCTATGATTGTTATTTTTCCGTCCGTTTCAAACATGCAGTCTATGATACCTTGCATGAATATTTTTTCGCCTTTTTCACAGTTTTTGTAGAAGTCGTCTGCCGGTAGAAGTATTGAGAACGGCATTTCTTTTTTTATTTCGCTTGCGTTTTTTAGTTCATTTCCGAGCGGACTTTTTATGAATGTCATTATTTTTGTTACGGGTGAATGTTTTCCTTTTTGTGTGAGTATTTCGTATTCTTCGTCCGTTATTGAGTTGTTGTTTTTCAGTTTTGTTATTTCGTCTTTTATTTCAGTTTCGTTTTCAAGTTTTTCAAATGGTAAGAGTTCCATTGTTTTGTGCATGAGTGTACCGTAGCTTGTTCCTGTAATCGGTTTGCTTTCTTGCATGAATTCCGGTTCCGCTCTAAATTCCGGCGGGATTTCGTTTTCGTTTGTGGTTTCGTTTTCTTTCGTTTCGTCAATTTCCGTTACCAGTACGGTGTCGTTGTCATTTTCTTCCGTCCACCGGTTTTCTTCCAGGTTTTTCATTGCGACCGCTTGTGTGGCTGTAAGTTTTACGGGTGTTTTTGTTGCTTGCGGGTATGGGTATGTCCATGTGAGTTGTCTGTTGAGCCGGTCGGGGACGGTTGTGTCGTTTTCCGGTTTGAAGAATTCGAGTGCATTTTCTTCCGTATTTTCTTTTGTGTTTTGTTGTTCGTTTGTTTGTGCGTATTTTCTTTTGATTTCGGGCGGAAGGTAGTTTATTGCCGATATGCTTTTCAGTGTGTAGTTTGATTGGTCGGTCGGTGCATCTTTTTGTATTTTGGGTTGAGTGTTTACCATGTTCCATGCTTGGTATAGTGTTTTGTGTCCCATGACTGCCGGCATTATCCAATCGAGGTAGTTTTTGGCGGTGCTTATTATGTGTGATTCAAGCAGTGCGGGGGATGTGTTGCTTGAGTTTTCGTTTAGTGATATTGTCCATTTTTCAAGATCTTTGAGAAAGTCTTTTGTTGTTCCGGTTATGTAGAGTTTGTCTTTTGCTCGTGTCATTGCAACGTATAGGAGTCTTGCTTCTTCGGCTTTGTTGGAGCGTATTGAGTCTTCTTTTATTGCGTACCAATACAGCGTGGGCCAGTGTGCGATGTGTTCTTTGCTGTAGTAGTGAAGTCCCAGTCCCATCGTTTTGTGTGTGATGTATGATGTTTTGTAGTCCGTTTCGTTGAATGTTTTGTTGCAGTTTACAAGAAATACTATGGGGTATTCGAGGCCTTTGCTTTTGTGTATTGTCATGATTTGTACTGCATTTGTTTCCGGTTTTATTGATTTTCCTTCCGGTGTACGGCCTTCTTCGGTGAGTTTTTCGAGCATGTAGAGAAATCTGTATAGTCCGTTTTTTTCTTTTTCGTCAAAGTCGAGTGCAAGTTTGTAGAAGTTTTCTATGTGAGATTTTCTGAATGTTCCTTCTGCAAGTCCGCTTATGTATGTCATGTATCCCGTTTCTTCAAGTATGTGTTGAAGGAGTTCGGATATGCTGTTGTTTAGTGAGTAGTCTTTCCAGTTATTGTATTTTTCGATGAATTTTTTTATTTTTTCAAATGTTTTCTCGCTTACGTATTTTTCGGTAAGCGGTAATGTTTCCCACCATGTTTGTGTTTTCAGTTCGTTTTTTGCGATTGCTATTTTTGCAAATTCCGTTTCGTCCATGTTCGCAAAGTATGAACGCAGCACTGCAACCAACGGCAAATCTCTGTAGGGGTTGTCGATGATTTCGAGTAATGCACGAAGTATTTTCGTTTCTGTCGAATCCAAGAAGTTGTCATCGTTTTGTGTTGCTGCCGGTATGTTGTATTCGTTGAATATTTTCAAAAAGAGTGATGCTTTTTTTGAAAGTGAGCGTGCAAGTATTGCGATGTCTTTGTATTCCGCTTTGCGATACGTACCGTCCGGGTTTGTTACTGTGAGTTCGTTGTTTATTATATTTTTTATTTCTTCTGCGATGTATCTTATTTCGGTTTCTCCGTTTTCGATTTGAGATTTGTCCCCGTCGCTGATTTTTTCTTCGAGTTCTTTGTTGTTTATTATGTTTATCGAAACGGATCCGTGTTCTTTGTTTCCTATGTATGTATCCGGCGGCGTTTCTTGCAGTCTTCCGGCATGCAGCGCTTCATCATCGTTGTAGCTCAGCTCCAATATTTCAGGGTTCATTATTTGTCTGAATATGTAGTTGATTGACGACAGGAGCGCATGATCGCTTCTGAAGTTTTTGTTCAGTACAATCAGGCGATTTTTTGCGTTTTCATCTTTTGTGAATGTGGAGTATTTGTCGAGAAATATTGTGTGATCCGCCATTCTGAAACGGTAAATGCTTTGCTTGAGGTCTCCTACCATGAAGAGGTTGCGGCCGTTTGATATGAGTGTTGTTATCAGTTCTTGTATGGAGTTTGTGTCTTGGTATTCGTCTATCATTATTTCTTTGTATTTTTTTTGAAGTTCTTTTGCGGCTTCGGAGAGTTCGATTTCTTGTTTTCCGTTTTCAAGTTTGTGTTTTTTTATGAGTATGTTGAGTGCATAGTGCGTGGTGTCGGAAAATTCCATTGTACTTTCTTTTTGTTTTCTTTTCAGGTATTCATTGTAAAATTCCGTTGTGATTTTTGAGAGTATTTCTATTGTAGGACAGGTTTTTTTCATTTCTTCTATCCAGCGTGCTTCGTCTATCGCAAAGTACATGGCGGATATTTCCGTTAATTTCTTTTTTATGTTTTGGCGTGCACTCAGTATTGTTGTTTTGTATATTTCAAGTGCTTCGGGGTTTTCCGCTTGAGTTTTCTTTACGGGTTTTAAGCTTCTGAATGTTATCTTATTTATAGTTTCGTGCCATTCTTTCCATGTTTTTGCATTGCAAAGTATGCTTATCGCCGCCAGTTCTTCACTGAGTGTTTCGGTGTAATTCATAAGCGCTTTTTCTTTTTCTATGAGGTTGAACATTATACGGTAGTTGTCTTCCCATTCTTTTGCAAGGTTGTGAAGGTGGGTCAATATTATTTTTGTGTACGGAAGGTCGTCTATGTTTGTTGCATTTTCAAGTTTGTATGGAGTTGAAAGTGAATTCAACCATTCTTCGGGAAACGGCATCGAGCATGAGAATGTGTAGAGTTTCAATATTATTTCTTTCAGTTTTGTGTCTCTGAATTTTCCGGCGAACATGTCTGCACAGTTCAGAAAGTCTTTGTCGTTTGATGAATAGTATTTTTCGAGTATTTCCGAGAGTATTTCCTGCTGCATGAGGTAGAGTTCTTTTTGGTTGTTGATTATTGATATGTCCGGCGGAATGTTTATGAGGTAGAAGTATTGTCGTACTATACCGAGAAAGAATGAGTCGAGTGTGGAAAATTGCGCTCCCGACATGAGTGCTATTTGTTTATGAAGGTGCATTACCAGTTTTTCGTTATGTTCTTTTGCGGCTTTTGACAGTGCGTTGTTGAGTGCGATTGTTACACGGGATTTCATTTCCGATGCGGCGGCTTTTGTGAATGTGAGTACGAGAAGGTCGGTTACGTCTGTCGGATCGTCAAGGTCGGTTATTCTTCGTATGATGCGTTCTACGAGTACGGCTGTTTTTCCGCTTCCGGCAGCTGCAGAAAGAAGAAGGTTGCAGTTTCTCGATTTCAGTGCTTCGCTTTGTGACGAGGTCCATTTTTTGTCGCTCATTTGTCATTTCCTTTCTCGTTTAATATTTCTTTTACTTCGTTGTTTTTCAGTTTGTTTACAAAGTTGTACTTGTTTTTGAGTGCGATGTCGAATCGACATATGCTTTTGTACGGGCAATAGTTGCATGCTGTGTATTTGTCGTAGAGTATCGGTGAGATACTTATATTTCCTTGTGAAATTTGTTTGTAAAGGTCTATGAGTTTTTGCTCTACGGCTTTTGTAAGGTTTTCCATTTCCTGAGGTGTCAGTGTGTTTTGATTTGCTCTCAGTGTTCCGGTTTTGTTCAGTGTTACGTTTATATGTTTTTTTGTTTTCGAATCTTTATCTTCGATGCATTTATCCAGCTTTGTGAGCAGATTTGCATCCGAAAGGTAAAATCCGTCGCATGCCGATGTTTCTTCTTTTGCGGGTATTCCGTCAGGCGGAGCGCTTTTGAAGCTTTCCGCATCGTTTGACAGATAGATGTACATGAGTGCTGTCGGAATAATATTTTTTTCGGGATTTTCTTTTATCATTGCCAGCATGTATGTAACAAGTTGAAGTTTTATTCCTGAGATTATGCTTTGCAAGTCTATTGACTGTATACCCGTTTTATAGTCGCATACCGCAAGTGCGCATTGTGATGTTTCCGTTGTATATGAGTCTATTCTGTCTATTTTTCCACGCAGCGTAAACGTATCTTTGTCATCGGCTTTTATATTTATTTTGAATTCACGTTCCAAGTCCGTTGTTTTGAAATCGCTGTTTTCGCTCCAGTTTTTGAATTGTTTTATTGATTTTTTGAATGTCATATTCAAAAGTCGATGTGTGTATGCGTTTGTTGCGTCCGAGGTGAGTGTTCCGTGTGCAACAAGCGGTGTAATTATTGAAGAAATTTGATTTGAGAAAGCGTCTATTTCATCATCACTCAGGTCCTTCCATGTTTTGTTCATTGACGATAAAAGATTTCCGAAACGTTTAAGTCCCGAGTGAAGGTAGTTTCCGAAGTCGATGTTTTGTATCCGTCCGTCTTGACGGTCGCTCAGTTTCAGTCCTCTGTTGAGGAAATATTTATACGGGCATGAACGATACTCTTCCAATTGTGAAATTGAACCGTAAAATTTTCCGTACGGTTTGAAAAGTTTATTCACTATGTCTTGCGACAGCGTGCTTGCAGTCGAGTTGTATTTAAAACTTTTTTGTTGATCGTAAAAAAGTTCGGCGTATTCGTTATGCGATTGTGTCGCCCAATTTTTGAGATATGTCCAGAAGCTGTTTTTTTCCGGAAGTCCCTGTCTTAAAATTTCCGGCAGAAGTGTTATCGCCTGCTTGGGATTTGAGAAGAATGTCATATCTTTTGTGTCGTAGGTGGGTCTGTCGGCAATTTCCTCTTTGTGTGCGTAATTCAGAGAAATTATTTTTTTATAAATGAATGACGGCTCCAAAGGTTTGTTTTCCGAGTCCGTTTTCGGATACGAGATGTACATGTATTTTTTTGCACGTGTCAATGCAAGGTATGTGTAAAATTGTTCCTCGTATATGTTAAATACAAAGTCGTTTCCGAGTGTAAGTGTGTTTTCCTTTGCAAGATGTTTTCTTTCTGCTTCCGTTATGAAGTTTGTATTTTCAATGTCTTTCGGAAATTCTCCGTTTGCCATTCCGGGGATAAATACTGCTGTGCTTTCCATGTGGTAGCCTCTGCTTATGGAAGTTGCGGTAATGTGGTCCAATGTGTCGGGTATGGTTGCAAATGACAAGTTGAAAAGTCCGCTTTTCAAAACGTTCATGAAATATTCTTCGGGAAGTGTGTCTTCTCCTGCGATATTTACAAGTTCGTCCAAAAGTGAGATGAATTTTTTCCACGCCTGAATGTGCGGCTTTTTTTGTGTTTTTTCAAATTCGATTTTGTCACGTTCTGCAAGTATTTGAGGTATATTTTGAGAAACGAGCCATTCGTAAAGTATGCGGCAACGTTCCTTTACCGAGGTGTTGGTGTTCCATTCTTTTTCAAGATTTCCGAGCGTTTCGAGAAGTTTTTTTCTGCAGCTGTTTGCCTCTTCGTTTTCGGATTTTTCATTCTCGGAAAGTTCGTTTTCCGGATTGTCTATGTCTTTTACCGTTCGATAATTCCATTCTTTATCCCATTGGAAAAATCTTATTCCGTTTTTGATTATGTAATTTTCAAGTTTGTTTACTTTTTCCGGCGGGAAATTTTTCAAAAGTCCGGTTTTGAGTATCGGAAATAAAATATGTCTTGAGTATCCGGAATTTTTTCTGCTTGCCTGTGCGGTGAGAAATTCCAAAAGTCCCGTTACCGACACTATAAGCGGATGATTGTTCATTGTGTCTTTTTTGTTTATGAAAACGGGTAATTCATATTTTTTGAATATTCTTTCGATTAAGTCCGTATACAATTCGGGGTTTCTCAAAAGTACTGTTATATCTCTGTAGCGTAATTTTTTATCACGTACGAGTGTGAGTATTTTTCTTGCGATAAAATCTACCTCGACAGATCTGTCCGCTGCCGATGACGGATATATTCCGCCGTCGGTTTCTTCTTTTTCACGACATTCGTAAGGTGTCGTTTCAAATCCGTGTTTTACCAGCGAGCGTATGCGGCTTGATTGAAATCTATGCAGCGTTGTAAGTATTGTCGCATCCGATGTTTTTTCATTTTCTGAAAGTATTCTCCATGTTTCCGAAGGTTTCATGAAAAGAGGATTTTGTATTGCCTGCTCGGTAGATTCAAAGGGGAGTGTAATTGTCACTTTTTTTGCGTTTTTTACAAGTGCCGAAATTATTTTCATTTCTTGAAGTGTAAATCCGTGGTATCCGTCTATCCATATTGCAGATTTTTTTATAGAGTCCGATTTAGATATTTCAGTTGCAAGCAAATCAAAAATTTCACCGTTGTAAGAAAAACGGTTTGTGAGATATTCATGATATTTTTTGAAAAGAAGGTGCAAATCGTCGAGTTTTTTTCCCAAGTGAGAGTCTTTTTCTTTTTTTGCCGCATTTTCGAGCATTTCTTCAGTTATGAGGGAACTGTTGAATTGATGAAAAATATCTTTTAAAGATTTTATAAATTTAGGTTGAGATGACATTTGAGAAAGTACGGAAAGATTATTTTTCTCTTCACTCAATATAAGACTTAAAACGAGGTCTTGTCCCAATTTTGAAATTGCATCGTGTTTACGTGTTTTTACTTCACGAAAAATTTCGTACGCAAGTCGTGAAAATCCTGTAACCGTTACATTTGTAAATCCGCCTTCGGGAAATGTTTGTGCAAGAATGTATTCGGTTGTGTATGTGCTTTGATCGGGTACGATAAAGTACGCACTTGAATCTTTGTTTTGTGTGTATTCGAATATTTCTTTGCAGCAGCGTGCGGTTTTGCCCGAGCCTGAAAGTCCGAAAATGAATTTTAGTGACATAAAATCTCCTCTATAAAAAATATTTCATTAATTTATATTATAAATGAGATACAAAAAAGTTGCACCGAAATGCAACTGCAAGTCCGATGTGTTTGCAGCAAAATTTGAAATGAAATGGGAGTTCGTACTTGGAATTTTAAACTTTTGAGTTTGTCGTTTTCGTTTTTGAATTGAAAGTCGGATTTGAATTTATATTGAATTGACTTTTTTAGATATGCTTGCTATAATAAAGACGCTAAAACGAAAAAAATAAATATAGATTTATTTAACATAGGAGGAATTAATTATGTCAATGGCAGGAAAGAGCATTGCAGAATTTAAGGTAAACGCATATCAGACAGGTGAATTCAAGGTTGTAACGGACAAGGATTTGCAGGGTAAGTGGAGTGTACTTTTCTTTTATCCGGCAGATTTCACATTTGTATGTCCGACAGAATTGGAAGATTTGCAGAACAAGTATGACGAATTCAAGAAAATGGGTTGTGAAATTTATTCAGTTTCTTGTGACAGTGAATATGTTCACAAGGCTTGGCATGAAAGTTCCGACAGAATAGGCAAGGTTGAATACACAATGCTTGCAGATCCCAACGGAAATTTGGCAAAGAGTTTCGATGTTTACGTGGAAAGTGACGGAATGGCGGAACGTGGTACATTTGTAATCAATCCGGAGGGAAAGGTCGTATTGTATGAAGTAAGTGCGGATAATATCGGACGTAATGCCGATGAACTTCTTCGTAAGGTACAGGCGGCACAGTTCGTTTACGAACACGGTGATGAAGTTTGTCCGGCAAAGTGGGAACCAGGTGATGATACTTTGAAACCTTCCTTTGATTTGTCCGGTAAACTTTAAAAGGTACTTGTGAATGGAAAAGTTATATGATGCAATAATAGTCGGTGGAGGGCCTGCGGGGCTTTCTGCCGCTATTTATATGGCGAGAGCGCAGTTCAAGGTACTTGTTGTCGAAAAGGAAACTATCGGCGGACAAATTACAATTACTTCGGATATAGTAAATTATCCGGGAGTTGTAAAAACTGACGGTGCGACTCTTACAAAACAGATGAAAGTTCAGGCTGAAAATTTCGGTGCGGAATTTTTAATTTCAAAAGTAAACAAGCTTGAGCTTGAGGGTGATTACAAAGTTGTACATACCGATGTGGGAAGTTTCAAAGCTTTGAGTGTCATATATGCAGCAGGTGCTCATCCCAAGAAAGCGGAGTTTGAAGGTGAAGATGAATTCCGCGGTCATGGTGTGGCTTACTGTGCGACATGTGACGGAGAATTTTTTACCGATAAGGATATATTTGTAATCGGTGGAGGATTTTCCGCCGTAGAAGAAGCATTGTTTTTGACACGTTATGCAAAAAGCATTACCGTGGTAGTTCGCAGAGATAAATTCTCGATTTCATCTGCGGAAGTTGAAGAATTGATAAATCATCCCAAAGTTACCGTAATGTACAATACTCGACTCAAATCGGTTCAGGGAGATAATTCAATTCGTAAAGTTGTATTGAAAAACAATGTAACCGAAAAAGAAACTGCATATAAATCATTCGACAAAGACTTTTTCGGAGTATTCGTATTCATCGGATATGAACCGGAAAATTCACTCGTAAAAGGTTTATTGGAATTGAATGCACAGGGCTATGTGGTAACCGATCGTAATCAAGAAACGAATATAAAAGGTGTGTATGCCGCCGGAGATATTTGTATAAAGAATTTAAGACAGGTTGTTACCGCCGTATCCGACGGTGCAATTGCTGCGACAAGTGCCGAAAAATATTTGGGCATTCAGTATCGCAAACTAAATTTGGAGAGAACTTTCGTAAAGCCGAAAATTCAAAATGTTGAAGAGAAAAATGTACCGAAAGCATCTTCAAATGCCTTTTTGGATGATAATATGCGTAAAGCACTTGTGCCGGTATTCGATAAATTTGAAAATCAAATTGTACTTCGTGTATATACCGATGACAGCAAGGTTTCGAGAGAAAACACAAAAATTGTAAATGAAATAACATCTCTTTGCGAAAAGATAAAATCCGAATTTGTTCCGGTATCACAAGAAAGCGAAAGATACATGATTTCCATATGTGACAAAGACGGTACGGACAGAGGATTGAGATTTCACGGTATACCCGGCGGACACGAGTTCAATTCATTTGTACTTGCAATGTACAATGTGGCAGGTCCGGGACAAAATATAGGTGAAGAAGCAAGTAAACGTATTGCGAATATAAAGAAATCCGTGAAAATACAGATTGCAGTTTCACTTTCATGTACGATGTGTCCTGACTTGGTAGCTGCCGCTCAGCGTATAGCTTCCGAAAATACGAATGTAACTGTTGACGTGCATGATTTGCAGTACTATCCGCAAATGCGTGAAAAGTACAATATAATGAGTGTACCTTGTATGATAATAAACGGAGAAGAAATACATTTCGGAAAGAAAAATTTATCTCAAATATTGGATATACTCGGTGTATAAAAAAAGGCGACTGAAGTCGCCTTTTGTATTACAATTTTCCGTCTTCGATTACAAGATCGTCGGGATTTACGGAGCTTCCGTAAACCGGAGCAAGTGTTTCCTCATAATCTTTGTGGAAGAAATTTTCCTTTGCCGATTCTTTTATTTCATTATTTATATAATCGAGAAGCTCTTTATTGCCTTTCTGCACCGCAGGTGCAATTACTTCATCTTTTCCCAAATGTGTAATACCCACTTTGTATTCGGGATTTTTCATGGCCCATGCAAGCACTTCGGTGTTGTCGGTAGAAAATGCATCGCCTCTTTTGTCGAGCAAAGCGTTGTAAGTTTCGGAATATTGATCGAATTTGAGTAATTCTACTTCAGGATGATTTTCAGTGAAATAAGTTTCCGCAGTAGTTCCTTTTGCGACAATCAATTTTTTGCCTTTCAACTGTTCGACAGATGTAATGTTTTGATTTTTGGGTGAAACCACACCTATTGCTACTTTCATATATGGAAGTGCGAAATCCACTTGCTCGGCACGTTCCTTTGTCACAGTGAAATTTGCAAGAATTATATCTACCTTTCCTGTTTTTGCATATTCGGTACGGTTTGCCGGTTCAAGAGAAATGTACTTGGGCTTCACTCCCAAATCTTTTGCAAGACGTTCTGCAAAATAAATATCATATCCTCGGTAATTACCGTTTTTGTCTATATATCCGAACGGAGCTTTGTCGCTGAAAACACCTATTATCAATTCTCCGCTCTTTTTAATTTCTGCGATGGAGCGATAAGGTTTTGATTCCGTTTCCGAATTTGATGCGCAGCCTGAGGCAAAAGTCAATGCCAAAATCGAAAAGATTGCCATTAAAAACATTGTAATTTTTTTCATAGTGAACTCCTCTTTGTATAAATTTAAAAACCGGATGTGAGAAATTGTTTTGTACGTTCCTTATCGGGGTGATTGAAAATTTTATCCGGTGTACCTTCCTCGGAAATCAGACCTTTATCGAAAAATAGTATTCGGTCTGCAACCGCTTTTGCAAAAGACAATTCGTGAGTAACTATAATCATTGTCATTCCGCTTTTTGCAAGTTCAGTTACAAACTGTAAAACTTCACTTACGGTTTCAGGATCGAGAGAAGCGGTAATTTCATCCATAAGTACCAACTTAGGATTCATAATCAATGCACGAATAATTGCAATTCGCTGCTTTTGTCCGCCGGACAATTGAGAAGGCCATGCATCGGCTTTATCCGAAAGGTGTACACGCTCCAACAATTCAAGAGCCTCACGTTTTACTTCTTTTTTATCTCTTTTTTGTACTTCCACCGGAGCAAGCATAATATTTTGTAAAACTTTCATATGATTGAACAAGTCATAACTTTGGAAAATCATTCCGATACGTTGACGCACATATTTACCTGAAATCGAACCGTCGGAAATACATTCGTCATCAAGGTATATAGAACCGTCGTCTATAAATTCAAGTCCGTTTATACAACGCAGAAAAGTGGATTTTCCGCAACCGGAAGGACCTATTACAGCGATTACTTCACCTTCTTTTACATCAAGGGAAATATTTTTTAAAACGGTATTTTCGCCGAAATTCTTTTTTAAATTTTTTATTGAAAGCAATATTTTATTTTGCATATCTGCCGCTCCGTTTCTTTTCCAAATAAGAAGATAATTTTGAAAGAGGCCAGCAAGAGAAGAAATAAAGGAAAAATATCAAACCGTACATGGGAAGTGCCGCATCGGGTGAAGTATAGCGATTTGCTTCTATAAGCTGCTGTCCCGTTTTGAGAACTTCCACAACTCCGATCATAACTACAAGCGAAGTTGTTTTTATAATTCGTGTAAACAAGTTTATTGCCGGAGGAAGAAGAAATCCGACAGCTTGAGGAATAATTATGAAACGATACATTTGAAATTTCGAAAAACCGAGAGCTGCCGCACTTTCATATTGATTTTCAGGTATCGACTCCACTGCCGAACGTACAAGGTCGCCCATCTCCGCCATGCCCCATAAAATGAAAACTGTCAATGAAGCGATGAACCCCGAAATGTGTATATTAAATGCTTTTGCAATTCCGAAATATGCGATAAAAAGAAGTACAAGCTGCGGCATTATACGCATGAACTCGAGATAAAATTTCGAAAGCAATTGTATAAACGGATTTTTCAAAGTCATTATCAATCCGACAAAAAGTCCCAATATACAAGAGCCTGCTACCGAAAGCAATGAAATCATCAAAGTAGTTCCCAAACCTTGAAGTAATCTCAAACCGTTCACACCTTCAAACAGAAAATTTAATTCCGATAAATCCATAGCGTCTTCCTTTCCAATAAATAAGCGATTATAGAAACGGGTAATAAAATAATTAAGTATGCAATAACGAGCATGAATAAAGTTTCATCGGTCTTGTAATAAAGACCTATTAAATCTTTTGCCACATACATAAGATCGGGAATTGCACAAACACTGAAAACCGAAGTTTCTTTTATAAGAAAAATTATGTTTGCACAAACGGAAGGAATCGAAACCGAGACTGCTTGAGGAATAATAACGAAACGGAAAATTTGATACTCACCCATTCCCAATGCCGCCGCAGATTCGATTTGAGATTTTGCAACAGATTCCAATCCGCTTCGAAACGTTTCCGCCATGTAACTTGCTCCCAAAAATACAAGTCCTGAAAGTGCGCAATTTTCACCGGAAATATGTATTCCCGCTTTAGGAAGACCGAAGTAGAGAAAAAATAATTGCACGAGCAGAGGAGTATTTCTCGAAAGCTCTATGTAAAACTTGCATATTTGTGAAATTACCGGAACTTTTTTGTAGCGTATTACACTTATAAAAAGTCCGAATAAAAGAGAAAGCACAATTCCGAAAAAAGCAATTCTCAATGTCGTCAAACCTGCATCGACAAACAAGTGAAGATATTTGAAAATATAAACAGTATCCATTTTATTTTCCTTTTCAAACAACAAAAAAAGACGGGAAGTGCATTCCCGCCTTTGATGACAAATATGCAAAAATATCGTTACAAAATTGTACCTATTCGATCGACAGGAGCACACGCAAAAGAAACATGGCAGCAACAAACCATGCAGGTACAACAGCAGCAAATTGTAATTGTATTCCATGTGTTTCTCATGATGTGTTCCTCCTTTGTAAATTTTTATCATGATAGCATGTAAAATAATCAATGTCAACAAAATTGATGAAAATGTTTGTTTCAAAGGTGTAAAACGCTTGCTTGTTACTTGTAAAAAAACGTGACATAATAAAGAATATGAGAGAATTTTGAAAAGGCGGTATATAATGGAATTTGAAAAAGTTTTGGAAAACAGAAAAACCGTAAGAGAATATACAAACAAAAAAATACCTTCAAGTACGGTAGATGAACTTTTAAATGCGGCGATACGTGTACCCGTAGGAATGCACAATGATGAGGGGTATGCAATTGTTTCAATAAGTGATGAAAAAATTTTGAAAAGTATAACTGAAGAGAGCATAAAATCGGGAGCGAAAAAAGATCCTTTATATGGAGTTCCGCTTGTAATAATCGTTTGCGAAACCGAAAAAGCGATAGAAAATCTGGTTGACTTCGATTGCGGAATAATTGTCGAAAATATACACTTGAAAGCGACCGAATTGGGATTGAGCTCGGTAATACTCAGAGGTTTTGTCGGACATTTGGGAGAAAAGCGCAATATTTGAAATTATCCGGATTGGGTAATGATATAAAGCCCGTTATTGCGATAGGCATAGGATATGCAAAAAATTCCGAAAGTGTAAAACCGTCAAAAAGAAATTTTAAAATAATTCGTGTGGAGGAATAAATACAGATATGAAAAAACCGGTAATAGGATCGGTGAAGTTGGACGGATGGGCGGTATTGGCGCCTATGGCAGGAGTAAGTGACCTTGCATACAGAGTTATCGCAAGAAAACACGGTGCAGCCATGACGACTGCCGAAATGGTAAGTTCACGAGGACTTTATTATAAAAATGAAAAAACCGAAGAAATGCTGAAAATAGCACCTGACGAACATCCGGTAGCGTTGCAGCTCTTCGGAAATCAAGCGGAAATAATGGCATTGGCTGCAAAAGAAGTTGAAGAGGCCGGTGCGGACGTAATAGATATAAATATGGGATGTCCGATGCAAAAAGTTGTAAAAAACGGTGACGGATGCTCGATGATGAAAGATATAGACAACTCCGCAAAAGTAGTCGAAGCAATGGTAAAAGCCGTAAAAGTTCCCGTTACCGTAAAAATGCGTATAGGTTGGGACAGAGAAAATCTGAACTCCCCCGAGCTTGCAAAAGCCGTAGAAGCCGCAGGTGCCGCAGCAATTACCGTACACGGAAGAACAAGAGAAGAAATGTACAGCGGGAAAGCGGACCTCGATGCAATAAGAAAAGTTGTTGAAGCGGTAAAAATTCCCGTATTCGGAAACGGTGATATAGTGGACGGACCGAGTGCAAAAAGAATGATGGAAGAAACCGGTTGCGTAGGAGTGGCGATAGGAAGAGCCGCATGGGGAAACCCGTGGATATTCAATGCGGTAAATACATATCTTGAAAGCGGAGAAACGGTAGAAGAACCGTCTTGGGAAATGAGACTTTCAATGGCGAGAACTCACCTTGGAAATTTGGTAAAAGAAAAAGGTGAATATACGGCAATCAGAGAAATGCGTGCACATGCAAGCCACTACTTTCACGGACTTCCGAAAGCGACCGCACTCAGAAGAGAAATCATGAAATGTGAAAGCGAAGGAACATTCAATCAAGTAGTAGACTTGTATGAAGAAGAATTGGGACTTTCAGAATAAAAATAAAAAAATGTATTGCAAAAAAAGCGATACATTTTTTTATTTTACAAAAAAATTACAAAAAACATTTTATTATACAAAAACTATACAAAAGATATGCGAGTATTTTACATTCTCTTTTTATAATGAAATCGGAATAATGAAATTGGAAAATGAAAGGAGAAATTATATGAAATTAAGAAAATGGTTGGTAGCAAGTGTTGCGGCATTGGGAATATCCGTACTGTTGGCCGGTTGCGGAAGCGGTGAAAGCACGCAAAAAGGCAGTACCGTTACGGGATCGGGGTCATCGGCATTATTGCCGCTCGCAAAAAAAGCGGCCTCCGCATTTAAAGAAAAAAATCCGGATGTATCAATCATACTTAATGCCGGCGGATCCGGAGTAGGTTTGAAACAAGTCTCCGAAGGCAGTGTAGACATCGGAAATTCGGACGTAGATGCCTCAATGAAACTTCCTTCCGAAAAAGCGAAAGAATTACAAGATCATAAAGTTTGCATAGTAACGGTAGCGGCAGTAGTAAATAAAGATATTTATCAAGACGTGAAAAATATAACAAAAGAACAATTAAGAGGTATTTTTACCTCAAAAATAAAAAACTGGAAAGAAGTCGGAGGACCGGACGAAGAAATCGTATTGATAACAAGACCGAAAACCTCAGGCACAAGAATGCTTTTTACAAAGTATGCACTTGACGGCACGGATGAAACTGCAAATGCAACTTTGGAAACCGACGACAACGGAACATTAATCGAAAATGTATCGCAGACAAAAGGAGCGATAGGATATGTTGCATTGCCGTATGTAAGAAACAGTAAATTTGTAAATGTCCTTGCAATTGACGGAGTAGAACCGACAGTTGAAAACACATATAACGGAAAATATCCTGTATGGGGATACGAACATATGTATACAAAAGGCGAAGCAAAAGGTGCCGTAAAAAACTATCTCGACTTCTTTACATCTGAAGAATTCGGAAAAATAATTGAAGAACTCGGATACGGAATTACAAGCAAAATGCAAGTTTCACGCTGATTTGGTGACATATGCTCAAACGTGAATATTTAGGAAAATATATATCGGCAGTATCGGCATCGGTACTGCTGATATTGACAATTGCGGTAGCCGCAAGTCTTTTGTGGAACGGAACTCGGCTTTTTACATATTTCAATCATACAATCGGAGAATTTATTTTTTCATCGGCATGGAATCCTTCCGATACGGAATTAGGTGGAGGAAAAGTCGGAGCAAGCGTATTCATAACAGGATCCGTTGCAGTATGTCTTGCATCCGTCCTTATGGTTGCACCGTTTTCTATAGCAACTGCACTATACATATCGGTAACGGATAAAAAGAACGGAGAAAAATATATAAAACCGATGATAGGGATTTTCGCCGGAATACCCTCCGTTGTATATGGCTGGACCGCACTTACGGTACTTGTTCCGTTTATACGGGATATATTCAATCTTCCGACAGGGCAAACCGTACTTGCTGCATCAATCGTACTTGCGATGATGATTTTTCCTACAGTGACAGCCGTTATCGCCGATGCATTCAAAAATGTACCTCCGAAATATATTGAAGGCGCCTACGGACTTGGAGCCACACGTTGGCAAATGATTTACAGCATATTGATACCCTCGGCATCATCCGGTATAGTGACAGGATTTGTTTTAGGACTTACGAGAGCATTCGGAGAAGCACTTGCCGTATCTATGGTAATAGGAAAAATGAGAATAATACCGGACTCGATTTTATCACCGGCGGTAAACCTTACAACGGCAATTGCATCCGACATGGGAGGGGCAACAGCAGGAGGAGAACTCAGCTATGCACTATGGTCCATGGCATTACTCTTATTTTGCATATCTATGTTCTTCGTAATAATCATTCATATGCTTCACCGAAAGGACAACAAGTGATGGAAGAAACAATCGGAATTTACAAAACCGTTCATAGTGGAAAAATAAAAATCGGAAATATAAAAAGAAACAGAATTACGGATCATGTTGCAACTTCGATTATAAAAATATTTACAGGAATAACGGTTGTCGTATTTGCATTATTTCTTGCAAACGTACTCTATAACGGAATAAAAGTATTTTCACCCGAAATACTGTCATTTACGGAAAAGGGTATAGGAAATCAACTGTTCAATACAATATACCTTCTCGTGCTTTCACTTTTCGTATCTGTTCCTATAGGAATTTTTTCGGGAATATACATGTCCGAATACGTTACATCCGGAAAAATTTCAAGCATCTTGAAAATGGCGGTAGAAACACTGTCGTCACTACCGTCAATAGTTGTCGGACTCTTCGGATACTTTGCATTTGTAACGTACGTAGGAACTCAATGGAACTTACTGTCGGGAGCATTGACGGTCTCGATATTTACGATACCTCTCATTACCGCAACCACATATGACGCATGCAAAGAAGTACCCGACAACTACAAACAAGGAAGTTTTGCACTCGGAGCGACACGCTTCGAAACGATAAGAAAAGTAATATTGCCGGCAGCATCGATGAGAATAATGACAGGCGTCATTCTCGCATCCGGAAGAGTATTCGGAGAAGCTGCGGCACTTTTGTATACCGCAGGAATGAGTACCGACTTCAGTTGGAAAGTTTGGAACATTGCATCATCGCAATGTCCGCTTAATCCTTTAAGACCCGGAGAAACATTGGCACTTCAAGTATGGGCATCGAGAATGGACGGAATAGGCAGCGGAGCATATGATACCGCATCTGCAGCATCTGCGATATTGGTAATAATGACAATTGTATTCTGTTTAAGTGCAAACTATATAAGTAGGTACTTTTCAAGAAAAAGCGAAGGAAGTAAATAATGGAAAAACACACAAAAGAAAATGAAAATTTACAAAACATATCCTTTCAAATAAAAAACTTGTACTTGTACTACGGAAAAACGCAAGCACTTAAAAATATTTCAATAAATATAGAAAAAAATAAAATAACGGCACTCATCGGACCTTCAGGCTGCGGAAAATCCACATTTCTGCGGACATTGAACAGAATGAACGACTTTATAGAAAATTGCAGAGTTGAAGGAAAAATTTTATATAGAGGAAAAGATATTTACAACGAAACGGATCCCATATCGCTCAGAAGAGAAGTTGGAATGGTATTTCAACAACCGAACCCCTTTGCAAAAAGTATCTACGACAATATAGCATATGGAGTAAGACTCAAAGGAATTACGAAAAAAGACGAACTTGACGAAATTGTGGAAAAAAGTTTGAAACAAGCTGCGATATGGAACGAAGTAAAAGACAGACTGAAAAAATCCGCACTCGGACTGTCCGGCGGTCAACAACAAAGACTGTGCATTGCAAGAGCGCTAGCAATGGAACCTGAAATACTGCTTATGGACGAATCCACGGCATCATTGGATCCGGTATCATCTGCGGCGATAGAAGAACTCACTATGAAATTGAAAGAAAAATACACGATAATTATGGTAACGCACAACATGCAGCAAGCACGAAGAATATCAGACAAGACCGCATTTTTCTATCTCGGAGAACTTATAGAATATGGAAAAACCGAAAATATATTTACAACTCCGAAAAATGAACGTACATACAGATATATTTCGGGACAATTCGGATAAATATGATACAATAAATAAAAAAGAAAGGAGTAAATATGGCACTTATTTATTGCGTAGAAGATGATTCCGGAATACGTGAACTCGTTATGTATGCACTGAAAGGTCAAAAATTTGATGTAAAAGGCTTTGCCGGAGCGGAAAAATTTTACAAAGAATTGGAAAATAAAATACCGGATTTAATATTGCTGGACATAATGTTACCCGGCGAAGACGGACTATGTGTATTGAAAAAACTGAGAAAAACAAATGAATATTCCACAATTCCGATTGTCATGATGACGGCGAAAACGAGCGAATATGACATAGTGAAAGGCCTCGATTCGGGCGCCGACGATTATATAACGAAACCCTTCGGAATAATGGAACTGATTTCACGTGTGAAATCTCTTTTACGTAGAAGTAATTACGGAAAAAATACTTCAAAAGAAGAGCCGAAAATATTAAAATATAAAAACACAATAATAGATGAAGCAAAGCATGTTGTAACCGAAAACGGAAAAGAAGTCTTTTTGACGTTGAAAGAATTCAAACTGCTTCAATACCTGGTGATAAACAAAGGAATAGTTCTCTCACGAGATCGCATTATGGAAGTTGTATGGGACTCACCGATAGAAATAGAAAGCAGAACGGTAGACATGCACATAAAAAGTTTGCGTAAAAAAATCAAAGATTGTGATAAATATATAAATACCGTGCGAGGTATAGGATACCGATTGGAACACGGAAAGGAAAATAAATGAGAAATAAAATATTCAACAGTCTTCTGATAACGGGAATAACGACCGCAATAATAGTATTTATAGTTTTGGGCGTATTCTATTATCAAGGAATGCAGGAAAGAAGAACGGAAGAATTAATAAATTTGAACAAAGTAGTATCTTCCGTAATTACAACCGAAGACGAAAGCAACAGTAAAAAATATCTTGAAGAATTTTCAAAAGCGGGACACGAAAAAATACATATAGCATGGTTCGATAGAAAAGGAACAATTTACTACGACAATGAAGACAACGGCGATGCCGACCGTTATCTCGAAAGCCCCGAAGTAAACGAAGCGATTAAAACCGGCAGCGGATACAATGTACACAAAGACAAAAACGACATGCCGAAAATATACATTGCACAAAAAATTGAAGACGGTACAATTCTGAGATTTTCACTTGAACGAAACCTGCCGATAAATATTTTCTCAAACTTTTCACCGGAAATATTTATTTTCATAATAGTATTTTTGTTTGCAAGTGTAATGCTTGCAAAATACAGAACGGACAGAATTCTAAGTCCCCTGCAATCACTCGGTGACATGGTACAACGGATAATGTCGGGAGAAAACATAAAAGAACTGCCCGTAAATTACTCGGAACTCCAACCTCTGTATAAAAAAGTTGCCGAACAAAGAAATCAAATAGAAAAATACCTCGAAGATATGGAAGAAGATCGTAACAATATACGTATAGTAATGAATACGATTTATGACGGAATTATTCTTTTGAACGACAAAAAAGAAATAATTGACTACAACCGAAGAGCGGAAAAAATATTTAATCCGTCTGAAGATAAAAGATTTAGAAAAATATCCTCGATGTACTGCGATCATGATTGGCTCAGAGCCGTAGATAGAGCATATCGTGACGAAAACAGACAAAAATACACAATGACAATAGCGGACAAACCATTCAAAGTCATAATGACACGTACAATACTTCCTGAAGAACAACACGGAGTATTAATAGTACTGCGAGACATGACGGCGGAACATATTGCCGAAAAAATGCGCAGAGAATTTTCGGCAAACGTATCACATGAACTGAAAACACCGCTCACCACGATAAGCGGATTTGCCGAAATGATAGCGAAAGGAATGTGCAAAGACACCGAAGACATAAAAAATTTCAGCAACAAAATACACCAAGAATCAAGACGCATGTTAAGCCTTATAGACACAATAATGCACCTGTCCAAAATAGAAGAAAAAGAAACGACAATATCATGGAAACTCGTTTCGGTAGACAGCGTATTGAAATACGTGGCGGACCTTATAACCTCGCAAGCCACAAAAAAAGATTTGAAAATAAACTTGGATATCGAACCGGTATACATGTACGGAAATGCGGCACTCTTATCCGAACTTTTCATGAACCTTTTGGATAATGCGGTAAAATACAACGTAGAAGGCGGAAATATAACGGTACATATAAAACGTCTGAAAGAAAAATTAATGAAAATAACAATATCCGACACAGGCGTAGGAATACCGGAAGAAAAACAAAATCGTGTATTCGAAAGATTTTTCCGTGCGGAAGAAAGTCGAAACAAAGCTACCGGCGGCAGCGGACTGGGACTTTCAATATGCAAACACATAATAGAAAGACACAACGGAAAAATAGAAATAAGCAGCATTGAAGGAAAAGGAACAACTGTAACGGTCGAACTTCCATGCCTGAGCGATGAAGAAATACTTCGTGAAAATGCAACCGAAATTACGGCACAACAAGAAGTCGAAGAAGTTGAATCTGGAGAATTGGCGGCAATGGAAGCGGCGGAAGACAAAGAAATCGAAAAAGAAATAAAAGAAAACAAAGAAGTTTTGCAAGTAAGACGAAAACATAAAAAAGATGAAAAAGCACAAATGAGAAAAGAAAAACGTAAAAAGGAGAAAAAGAAGAAAAAGAACAAAGGAAAAGAATAAAAACAAAACCCTTTTGAAATGAATACCCTCACTATCGGACAATCGGTAATGAGGGTATATTTAAGGACTGTATATAAATATAAGTAAAAAACTGAATGATCTGAAACGAGAATATAAAACTTGTAATTATTTCAAAACACATTGCATTATCGGTGCAATGTGTTTTATTTTTGGTGACATATTAATAAAAACGGAAAATTATTGATAAGAATTACCTGTGAAAAAATTCCGCATTTGGAAATCGGATATTTCACACATGAGAAATGAATAAAATAAAAAATAAAAAAATTATAAAATGAGTTGTAAACGCCGAAAAAATCGGTGTTGACAAAACATCGGGGGATTATATTAAAGTAAATAAATTTATTTTGATATAAATTATGTATATTTTATATATCTGATTTATCAAAGGGGAGACGCTACGTATGAATAAAATTTTACGAAACGGTATAATTGCAACGATAGTTTTGGGTACTGTCGGCACATCAGGTTTTTATAATTATACGTACGCAAAAGGTGCAGGAGCCGTTGAATAAGGTGATGGAGCTAAAGCG
This sequence comes from Dialister micraerophilus, assembly GCF_947090205.1. NCBI lineage: Bacteria > Bacillati > Bacillota > Negativicutes > Veillonellales > Veillonellaceae > Dialister > Dialister micraerophilus. Next base: position 53,412 of record NZ_CAMUNF010000008.1, read on the forward strand.
GACGGAGATTACTCATTGGCATTAGGTAATTATGCAAATGCCAATAAGAAGTGTTATACATAAATAACACTACATAAGAGGGGAGATGAAAATCTTCCCTCTTTCTATTTATAAGTAATAAATTTAATAAGACGGAGTTTGTTTCAATCGTGTAATTGATTTTATAAAACAAAATATTTCATATTAAATTTTAAGTACGCATTTTATTTGATATTTTTTTAAAATAATACTTGACGGAGACTTTTTCTTGTGATAATATTATCAACATCGTCAATGAAATGATGATGCAGGACAGTTTTGAAAAGAATATCCTGAACACCTGTTGACAATTTGTTTAACCGGTGGTATAATGACTAAGTCGCGTGAAGAGCGACACGGTTCTTTGAAAACTAAACAGTACAACGAAAAAATGCAAAACATTTTTTGGTAAAAAGCCGATGTGCGAGTTTCAATATGAAACCGCAATTAATTTGAGTAAGAACAAGGCAAAAAATAATGAGCCTAGCAAACAATCTATCATGGAGAGTTTGATCCTGGCTCAGGACGAACGCTGGCGGCGT
>NZ_CAMUNF010000009.1:0-53683 GCF_947090205.1 Dialister micraerophilus
TTCCGTCTTACCGCTTACTTCTGCCAAACCTTCGCCGACAAATTTCACGGTTTGTGCATTGGTCACGGTGGCATGATAATTACCGCCGTCAGCTACCACAAAGCCTACCCGTTTCAAATCGTCTACGGTTGCTACGGTACCTGATTTCGCATTCGCCAAATCTGCCAAGCCGTTAGTCGGATCATTTGGTTTATCAATGGCACTTGTTGCCGGAGCTACATTGGTGAGCTGTGTCGTTTTACCTTTTTCACCTACCTGAATACCTGCCGGTTCCACTGCCTGTGCACCCTGTGTAGGCTGTCCGTCTTCGCCTACCTTATCTTTCGGATAATATTTACCGTCTTTTGCTTTAACAAGCGGATTTCCGTCTTTATCTACATACTGTGTCGGAGCGTTTCCGGCTTTATCGTTAATGCTCTTTACGGCATCAGCCACTTTCTTGTCATCGACTTTAACCGTAATAACTCTCTTTTCGCCTTCCGTCTTACCGCTTACTTCTGCCAAGCCTTCGCCTTTAAAGTTGACTTCTTGAGCATGTTGTACTTTTTCGGAATAATTATCTCCGGCACTGACAACAAATCCCAATTTCTTCAAATCGTCCACGGTTGCTACCGTTCCGGGTACGGCATGTTCCAAATCTGCCAGTCCTTTGGTCGGTCCGTCTGCCGTGATGTCATTCGTTCCAGGTTTTACATTAGTGAGCTGCATGGGCTTATCTTTTTCACCCAAGCGTACACCTGCCGGATCGACCGCTCCGCCGTCTTTATCCGGTGTACCGTCTGCTTTCGGTTTGTAATACTTACCGTCATCACCCTTTACAAGCGGATTGCCGTCTTTATCCACATACGTTGTCGGTGCGGCTCCCTTCTTCGCATTTTCTGCATTAACCGCTTTGGCAATCTCTTCTTTATTTACCTTAACAGTTACTTTGCTTACACCGTCTTTAGATTCGGTAATGACTTTTGCCAAATCTTCACCGGCAAATTCTACCGTATCGGCATGTTTTACCTGTGCAACAACATCAGTTGTTCCATCTTCCGCTTTACCTTTAATGACAAATCCCAATTTCTTCAGATCTGCCACTGTTGCTACAGTACCATCTTTCGCCTTCGCTAAATCTGCCAATCCGTTTGTCGGGTCATTTGGTTTATTAATAGCTTCCGTTGCCGGTGCTACATTGGTAAGCTGGATCGGTTTATCTTTTTCACCCAAACGTACGCCTGCCGGTTTCTGTTCTCCTGCCGCTGTATTCGGAGTTCCGTCCGGATTCGGTTTGTAGTACTTACCGTCATCACCTTTTACAAGCGGATTTCCGTTCTCGTCTACATACGTTGTCGGAGCGGATCCCTTCTTAGCACCGTCCGCATTGATGGCCTTTGCCACTTCGTCTTTATCTACTTTAACAGTAAATGTGCGAATATCACCCTTTGTTTCACCGGTTACCGTTGCCAAGCCGTCGCCGACAAATTTCACGGTTTGTGCATTTGCCACGGTGGCATGATAATTCGCTCCGTCAGCAACTACGAATCCCATTTTTTTCAAATCATCCACGGTCGCTACCGTTCCGGATACGGCATTTGCCAAATCTGCCAGTCCTTTTGTCGGGCCTTCTGCTGTGATGTCATTCGTTCCCGGTTTGACATTCGTAAGCTGAGTGGGCGTATCTTTTTCTCCTAAGCGTACACCTGCCGGATCGGTCGTGTCGTTATCGAGTGTACCGTCATCTTTTACTTTGTGATAATTACCGTCATTGCCTTTTACAAGCGGATTACCATCTTTATCTACATACGTAGTCGGCGCAGTCCCTTTTTGCGCATTGGCGGCATTTACAGCCTGTGTAACATCATCTTTATTTACTTTAACGGTCACTTTGTGCTTACCGTCTTTAGATTCGGTAATAACTTTGGCCAAATCTTCACCGGCAAATTCTACCGTATTGGCATGTTTTACCTGTCCGGTGACATCACTGTCATCATCAGCTTTACCCTTGATGACAAAGCCCAAATTGTGCAAATCTTCTACAGTTGCTACATTACCTCTCTGACTGTCTTTACTCAAATCAGCCAGTCCGTCTGTCGGATCACCGGTTTTATTAATCACATCGGCACCGTGTTTAACATTGCTCAAAACGGTCGGATGAGATTCCACATCCGCCATACGAGCTGCCGGCTCTACAGACGGTTTACTCGTATCCGGTGTATCATCTGTAGGACTGACAGGATAATAATATTTCCCGTCCTTAGCTCTAACCAACGGCTTATTATCGGCATCTACATAACGAATCTGTGTAAATCCGTTATTGAGGAATTCCTGTTCAACTGCTTTTCCCGTTTCTTTACGGTCAACGGTCACCGTAATTTTTCTCGGATCTTCGCCTTTACCGGCACCGGTGACTTTCGCCAAATCATTACCAAAGAAAGAAACTTTGCGATTATGAATAACCGCTTCGGAATAATTATCTTTCGGAACACTTAAAATCCAGCCGATTTTACTGATATCATCGACATTTACACCGGTCGTTTTCGGAATGTTGGATAAATCGGCAAGACCGTCCGGTGTTAACTGTGTAACGGCACCGTTCACATTGGCCAGTTGCAATCCCGGTCGTTTACTTGTAATAGCCGCCGGTGTTTCCTCCTTCGTTTCATCCAAAGAACCGTCCGGATTTACCTTAAAGAACTTACCGCCTTTTTGCTGTAATTTTTCACCTTTATCATTCAAATAAACAAGCTCGCCTATTTTCTTTTCCAGATTGTCACGTTCCTTTTTAGCCGCATTCATACGTTTGACTAATTCACCGGCCGTAATCAATCCGTCTTCATTATTTTTCGTTGTATAGGTACCGTCTTGATTGCTGACCAATTCCGTGGTTTTGGCTTTAAGGGTAATACGCGGCCCTTCTTTATCTTGTGAAAGTTCTGTACTAAGGTATGATTGTCCGGAAATTTTCAAACGTGAATTATCTAACAAAAAGTCGCTAAAAGCCTTCGGTGTTCCTGCACCGGCAGAATCCGCTTCAATCATCATATTTACGTTTCTGAGCTGTGCCACGTTAACGGCATCCGTATCATTCGTACCGGCTGCGACATTGACAATCTGACGCGTAATTGCATCCACTGCATCCGGAGTACTTCCCTTTTTACCGATAGACAACGCACCGGCATTAGCCTTTAACGCAGGTCCTTTCAAGCCTTCATACACATGTGTACGGAATCCTTTTTCAATATCCGTTTCTGTTGCCTTTGGTACTTCCCAAGCAGACGGAGTCACCTTCACTTCATAATTTTCAATCAAATCCGCCGCTCCGTCTTTCAGCTTCAGCTGTATAGAACCGGCTTCTTTGGACTTATCAATAGTTGCCGAATTGTAACCGTAGAAATATCCCGCCATGTCGGATCCTCTGTCGGCTTCCGCTAAAGAACCCAATGCAACGCTGTCAGCATTGTTGGCGACCGTACCGTAACCGATAGCCGTTATACGGTGTATATCGCCACCGGGATATGCATTTGCACGACTACCCAAAGCAATCGTCCCGATACCCTTAGCAGAACTGCCCATACCGATAGCCACCGCCCCATTACTGTCGTGACCTCTCTGCGTTCCTACGGAAGCCCCGGCACCGAGGGCGACAGCACCGAAAGAGTTCGGTTCAATACGAGCCAGCACCCCTACGGCCGTTCCCATTTGTGTCATCATTACATGCGCTTTCGTACCGATAGCCACACTAGCTTCACCGGCATATGTCGTTCCTTCATTATAATTCCCAGGATTATTGTCCACAGGTCTATATCCGGACAACTTTCTGAAAATACCGTCTTTGGTTAAATACATCGCATAAAAGGAGTCATTATCCTTATCATCTCCAAACGTATTACCGCCCATGACGATACTGTATCTACCCGCTATGGAATTGGAACCGATGGCAACGGCCTGATCTCCGATAGCACGACTTTGATGTCCGAGGGCCACCTGATCCGTGCCGCTGTCCCGTACAACATCATAAAGTTTCAAATCCCCATCGCCTTTTGCGGCGGCATTAATATCCCCTTCGCCATAAAAACGATCGGAAATAGGTTTTTTATCTCCTGCCTTTATTTTTGTCATTTGTGCACGGGAATATATACGACTGGCCCAGAAGTTCGCCGTACTGGTAAAGTCCAAATAAGTACCTTCACCCCCGGCAAGAAGATATGCTATGTTACTGGCCCCTGCCAAGGCGTTGGTACCGATGGCTACGGCATTCTTATTGAATACAGGATTATTCGGATCATCGCCGCCTAAAGGATACGTTACTTTTGCCCCGGGATTCCCTATATTTCCGGGACGACTATAGGCGGCACGCGCCATTCTGCCAATCGTAATGGAATTGAGTCCGGACTGCGTGTCACGACCGATGGCGATTCCGGATATACCGCGAGCATACGAATCACGGCCGAAAGAAATACCGTCATTTTGAAGTGCATTCCCCAGAATCGCTATACCGCCGTCTATCATCGCATTTGCACCGGCTCCGATAGCTACCGTACGATATTGCACCGCATGTGCATTTCTGCCTATAGCTACAGCACCGTATTGTTCAGCATTTGCTTTTGCCGGAGTTTCACCATTTTTTACCACATCATTATCTACTGCGGTACCGTCTCCGATTCCCTTTTTCACATAGTTGGCCTCTACCTGTTTCATTACTTCCTTCACAATATTTTCTTCGGAAGGGGTCAATGCAGAAACAAAACCCGTACCTGCGGAAACTCCCATCACGAATGCCAACACCGATGCTGTCAGCTTTTTCTTTCCGCCGCAAGCATTGGCAAATTCGGAAACGACAATATATGTTCGTTTCGACTTACTCCAAATAATTTTGAAAATTCGATTCATTAATTATCCTCCTTATCTATAAAATAAACATAATATTGCATTTTCTACGAAAAAATTAAATTTACAGAAAGACATACTCGCTATTATTTTACATTATTTATTTAGATAAATAAATGATAAATAGCAATTTAAAAATCCTATTATTTAGACTTTATCATAATTCCTTTCAAAATAAACAACATTTTAAATTTAATAAAACTGCATGACTCATAAGAAAACAAGCTATATTCAAAAGTTTCTATTTTATAAAATATTCGTTATAAGTACTGACAAATACTATAAATATTAAAAATTTTTATAGCAAATTATAAAAGTGTACAAAATTTTATTTTTCCCCCCTAAATTCTTGCTTGATACTCAGCAACCGTCCTATTTTATTCCTTTATAATTTCAACAAAAATGATTGTACCGTTTTATTTCAAACACATTTATTGCAAAAATCACAAACAAAAAAGATACGATTTTCATCAACCGTATCTGTAAATCAAACTTGAGTAAAAATATCCTTTATACATATAAATTTATCGTCAAACCGATTTAAACTTTTTTTGGGACAACAATGAAATCACAAGCCCTATGGCAAATACCCCGAAAGCGGCAATCACAATTGACATAATCCCATGATTATCCAATAAATATCCTGCACCTGAAGAACCTGCCATAATAGCAAAATTAAATGAAGTCGACTGTATGGAATTGGCAACGGCAACACCTTCCTTCACTTGTCGTGCCGTTGCAGTCTGATATACACTGCTTAACGATCCGAATGTAATTCCCCACAACACAAATGCCAAATGAATGCACACGATTTCATGGCATAGATAAAAAAGAGCCATGGTACCGGCACCCAACAAGTACACGGATATCATCAGAATCGACAAATATTTATCAATAAATTTCATCGTCAAAAATACTGAAATAACCGATCCTATACCAAAAAACATTTGAGCGATTTCAATATCGGGATAAAAGCGATTACTCACTAAATTTGTAATAAATGTATATAACCCGTAGTTCGATCCCACTCCGAGAAAAGTCAATACAATCACAACTATAATTCCTGAATTTTTAAGCATGGTAAAAGGAGAATTACGCTTTGACAATTTTTCCCCTGACATTTCCGGCAGCTTCATATGGCAAAAAACACCTATTATGAACAAAGAAATTCCCAATATAAAAAACGACACACGATACCCGAAATAATTACCTACCCAAGTCATAAAAGGAATTCCTACCGACATACCCACGGTAATACCGGACATAATTATCGTGACCGCTTTTCCCTGATCGTCTATATCCACAAGCTGCATTCCATATGCCGTTATCATCGGCCAAAGAGTCCCGGCACAAATACCTCCAAGCAATCTTCCGACTATTGCAGTTTCAAAGGAAGGTGCCAAACTCACAATAATATTTGATATGGAAAAACCTGTCAAAAGCAAAAATAAAAGTTTTTTACGGCTCCATGAAATGGTGGCGGACACCAGGTATATACCGAAAATGGCAGATGACACGGCATATATTCCTACCAAAATTCCCGCTTTGGAGTCGGATATACCGTACATCTTACCCATTTGAGGTAAAACACCCGAAGGCATCAGCTCGCATAGTATCGCCATTAACGTGATGCTTGCCATAAGAATAAGCAACGGCAAATTTTTCTTCGTATTTCTTAACTCGTTCATCTCATCACCTACATTATATGCTTTACAAATATAATTATAACAAAAAAATAAGACGAATTTTACAAACCCGTCCTTCTATACAATGTTAATACATATTATACTGCATTTCATGTGCATTTATGACGAAGTCCATACTTCAATACTCTCTCGAAAAACACATTGCCTGCAACCACATCCGATACTATCATATTGATTACTTTTCTCAAGGCTTTACACAAACAAATCATTTGTAATTTTATTTTTTATAATTCACCGCATGCAAAAAACGCTTTCAATACCGTAAATCCGTTAATTGAAAGCGTTTTTAATTGTACTAAATATAAACAGATATCGTAATTACAAGCTTACTCCCATTCGATTGTGGACGGGGGTTTTGAGGTGATGTCGTAGACTATTCTGTTTACACCTTTAACTTCATTGCAAATTCTTCTGCTCATTTCGTCTAAAACGTCCCATGAGAAACGATAGTAGTCGGCTGTCATTCCGTCCGAGCTTGTTACCGCTCTGATACCTACAGTGTAGTCGTATGTTCTTTCATCGCCTTGTACTCCTACACTTCGTATTGCGGCGGGAAGGACTGCGAAGGATTGCCAAATTTCTTTTTCAAGTCCTCTTTTCTTGATTATATCTCTAACGATGTAATCCGCTTTTCTTAATATTTCAAGTCTTTCTTCGGTTATGTCTCCTACAATTCTTATTGCAAGTCCCGGGCCCGGGAACGGTTGTCTGTTGACAATTTCTTCCGGCATACCGAGTTGTCTTCCGAGTTCTCTTACTTCGTCTTTAAAGAGTTCACGAAGCGGTTCGATAAGTTTGAATTTCATGTCTTTCGGAAGTCCGCCTACATTGTGGTGACTCTTTATTGTCGCTGCAGTTGCGGTTCCGCTTTCAACTACGTCAGGATAGAGTGTTCCTTGTACCAAAAACTTTACGTCTTTTATTTTGTCCGCTTCTCTTTGGAATGTATTTATAAATTCAGCACCGATGATTTTACGTTTTTTCTCCGGTTCCGTAACTCCGTCCAAGAGTTCCATAAAGTGTTTCGATGCATCAATATGAACGAGTTTCATATTGAATTTGTTTTTAAATGTTTCTACTACTTGCTTTGCTTCTCCCAGTCGCATGAATCCGTGATCTACAAACACACATGTAAGTTGTTCTCCGATTGCACGATGTACGAGTACTGCCGCTACCGATGAGTCCACTCCGCCCGAGAGTGCGCAGATGACTTTATTTTTTCCTACTTTTTCTCTTATTTCTTTTACTGCTATATCTATGTAGTTGCCCATGGACCATCCGCCTTTGCATTCGCAAATGTGGAAGAGGAATTGTTCGAGCATTTTCATTCCTTCGGGTGTATGCACTACTTCAGGATGAAATTGAACTCCGTACAGTCTTCTTGCTTCGTCTGACATTGCCGCCGTAGGTGTCAAGTCCGTGTGTCCGGAAAGTCCGAATCCTGCCGGCATTTCAGATACGGAGTCGCCATGACTCATCCATACTGCGGTTTTCTTTGATACGCCTTCAAAAAGCGGACAGCTTCCGTCTCTATAGAAGTCGGTATGTCCGTATTCTCTTTTTTCCGGTTTCTGTACTTTTCCTCCCAATGTTTGTGCCATGAGCTGCATTCCGTAGCAAATACCGAATACCGGTATTCCTGAATGGAATATTTTTTCGTCAATTTTCGGTGCATTTTCTTGATTTACGCTTGAAGGTCCTCCGGATAAAATAATTCCTTTGGGAGCGGATTTAAGTATTTCTTCAGCCGTTTTTGTATAAGGAAGTATTTCACAGTATACTCCGCATTCACGCACTCTTCTTGCAATGAGTTGTGCGTATTGACCTCCGAAATCGACAATTACAATCATTTCCTGATGTTTCATGAATTTCCTCCGTTTTGTACTTTTTCCAATATTATATCATATTTCATTTTTACTTTTATGCTTTTCATATTGTTTTTAAAAGTGGTATAATATTTTTATATTTTTTTATATTTTATCTTATTATAACAGGATGGTAGGATGGTAGTATGGAACAAAAGCAAAATTTACAACGAAATTTAAAAAGTCGTCATGTTGAGATGATTGCTCTCGGTTGTGCAATCGGTACCGGTTTGTTTTACGGTGCTTCTTCAACAATTCAATTGGCAGGCCCTGCAGTTTCATTGGCTTATGCCATAGGTGGTATTTTTATTTACTTTGTAATAAGAGCTTTGGGAGAAATGTCTGTCTATCGTCCTGTGTCGGGTTCATTTCCGGATTATGCTCAATTGTATTGGAGTCCGATTGCCGGTTTTATAGCCGGTTGGAATTATTGGTTTTTGCATGTTGCGGTTTCTATGGCGGAACTCTCGGTTATAGGATTGTATGTCCATCATTGGTTTCCGGATATACCTTCGTGGATTTCCACATTGACAATGTTTTTGATTGTCAATATTATAAATTTACTCAGTGTAAAAATTTTCGGAGAACTTGAGTTTTGGGGATCTTTTATAAAAGTTTCCGCTCTTGCTTTGATGATAATTTTCGGTTTATTTATGATTGTAACTGGAATAGGTACCGAATCGTCTACACCTATCGGTTTGCATAATTTATGGCAGCATGGCGGATTTTTCGCTACCGGTTGGAAAGGCTTGATTCAATCGCTCGTGGTTGTAACTTTCTCTTTCGGAGGTACCGAACTTATAGGTGTTGCTGCCGGTGAAGCTCAAAATCCCGAAAAAACTATACCGAAATCGGTAAATATGACTCTCGGTCGTATTTTGATTTTTTACATCGGTGCGGTTTTCGTTCTTGTTACTTTGTATCCTTGGAATGAGGTCGGAGTAAACGGAAGTCCTTTTGTGGAAATTTTTTCAAAATTAGGTATTTCCATAGCTTCAGATTTATTGAATATTGTCGTAATTATTGCAGCTTTATCCGCTTATAACAGTTGTTTATTTGCAAATGCACGTCTGCTTCACAGTATGGCTTTGCATGGTAATGCTCCCAAGTTTCTTGCTGCAACTTCAAAACACGGTGTTCCGTGGAAGGGTGTTTTTTTCAGTTCGTTTTTCGTAAGTTTGGTTGTTTTCCTTTGTTACATTCTTCCGCACGAAGCTTTTACTTATATAATGAGTATCGTTACGGTTGCCGTTATTACAAGTTGGATTTTAATAATTTTAACGCATTTCAAGTTTCGTAAATTTTTGGGTGCTGAAGGCGTGAAAAATTTATCTTACAAAACAATTTTCTATCCTTACGCAAATATCCTTACTTTAGGTTATTTCGCACTGGTTATATTTGTTATGATTTCAATGCCGGAATTCCGTATTGCAGTTTGTTTGGCACCGATTTGGTTGGCTATTATTTATATAGGTTACCGTTTCACGGTAAAGAATAAATTAAATAAATAACAATCGCATATAAAACTATAATAAATGTCGGAGTAGGGAAATATCCTTACTCCGCTTTTTACTTGAAAATTGCCTTATAAAACAAAAACACCGTGAATCTGCTTATTACGCAAAATTCATGGTGTTTTTCGTCATTCGATAAATGAAATGCAAAAGAATATGCAATTCAATAATTTATTCTTCAAAAACAACAACCGGTTTAATCAAATCTTTCGGTTTGTCTTTCATAATTTGAACAGCTTTCGGAACTTCTTGCCAACCGTGGAATACATGTGTCGCAAGCAAACTTACATCAAGCTTTCCGCTTGCAACAAGAGCACCGAGTTTTTCCATACGCAAACGTCCTCCGGGCATCAGTCCTCCGTTGATGGATTTATGTCCCATACCTACACCCCATTCAATTCTCGGTATCTTTATATAATCTCCTTCACCCAAGTAATTTACGGAACCTATATGTCCGCCCGGTTTCACAACTCTTACGGCAGAAGCAAATGTGTCAACTGTACCTCCGGCAATAATTACGCAATCAACGCCTTTACCTGAAGTAAGTTTCATTACCTGTTCTTCTATTGAACCGTTTTTGTAATTGACAATATCGTCGGCTCCGTATTTCTTTGCAACTTCCACACATACCGGACGACTGCCTACGGCAATAATACGTGAAGCCCCTCTCAGTCTTGCACCGGCAACCGACATCAGACCTACCGGTCCTATTCCTATTACAAGAACTACGTCACCGAATTTTACATCGGCGAGTTCAACACCGTGGAAACCTGTAGGAACCATATCAGACAACATACAAGCATCTACGACATTTATTTCTTTAGGAAGCTTTGCCAAATTTCCGTCAGCATCATTTACATGAAAAAATTCAGAAAATACTCCGTCTTTTATATTTGAAAATTTCCAACCTGCAAGCATTCCGCCTGAGTGCATTGAATAACCGGCCTGAGCTTCAAGGGAATTCCATTCCGGAGTAATTGCCGGAACCAAAACACGATCTCCGGCTTTGAAATCTTTAACAAGTTCACCCACTTCTACAACTTCGGCACAACATTCATGTCCCAAAATCATATCCGTTCTTTCACCTACGGCACCTTCCCATACAGTATGTACATCCGATGTGCATATAGCTATTGCCAACGGTTTACAAATTGCATCCATAGGTCCGCAAACAGGACGATCTTTTTCTACCCAACCTACTTCTCCGATTTTTTTCATTGCAAAGCCTTTCATATACATGCCTCCACTCCTCATTCTCAACAATTAATAAGTATACTCTTATTATATAAACATTTGCAAAAAATCACAAATAGAGCGTATTGAAAGCACTTTTATAAATACTGTTTTCTGCAAAACTTATGAGTTATTCTCATTTATTATTTTAACTGTTAATCATACATGCAAAAACTATAACTTTTTACATACAAAAAATTCTCGGAATTTTCAAAAGTTTCAACAAATTCCACCGCAAAAATTTTATTATCCGACTTTACATCGGCTACAGCAAAAGTATTTTAAAAAAACATAATTCTTTCGAAACGTTGGTTTCTATAACGATAAAAGGAGACAGTTTTTTCACTATCTCCTTTTTTGCTTATGCTTCTTTCAAAAATTCAGTTTTATCAAGCAGTAAATTATTGATTGCTTCATGAATTCTTTTTGCTACATACGGATTATTCATTGTATAAAGGTGAATTCCGTCCACTCCTTGTGTTATGAGATCTGCTATTTGATCTATTGCATAAGCTATACCGGCATCTCTCATCGCTATTTTATTGTGTTCGTACCGATTCATCATTTTAAGAAATTTTTTCGGAGTTTCAACTTTACAAAAACTCGTCATTTTTTCGATTTGTCTTTTATTTACTACCGGCATTATTCCTGCTTCAATAGGTACGTTTATATCTGCAAGCTCACATCTTTCTTTGAATGCGTAGAAGTAATCGTTGTCGAGAAATAATTGTGTTATAAGTTGATTTGCTCCGGCATCTACTTTTATCTTTAAATTCTTTACATCTTCAACTATATTTTTGGAGTCGGAGTGTTTTTCCGGATAACATGCGGCAATTATATTGAAATCACCATGTTCTTTTATAAATGTTATCAAGTCCGAAGCATACTTGAAATCTCCCTTTCGATATCCGTCTTCCGGTTTGTCACCTCTTAGCGCCAAAATATTATTTATTCCGAGTTTTCGAAGTTCTTCCAATTTCAGAAGTACTTCTTCTTTTTTCAGTTCCAAACAGGGAAGGTGCGTTATCGATTCTATTCCGTAGGATTTAATAAGAGATGCAATTTTAAATGTATCGGTATTGTTTCTCGCTCCTATAGCTCCATATGTCACACTTATAAAATCGGGATTTAATTTTTTTAATTCTTTTATCGTTTCGCAGACTGAATCTATTCCGGCATTTTTTCTGGGAGGAAATACTTCATAAGAAAATACTTGCTTTCTATTAAATATTTCCCTTAAACTCATCTCTGATTTCCTTTACTGCCTTGACTACATTTATCAAGCTTTCTCTTACTTCTTTTTCTCCCCTTGTTTTCAGTCCGCAATCAGGATTTATCCATAATTTTTCTTTTTTTACTTTTTTCAGTATTCTTCTTATTTGTGTTTTTATTTCTTCTTCAGAAGGAATTCTCGGTGAATGTATATCGTATACTCCCGGACCAACTTCCGTTTTGAAATTGTTTTCTTTTAAAGAATCCAATATTTTCAAGTCGGATCTTGATGCTTCAAATGAAATTACGTCCGCATCCATATCGTCTATGGCTTTTATAATGTCGGTAAATTCACTGTAACACATATGTGTATGAATTTGAGTTTCTTCTTTTACTCCGGAGTGTACAAGTCTGAATGCCGGAATTGCCCAATCCAGATATTCACCGAACCAGTCGGATTTTCTGAGAGGTAATTTTTCTCTCAAAGCCGCTTCATCTACTTGTATAATATTTATTCCGTTTGCTTCCAAATCGAGTACTTCATCTCGAATGGCAAGTGCAATTTGTAAAGTTTGTTCTTTGACGGTTATGTCTTCTCTCGGAAATGACCAGTTGAGTATCGTTACCGGACCGGTAAGCATACCTTTTACTTCTTTTTCGGTTAATGAGTTTGCATATTTTGACCACGGAACGGTTATTGCCTGTTCTCTTTTTACATCTCCCCACACAATCGGCGGCTTTACACATCTTGTTCCGTATGACTGAACCCATGCATTATTTGTAAATACAAAGCCTTTCAATCTTTGACCGAAATATTCGACCATATCATTTCTTTCGAATTCACCGTGAACTAAAACGTCAAGTCCGATTTTTTCCTGTTCTTCGATGCATTCTTTAATTTTTTCTCTGTTGAATGCAATATATTTTTCTTGTGAAATAAGACCTTTTCTGAAATCTCTTCTGTTTTGTCTTACTTCTTTTGTTTGAGGGAATGAACCTATTGTCGTTGTCGGGAAAAGCGGAAGTTTGAATCTCGCTCTTTGCACTTTTTCTCTTACGGCAAATTCCGGAGTACGAATATAGTCTTTTTCTTTGATATTTGCAACTCTGTCTTTAACTTCTTTCCTGTATGCGTCCGGTCTTTCCGATGCAAATAACTTCTGATTTTCGATAAAGCTTTCTTCTTTTTCATAGTCTTTGCCGAACAAGTTTTTCAATTCTTCAAGTTCGTTCAATTTTTCTTCGGCAAATGCAAAATGTTCTTTGTATTCATCTTTTAATTTATCTTCATGTTTCAATGTGTACGGAACATGCAAGAGTGAAGATGATGTATTCAATACGAATTCTATATTCTTTTCTTTTAAGAAATTAAGTGCTTCCAATGTTTTTTTATAATTGTTGCGCCAAATATATTTTCCGTTGACAAGTCCGGCAAAAAGAATTTTTCCTTCTTTAAATCCGTTCTTTTCTATTAATTCCCTTGTCTTTATTCCTTCGATAAAGTCCAAACCTATTCCGTCAAAATCAAGTTCGATAAGTTTATTGTAAATATCACGAACATCGCCGAAGTAAGTTTGAAGTAAAATTTTCGTATTCTTTTTAGATTTCAAAATTTCTACATATAAATTTTCAAATAATTTTATTTCACTTTCATCTAAATCGTATACGATTTCCGGTTCATCTATTTGTATCCATTTTGCACCGAGTTTGTTCAACTTCACAATTATTTCCGAGTATGCTTCGATAAAATCTTTTATAAAGTCGTTTGCGTTTTTCTTTCCCGTATATCTTATTTTTCTCAAAAGTGTATACGGTCCGATTAAAACCGGTTTTGTATTTATTCCGGCAGTTTTCGCTTCTTGATATTCATCGAAAACTTTAGTGCCGACAAGTTTCACTTCCGTGTTGTCATCAATTTCAGGAACCATGTAGTGATAGTTTGTATTAAACCACTTCTTCATCGCCAATGCTTTTACGTCACCATGCTCACCTTGATATCCTCTTGCCATCGCAAAATATGTATCAAGATTCGAAAGATTTAAATCTTTATATCTTTGTGGAATTATATTAAGTAATGCCGCAGCATCCAATGTAAGATCGTAAAAAGAAAAATCGTTTGACGGTATAAAGTCCAATCCCGATTCTTTTTCGGTTTTCAAATTTTGCAATCTTAATTCTTTTGCCGTTCTTTCCAATTCTTCGCTTGATATTTCTTTTTTGAAATATTTTTCCGTTGCGAATTTCAGTTCTCTCAAACTTCCCACTCTGGGAAATCCTATAATTGATGTTTTCATATGTCTCCTCAGATTTTCAAATAACAATAAAATAAGCTGTAACTTGTGCTATAGTTTATCAAGTTACAGCTTATATGTGTTAATACTTATTTTCTTTCACTCACGATAACTTTTGGTTATGTCTATAAAATTTAATGTATTTTTTCAAATGATTTATATATGAAATACATATTTTTGAAAGCGGTCTGTCTATATTTTTTATATATCCGATTTCCATTATTTCATCGGTTTGCAAAGGTATCGCAACTATTTCGGTTCCGTTCAGATCTGAGGATAATACTCCGGAAGCAATTGTATATCCGTTCAAACCTATCATAAGATTGAAAATTGTCGCTCTGTCCGTTACTATAATATTTTTATTTGAATCTATTATGGGTTGGGGTTCTTCCGCAAAATAAAAAGAGTTTTTTATTCCCTGATCATATAAAAGTCTGGGAAAATTTTTCAAATCGGACAGTTTTACTATTTTTTCTTTCGCCAAAGGATTTTTTCTCGATACAAATATATGCGGTTTGACGGCAAATAATTTTGTAAATTTCAAATCCGCATCTTCAAGCATCTTGAGTATAACTTTTCTGTTGAAATCCGATAAAAACAGTACGCCTATTTCGGATCGTGATGTTCTCACGTCTTCTATTATATTGTTTGTCAAAGTTTCTCTTAAAGAAAATTCATACTTGTTTTCACCGTATTCTTTAACCAATGCCACAAAAGCATTTACTACAAACGCATAGTGGTGACTTGTTATAGAAAACACTCTTCTTTGTTTTTCTTTATTTTTGTACTTGTTTTCCAAAAGATCCGCTTGTTCTACTACTTGTCTGGAGTATGATAAAAAACTCAGTCCTTCTTCAGATAAATAAACTCCTCTGTTGTTTCTGTTAAAAATAGTTATTCCCATTTCTTCTTCTATTTGATTTACAACTTTTGACAGTGAGGGCTGTGAAACCAAAAGTTTATCGGCAGCAGAAGTTATGGAGCCTGCTTCGGCTATGGCAATTATGTATCGTAATTGCTGCAAAGTCATTACATCACCTCTTATTTTCAGATATTATTATGCTTTATTTATAAAATTCAATTGTTATGATAAAAATATTTCTTATTGACAGTTTGTGTCCGAAATAAATTACATAACTTTATTCCCGTTCAATTGTTCCAATGGTTAAAATTATATAATAAACTATTCTATTTCCATCTTCAACTTCATTTCAAATTTTTCCAATCTTTTCATTGACTGCTTCTCGGAAAATTCGACAGTCCGTCCGAATTTGTTACCGCTCCTTATTGCTGCGTATGTATTTCTGTTTGTCAGACATTGTTCAGGCAGGGGATTATTTATGCACATGATAAAAATAATTTAAATAAAAGTTGCATGTAAAAAGCTCTGTGATATACAGATAAATTTAAATTCGATATATTACAGAGCTTTTGTTTTATTTCAATTTTATTAAAGGAAGTTCTTCAAGGAATATAATATCTTTTCTTTTTACCGAGTCTCCTTCTGCAAGTATTGCGGCTTCTCCTACAACGGTTGCACCAGCAGCAGATGCCAATTTCTTCATCGCAGTCATCGAGCCTCCGGTGGAAATGACATCATCTACAAGTAATACGTTTTTACCTTTCAAAAGTTCGGCGTCGGTATCCATAAGGCACAGTATTTGCTTTCCTTTTGTTGTAATGGATTGATCTTCTACCACGAGAGGATTTCTCATGTATAATTTTATACTTTTTCTTGCGACAATGTATCTCTTCATTCCGAGTACTCTTGCCATTTCCGCAACAAGCGGTATTCCTTTTGTTTCCGCAGTCATCAAAATTTCGGTTTCTTTCGGAATTCTTTTCGCAAGTTCACTTGCCGATTTTTCTACAATTTCCGTATCTCCCAATATTATAAATCCTGCTATGGCGATATCTTCCGATATAGGCATTATAGGTAATTTTCTTTTACAACCTGCAACATTAAGTTCATAGTATTTATTAGGCATTTTGTTCTGCACCTCTGTTTAATTATGGATGTGATGTTATTTCTACTTGTACATCATCATGACTTACTATTTCAACTGTGGGGGTTTCGGTGATTGTTACTACAACATCATCCGATTTGGCATTTTTCTTCGCTTCTTTTTCTTTCATGGATTCGAGTTCTTTGTCGGTAAGTACTTGTCCGTGTGTTTTCACACCTGTGATGTCTATTTTATTTTCATATTTTTTGTTTTGTTTACGTTTTGCTTTATTTTTTTTGTTATGTTTTTTATGTTTGATTATATATTCGATTTGTTTAAGAAATATTTCTCTTCTTTCCGAAGACCCGAGTTCTTTACGAATTATCGGTATTGCCTTTTTGAATTTTTTCCCTTGTTTTTCATCTACGGATACCCATTTATTTTTTATTTGAACGGATTCGGTTCCTTTGGTGGGCAATAAAAATTTTACGGGACTTTCTTTTACTATATTTCCGGATTTCATTTCTACGATACAAATTACAACTTCAAGTGCATTTTTTTGTACATCCGTTACTGCCAGTGTTTCTTTATCGGCAATAAAAATTTTACCGTTTTCTTCATAAATGTTATCTTTCTTGTCAAGTATTATAGGTACTTCTTCATATTTCAAAGGGTCTACTGAAGCATGTACGCTAAATGTAGTGCATGTAGCAAGTACGCATATAGCAAGTATGAGTTCAGCTTTTTTCATTTTATATCCCCCTTTATAATCCTTATAGATTATACCATGATTATATCGTCTAAACTACATTTTTATTTTAACGTTTTTTTATAAAAAACTTGACAATTACCTTAAAAATAGTGTATCCTAAACAAGTCAGTTATATGGAGCGGTACTCAAGTGGCTGAAGAGGACGGTTTGCTAAATCGTTAGACGGTTTATCCCGTGCGGGGGTTCGAATCCCCCCCGCTCCGCCATTACCGATAAAGCCTTCGGGCTTTTTTTATTATATTTTCTCATAAAAAAACTTGCACGTTTTGTGCAAGTTTTTTTGTTTTATAATATTGTTTTTCTTAATTCCGCTCCGCCGAGTTGTGAGAGGTATGCCGGCGGTATGTCGAATACCGTTTTACATCCGTATTCATTGTCTTTATACATTCTCACGCATGCTCGTGCATATGCCGCAAGAACTTGTGCGGTAAATTCCGGATTTGAATCCAATTTTACATTGTATTCCACAACTTGTTTGTGTTCTCCGCTTTCGCCTGTTTGTCCGGTACGTATTACAAATCCTCCGTGCGGCAATTCACTGTGATTTTTTATAAATTCTTCTTCGCTGATGAAATGTACGGTTGTATCATATTCATCAAAATAATTCGGCATCGTTTTTATTTCTTTTTCTATTCTTGCAAGATCTGCGCCTTCTTCTGCAACTACAAAGCATTCTCTTGTGTGTTTCTGTCTTGTTGTAAGTTCTTCCTGACTTCCGCTTCTTGCAATTTCCAATGCCTCTTTTACCGGTATTGTATATTGCTTTGCGTCTTTTACGCCTTTAATTCTTCTGATTGCATCGGAGTGTCCCTGGCTTACTCCTTTTCCCCAAAATGTATAGTCCTTACCTTCCGGAAGTATACATCTTCCATAAAGTCTTGACAGTGAGAAAAGTCCGGGATCCCAGCCTACCGAAATGATTGCGGTATGTCCGTTTTCTTTTGCAACTTCGTTTACATGATTGAAATGCTGCGGTATGTGCGCATGTGTATCGAAGCTGTCTATAACATTGAAATATTTCACGTATTCGGCGGTTTGTTTCGGAAGATCGGTTGCTGAGCCTCCGCAAAGTATCAATACATCTATTTTATCTTTCCATTTTTCTATTTCCGATACGTTTACTACGGGTACATTTTTCGTCTTTATTTTTATATTTTCCGGATTTCTTCTTGTAAATATCGCTTTAAGCTGCATGTCCCAGTTGTCACGCAATGCGAGTTCAACACCTTTACCGAGATTACCGTATCCTAAAATTCCTACTCTTATACTCATATTTCCTCCTTATTTATCAGATTTCAAGTACATTATACTCTTTTAAATATGAAATAAAAATTATTTTTTATTTTCCGACATTTTTCTTACGTAAGGCAATGTTTGTGCAAGTTCGCTTGCGGTATATCCTATGCCTTTTTCTTTGAGTAATATATCTCCTGATTTACCATGCATATACACTCCAAATGATGTAGCATATAATGTATTTTCAATTTGGGCATTCATTACCGCAATTATTCCCGAAAGTACATCTCCGCTGCCTCCGCTTGCCATTCCGGCATTTCCTGTCGTATTTACAAATGCATTACCGTTTTCATCGGCCGTTACTGTCGGAAATCCCTTAAGTACAACAGTAACTTTATTTTCTTTTGCATATCTTATCGCTTCGTCTATTCTGTTTCTTTCTATTTCTTTTTTATCTTTTCCCGTAAGTTTTGAAAATTCTCCTACATGGGGTGTAAGTATAAGTTTTGCCTTACATTCGCTTAGATTTATATGTTGATCGGCTATCGCATAGAGTGCATCCGCATCTGCAATTATTTTTCCGTCATGTCGAGTAAGTATTTCTTTCACAAATTTTTGCGTTTCTTCATTTCTTCCTATTCCGCATCCGAGTACAATCGTTTTATAATTCATTGCTTTTTCAAGTGCGGCTTCAATTGATTTTTGTGTGAAATATTCACCGTCTTCAAGTGCCGTTACCATTACTTCTTTTATTTTACCTTTTACACTTCTTGAAACTTTTTCCGCAACATTCAGTGATATTTTACCTGCTCCGGCATACAATGCTCCGGATGCGGCAAGCAGTGATGCACCTTCCATACCATATGATCCGGCATATATTCCTATATGTCCGTTTTTACCTTTATGCGTTATTCTGTTTCGTTTGGGAACAGTTTTTTCCGCTTCGGTTTCGGTAAATATTTTTACCGGATATTTTTCGGTTTCGATGTACGGATATCCTATATCTGCAACTATTGTTTTTCCGCAATATTCTATTCCGGGATAAAGCACATGTCCACGTTTCAATGTCCCCATTGCAATTGTATAATCTGCATTTACACAAACAGGTTTCATTTGTCCGTCCGTACCCGAAAGTCCGCTCGGTATATCAAGAGATATTATTGTGCCTTTGTATTCGTTTATAACTTCTATCAGTTTTATTTTTTCATTGTTGAGTGTTTTTTTCAGTCCGCTTCCGATAAGTGCATCTATGAGTATATCTTTATTGAATAACTGTTCTTTCAGTTCTTTTTCATTGTTTATATATACAAATGGTATATTCATTTCTTCGGCAATTTGTCTATAATGTTTTGATGTTTGTCCTTGTTTTTCCATATGTCCGTTTTCAAGTATGACTACATCCACACAAAGATTTTTTAAATATCTTGCAGCAACGTATCCGTCTCCGCCGTTATTTCCGCTACCGCACAAAACTGCCGCAGATTTATTTTTCAAGTTAATATTTCTTTCTATAATTTGTACCGCTTTGGAACCTGCCGTTTCCATAAGTGTTTCTTCTTTTATTTTCCACTTGTTCATCACTTTGAAGTCCAATTCTTCGGCTTCTCTTGAAGTCAGCAGTATCATTTTTACCTCCCCAATACAACTACCGTTATTGAAAGATTATCTTCATGAGAAATGGACATTGCCATTGTTTTTATTCCCATTTGTGTCGCACGTCTTTTAAATTCTCCTTTTAAATGAAGTACCGGTGCACCCAAATTTGTCCATGTAACGTATGCATCTTGCCAAGTTGCTCCTTGCAATCCTATTCCCAATGCTTTGCCTGCAGCTTCTCTTGCACCCCAAAGGGCGGCATACGATTCGGCTTTCTTTCGGCCTTTTTTTTCACAATGCTCTATTTCTTCCGTAGTAAATATTTTTTTCAATCTTTCCGGATATTTTTCTATTATTTTTTCCCAACGTTTTATTTTCACTAAATCTACACCTATGTACATATTTCCTCCGTTCATTTAATTATATAATATAAAAGCTTTTTTAAATATTCAAACTCAAACTTCGATTTATATTCATTTCTTGCCATAGATGATGAAACATGTTAGAATAACAAGGTATGAATACATCTGACGGGAGGTGAAATAATGGCACAAATCAAGGCTAGTATCAAGAGTATAAGACAAGATATTAAAATTACTGCGGCAAATGCGTCTGTTAAGTCCGAAATTCGTACTGCTGTAAAAAAGGCAATCGCTGCTGCAGGTACTGAACAAGAAACTGAATCTTTACGTTCTGCAATCAGCGTAATCGACAGTGCAGAAAGAAAGGGTATCATTCACAAGAATAATGCCGCTCGTAAAAAATCCCGTCTGAACGCACGTATTAAAGCTCAGAAGGCTTAATTCAGACATAAAACGAAGTCCTTTGTGTCTTCGTTTTTTATTTTGCATTAAAAAAGACTCGTTTTATCAACGAGTCTTTTCTTATAATTGAAATTATTTCAATTCAACTGTAGCGCCTACAGCTTCGAACTTCTTCTTCATTTCTTCAGCTTCTGCCTTAGCTACGCCTGTCTTAACTTCCTTCGGTGCGCCGTCTACGAGGCCCTTAGCGTCTTTCAAGCCGAGTCCTGTAATTTCACGAACAACCTTGATTACCTGAATCTTCTGGGATCCTGCATCTTTGAGGATTACATCGAATTCAGACTTTTCTTCAGCTGCTTCGCCTGCTGCCGGAGCTGCTGCTGCTGCTACTGCTACCGGTGCTGCTGCGGATACGCCGAATTTTTCTTCAATTGCTTTTACCAATTCACTAAGTTCGAGCACGGACATGCTACTAATCGCTTCAAGAATTTCTTCGTTTGTCATTTATTTTTCCTCCAATGGATATTTAAGATTAATAATTAAGCACTTTCTTTCTGTTTACGTACAGCTTCAAGCGCATATGCCAAGTTTTGAATGTTGCCGTTCAATGCACGTGCCAATCCTGTGATAGGAGCTGCCAACGTACCTGCGAGAATGCCAAGCATCTGTTCGCGAGAAGGCAAGTCTGCCAAAGCCTTAATGGCTTCAACGCCAATTACTTTTCCGTCTAAAATTCCGGCTTTGATTTTTATTGCTTCACTCTTTGTTTCTTTCAAAAATTCCTTGATTGCTGCAGCCGGAGCTACTCCGTCTTCTTTTGAATAAGCAATACCGTTAGGTCCCTGTAAGAGATCATCGAGTTCAGTAATACCTAAATTGTTTGCCGCAATACGTGTCAAAGTATTCTTTACAACCTTGTATTCAACGCCGTGTTCAAAGAACTTACGACGCAGTGCCATTGCACTTTTTACGTCAAGCTTGTTGAATGAAATAAGAATTACACCTTCTGAGGATAATTTTTCTTTCATTTCATCTACTATTGCCACTTTTTCCGGATGAATCTTCAATTCATAACTCATTTTACACCTCCTCTGCACTTTTTTTATATTTATCACGTTAGCTAAAACGACCTCACAAAGCTTGCGAGGTCGTGTACTGTCTTTTTTTCAGTACTCAGCCTCGGGAGGCGGGTTTTCACCCATTATAAATACCGCCGGTCTTAAGCTAAGTGTAAATAACTTTATTCAGCTTTCGGTGCTGCCACAGTGTTGAGATCCAAATGAATTCCGGGTCCCATTGTGGAGCTTATTGTAAAGCTCTTAATGTATACACCCTTTACGGATGCAGGACGAGATTTCAATACCGTTTCATAAATTGAACGGAGATTTTCTTTCAATTTTACTTCATCAAATGATGCTTTTCCGATAACTACTTGTACATTACCGGCTTTGTCGGTACGGTATTCTACTTTACCCGCTTTAATTTCTCCGACAGCTTTTGTAATGTCCATTGTAACGGTTCCGACTTTCGGGTTAGGCATCAAACCTTTCGGTCCGAGTACACGTCCCAAACGTCCTACTACAGCCATCATGTCCGGAGTTGCAACCACTACATCGAAGTCGAACCAACCTTTCATAATTTTGTCTGCGTAGTCTTTGCCGCCTACGTAGTCAGCACCTGCAGCTTTGGCTTCTTCTTCTTTCTTGTCTTTTGCGAAAACAAGAACTTTCTTTGTTTTGCCTGTGCCGTGCGGAAGAACTACCGCACCGCGCAACTGCTGGTCTGCGTGTTTTGTATTTACATTCAAGTTAAAAGCTACTTCTACAGTTTCATCAAACTTTGCGGTAGCTGTCTTTTTGAGCAATGCCACAGCTTCATCGAGGTCATAGAGTTTATGACTGTCAACGATGGCTGCTGCCGCTTTTTGCTTCTTTGTCAGTTTTGCCATTGTTTCCTCCTATGTGTAAGTATACTTACACTCACAGTCAATTATTCTACTACTTCGATACCCATGCTGCGTGCTGTACCTTCAATGATACGCATAGCTGCATCTACATCGTTTGCATTCAAGTCAGGCATCTTTGTTTCAGCGATTTCCTTAACTTGAGCTTTGGTTACCTTACCTACCTTCTTGGTATTCGGTTCACCCGATGCAGTTTCAATTCCGGCTGCTTTCTTCAAAAGAACTGATGCCGGAGGAGTTTTACAAATAAATGTAAAGCTTCTGTCTTCATAAACAGTAATTTCTACAGGAATAATAAGACCTGCCTGTTTTGCCGTACGATCGTTAAAGTCTTTAACGAATGCCATAATGTTGACACCGGCCTGACCGAGTGCCGGACCTACCGGCGGTGCAGGGGTCGCCTTTCCTGCAGGAACCTGCAATTTAACAAATTTTGTTGCTTTCTTTGCCATGTGTTACACCTCCTTTTCCTTTTTAGGAATGTGGTTTGCGGGCTGTAACAACCCTCCCACAAAAAAGATTCTTTAATTGAATCTTACAGAGTATATTAACGAAGCAGTTCAAAAAATCCTGCTTCCAACTCTATCTTTGTTGTATTTCCGAATGTACTGATATCTGCTATTACAAGCTTCTTATCATCGGAAACTTCCAAAACGACAGCAGAGTGTTCTGCAAACGGGCCTTGAGTAATACGGATTTTGTCTCCGACTTTTGCCTCGGTTGTAACAGACACTTTTTTATTGTCGCCTGCAATTATTCTTTCGGCTTCCTCATCAGACAACGGAATCGGTTTCGTTGTAGTTCCTACAAATCCGGTAACACCGGGAGTATTTCTTACAACGTACCAACTATGATCATTGACTTCCATTTGTATGAGAAGATAACCGGGGAACACTTTACGGGCAACTACTCGTTTTTCCCCGTCTTTCACTTCTTCTTCATTATGCATAGGCAGCATAATTTGTAAGATAGTGTCGTCCATTCCCATGGAATGCACCTTGCGTGTCAAAGTTTCTTTGACTTTATTTTCATATCCGGAGTATGTATGAATTACATACCAACGGATATCCTTATCGGTACCTTCTTTAGGTTTACCGATTTCGGTAGGTGCATTTACACTTGCTTCAGCGTCTTGCACAGTTTTATTTTTCTTATCTTCAGTACCTGACATATCGGCTCTCCTTTATCCTAAACTACTTATCAAAAACTTGGACAGAGCCATAAATGCGAAGTCTACAACGACAATCAAAAAAGAAACAAGAACAACGGAAACAATAACAGCGATTAAATATTGAATCATTTGCTGTTTTGTAGGCCAAATGACCTTTTTCATTTCCATTTTTGTTCCACGGAAAAATCCGGTCATTGCAGCACTTTTTTCTTCCGATGACGCCATTACCGTTTTACGCTTCGCCATGCTTACACCCCGATCTCATATGAAAAATAAATTACTTTGTTTCTCTATGAAGAGTGTGCTTATTCAAGTACTTGCAGTATTTCATCAATTCCAAACGTTCTGTTGTATTCTTCTTGTTCTTTGTTGTTCTATAGTTACGACGCTTGCTTTCTGTGCATTCGAGAGTAATTCCTCCACGCATTCTTTCCACCTCATTATCTTTACAAACTTCAATCAATACATACTCGATTAGTATAACATGAACTGTTTTTTCAGTCAATAAACAGCATTTAAAAAAAGCCGGTTACTTCCAGCTCATACATTGTAACATATAAAATATTTCATTACAAGTTCTATATATCTGCATTTTTTCAAATATTTGGAGTAATATTTTTATATTACATATATTGCTATTGCAAATCTATCACAAATCTTATTTATTGAATATTTTTCTTTAAATGTTCATCTCATTTTATCTTCTCTCACTTTTTAATTCATTGTAAAATAAATACTTTCAAATTTACATTTTAAATTCAATTGGCAAAATTGTTTTTCTTGAAAGTAGTTCAATTGTTTGCAGTTATATCCATTGCAAATTTTATTTTCCGCAAAATTATTTTGCACAAATTATTTCACATAAAAAAGAGAATCGATTTCTCGATTCTCTTTTGAGTGTTTCTAAGATTATTTTACAATCTTGGATACTACACCTGCTCCTACTGTACGGCCACCTTCACGAATTGCGAAACGCTGTCCTTCTTCGATTGCTACCGGTGTTATAAGTTTAACGGACATTTCAATGTTGTCGCCCGGCATGCACATTTCTGTACCTTCCGGCAATGCAATGTCTCCTGTTACGTCTGTTGTTCTGATGAAGAACTGCGGACGGTATCCGTTGAAGAACGGTGTATGTCTTCCGCCTTCTTCTTTCTTAAGTACGTATACTTGTGCTGTGAATTCTGTGTGCGGATGTACTGTGCCAGGTTTTGCCAATACTTGTCCTCTTACGATGTCGTCACGTTCTACACCACGCATCAATGCTCCGATGTTGTCTCCTGCCAATGCCTGATCCAATGTCTTTCTGAACATTTCTACGCCTGTGATTACTGTCTGGGTCGGCTTTTCCTGAAGTCCTACGATTTCAGCTGCGTCTCCTACTTTTACTGTACCACGTTCTACACGGCCTGTTGCTACTGTACCACGGCCTGTGATTGTGAATACGTCTTCGACAGGCATAAGGAACGGTTTTTCCGTGTCACGTGCCGGTGTCGGTACGTATTCGTCTACTGCTTTCATCAGTTCACGAATCTTTTCTTCGTCTGCCGGATTTCCGTTCAATGCGCCCAATGCGGATCCTACTATGATCGGCACTTCATCGCCCGGGAAGTCATAGGATGAAAGAAGGTCTCTTACTTCCATTTCTACCAAGTCGATAAGTTCCGGATCGTCTACCTGATCTGCTTTGTTCAAGAATACTACGATTGCCGGTACACCTACCTGTTTTGCCAAGAGGATGTGTTCTCTTGTCTGCGGCATCGGGCCGTCTGCTGCTGATACTACGAGGATTGCTCCGTCCATCTGTGCAGCACCTGTAATCATGTTCTTTACATAGTCTGCGTGGCCTGGGCAGTCTACGTGTGCGTAGTGACGGTTTTCTGTTTCGTATTCTACTGTTGCAGTATTAATTGTAATACCACGTGCTCTTTCTTCCGGTGCTTTGTCGATTGATGCATAGTCCAAGAAGTTTGCTTTACCTTCCAAGGACAATACTTTTGTGATTGCCGCTGTAAGTGTTGTTTTACCATGGTCTACGTGACCGATTGTTCCGATATTTACATGCGGTTTAGTTCTTTCATAATGTGCCTTTGCCATTTCTTTTTCCTCCGTCAAAAAAAAGAATCAATTTCACCACTATTATACATTTTAAAACTGTATTCTACAAGCATTATAGCCGCTATGATTTCATTTTTCCATATAAAATTTATTTTTAAGTTTTTATTTCTCATATTGCATTTTTACATTGCTTTTACAAGACAAAATCATTATAAATAAAATCTTAACTTTTTATCTTAAATAATATTTGCAGTTTTAAAATATAAAAACAAAACGCAGTTTATTCAACTGCGCAATTTCATCATATAAAATTTAAAAATAAAAAAGACCCTTGGCAAGGATCTTAGTCTTTTGGTGGCGACTCAGAGATTCGAACTCCGGACACAGCGGGTATGAACCGCTTGCTCTAGCCAGCTGAGCTAAGCCGCCATGGAGCTGATAACCAGGATTGAACTGGTGACCTTATCCTTACCAAGGATACGCTCTACCGACTGAGCTATATCAGCATGATTAAGGGATAAAAAAATGGTTGCGGGGGTAGGACTTGAACCTACGACCTTCGGGTTATGAGCCCGACGAGCTACCAACTGCTCCACCCCGCGATATTTGGTGGACAGAGTAGGATTCGAACCTACGAAGGCGATGCCGGCAGATTTACAGTCTGCTCCCTTTGACCGCTCGGGAATCTGTCCATATGGAGCTGGCAATAGGACTTGAACCTACGACCTGCTGATTACAAATCAGCTGCTCTACCAACTGAGCTACGCCAGCACGCAAGTGACAAATGATATTATACACACTTCGGTACATTTTGTCAACAGCTTTTTGTGATTGGTGTTCAATCCCCTATCACACTTCACAATTATATCATTTAAATTTTTTACTGTCTAGATGTTTGCTTATTTTTTTAAATATCTTTTCTTGTTTGTATTCCTATATCTATAGTTATATCTCTATTTAAAACTTTTTTTACATTTTTCATGAATTTGGGACGATTTACCAAAGTTATATGTTCACAACCTTTACACCGGACTCTCATGTCGCTTCCAAGTTGCAAGACTTCCCAATTATCCGATCCGCACGGATGCTTCTTTTTCATTTGTACTATATCGCCTACACAAAATTTTATAAATTTCATAGTTCCTCCGTTATTGCGGTATGAGAAGTAAACGTATAGGAAGATTTGATGCACCGGGCGGTGTTAATCTTATTTTCAAATCTTTTCCGGCTTCCCATATACCCATATTCATATAATCATAAATTGTATTATGTCCGAACATGTCGCTTCTTATTTCCGTATTGTACGGATAATATACATATCCTTGTCCTATTTCAATTATTCCCATATAAACTCCGCCTTGAGGATTCAAGTATACGCTGTACTTGCCTTTTCCTTTGCTGTGAATATTTATATGGTATGTTACTCCGAAATTTCCGGTATTTTCACGTTTCACTTTATCTATTTCATCCATGCCTTGTAAAAATACATCTCTTTTACCGTCACCGATTTTTATTTCCGCAGGTCCGTTCGATATATTCCAAGGTTTTTCATTTTCAAGGTATATGTCGGATGAAAAAGTTCCTCTCATTTCATGTTTATCTACCGCTATTTCTTTTGCGTTTTTCAGTGAATTTTCTATTTTTCCGATTTTCGGAAGAAATACCACTCCGTAAGTTATTTCATCTTTACTATATACGTCAACCATTCCCGACACGAGGTATTCGGGTTTTACGTATTCAATTGTATCTTCAAGTATTGTTTTTTCTTTATTTGCAAGTACAATTTCTTTTTTACGCTTTCCTTCTCCGTTTGCAAGACGTTCCGAAAGTGTTTTCCCCGTTGTTATATAGTCTACACTCGCATCTCCTTTTACTATACGTTTTATTTCCGTTTTTTGATTTGCTTTACCTTGCGCAAATATCGCAATTATTCCGGGTACATATTTATCGTTTACATGGTAGTAATAAATTTTCCCGTTTCCTTTTATTTTCGCTTTTGCAACTATTCCGAATTCTTCGAGGTATTCAGGAGAATCTGAAAAAAGAAGTTTACCTTCTTGTTTTACGGTTTTCATCTTAAGAGGTTCATAGTTTTTATCTATTAATGCCGTTTCTGCGAAAGCATTTACAGAAAACATCAAAGACATAATTGTAATTATTATTGCCGTTATTTTATTTTTCATATTTTTTCTTTTCTTTTTCTTCAAATCTTTTTACCATACTTGCAATTCGACCGAATCTGTGTGCCATTCCGGATTTCGATATGTGGCACATTTCTGCAAGTTCTTTCATTGATGCGTTCGGGTATGCTACTCGAATTTCACAGGTCTTTCTTATTTCCGGTGATAACGCCAATATCGGTTTGTATCTCAATAATTTTTTTATATTTTCCATTTGTCTTACAGATGCATCTACAGTTTTTTGTAAATTTGCAGTTTCACAATTTACTTGTCTGTTTATACGATTTCGCATATCTTTTACAACTCTTACGTTTTCGAAATCCAAGTAGCTTTGAGATGCTCCTATTATCTGAATAAATCCGCTTACTCCGTCACCTTCTTTTATGTACACTATGTAATCGCTTTTTCTGTCTGTCAGTTTCCCGTTTAAATCGAAACTGTTCATAATTTTTATTATTTCTTTTGCAAATGCCGATGACTGTGTGACTATTTCAAGGTGATAATCGCCTTGAGGACGATTTACGGTTCCTCCGCCCAAAAACGCACCTGCCAGGTATGCTCTTTTTTCTTCTTGAGTTTTCAGCATGGAGGCATCTTCCACCGGTTTCATCGGATGCAAGTTCAATTCTTCTATGAATTTCATACCTTCTTTTGATGGTTGTACTACTAATGTGTACATATTTTTCTTACGTAGTTTTCTTCCTTGTCGTACCATTGCCGAGGGATTGAGTCCGAAATCTTTTTTCAGTGTAACAAGCACTCGTCTTGCAACTGCGTTGTTTCCTGTAGAAAATTCCAGTCCGCTGCTTCCGTACATTCCCGTAACAAATGAACCGCCTATTCTCAAAAGTGAGAGCAGTTCGGCTTTGCGTGATTTTTTATCTTCACGCACCAAGTGCGCAAGTTCATTTTTTACTTTTTCGGTAAACGACATTAATCTTTCCTCCGCAAATATTCCGTTAAAAGTTCGGGTTTTATATTTGAATTTAAAAGATTTCCTATGCTGATAATTTTGTCTGCAAGTATATCCATATCATGCACTGCACCTTTTGATTTTCCGATTAAATCGCAAGCTACGAATTGTATGCCCTTTTCTATCAATTTTTCTTCATCTATTTCTACGGGTTTCGAATTTGAAATTGCATATTTTTCTATATTTTCTTCGGAGGGTAAAGCATTGTTTATAAGTACGCAATCTATAATGTTTTTTCCTATATGCTCATATAATGCCTGCACGTGATCGCTTACAGTGTATCCTTCGGTTTCTCCCGATTGTGTCATTACATTACATATGTATATGCAAGGCGCCTTACTTTCCTTTATTGCTTGCATTATTTCTCCCACAGCCAAATTCGGAAGAACGCTCGTATAAAGACTTCCGGGTCCAAGTGTAATTATATCCGCTTTACGTATGGCTTCCAATGCCGCTCCTACCGCTATCGGATTTTCCGGAATTGTAGTTATTTTCTTTATTCTTGCAGGATATTCCGCAATTTCGGTTTCACCTTCCACAATTTTTCCGTCCGCCATGAGTGCACGCAATTTTATTTTCTCAGGTGTCGCAGGCATTACTTTACCGCGTATATTCAATACTTTACTTGCAGCTTCAAGTGCAAATTGTACACTTCCGAATTCTTTTATAAGTGCCGCCAAAAATAAATTTCCCAAACTGTGTCCGGAAAGTTCTCCATTTCCTCCGAATCTGTACTGGAAGAGTTGTTCAAGTACGGATTCTTTTTCCGCCATTGCTACAAGGCAATTTCTTAAATCTCCGGGGGCTATTATATCCATTTCTTCTCTAAGTCGTCCGGATGAACCTCCGTCATCTGCAACCGTTACTATTGCAGATAAATTGGATGTTCTTTTTTTCATTCCGCGAAGCAACATGGACAATCCGTGTCCTCCGCCTATCGCAACTACGTGTACTCCCTTTGCAAGTTCAACTTTGCTTATTAACTTTTTGGATAATTCTTTTTGATCCGGTACAAGAAGTTGTAAAAAACGTTTCACCATTTTACGAACGGATACATACATTATGTATATACCTAAAATTGCAAGTAATATACCCGTACCTACAAGAAAGAAATAGTTATAACTTCCCGTCCACACATACAAAAGATATAGAACTTCATCTTCCAATGCACCGAAAAGTTGGTAGTTTATTATTAATGTCGCACCGAAAATCAATATAATAAGGCCTGTTGAAAACAAAATCATCCAACGTTTTATTTGAAGTCCGGGTGACATCCATCTCATTATTTCTTTCATAAATTTTCCTCTGCAACATCATGTTCAATTTTGTTTTTATGAAGATCTCTATGCTCTATATTTACACCGGTATGACTTTTTTTCAAAAATTTTCCGAGTTCTTCAGTGATGTATACGGATCTGTGCATACCTCCTGTGCATCCTATCGCTACCGTGAATTGAGCTTTTCCGGATTTTTCAAATTGATCCGTCATAAACGACATGAAGTCAAAAAGATGCTTTTTGAAATCTTTCGTCACTTGTGAGGAGTCTATATAGTCTGCAACTTCTTTTACTCTTCCTGTCCAGTACTTGAACTTGTCTATATAAAAAGGATTGGGCAGACAGCGTACGTCTATAACCATATCCGCATCTATCGGTATTCCGTATTTAAATCCGAAAGAAAAGACCGTTATTTGCATTTCTTTTCGTCCGGAATTTATTCCGAATCTGTTTTTGAGGTACTTTGTCAGTTCGGATGTCTTCATATTTGTTGTATCTACAATCGTATCGGCTTGTGCACGTATACCGGCCAAAACCTTTCTTTCCTCACGTATACCTTCTTGTATACGCATATTTTTTGCAAGAGGATGCACACGTCTTGTTTCCATGTATCTTCGTACCAATGCTTCATCCGATGCTTCCAAAAATACTACTTCATGAGGTATTCCACGATTTGTCAGTTCGTCCAAAGCTTGAGGAAGTGCATCAAAAAACGATCCGCCTCGAATATCCGTAACTACAGCCACATAGTGCATATTGGCATTACTTTTCCAACATAATTCCGCAAAACGTGCTATAAGTACGGGCGGTAAATTATCTACACAATAATATCCTATATCTTCAAGTTTTTGCATGAAATTCGTTTTTCCGGCACCGCTCATACCGGTTATTACTACAAAGTGAAATTCTTCCATATTATGCCTCCAATACGTACTTTTCTATCGCATGTGCAACTCCGTCTTGATTGTTTGAAAGTGTTGTAAATTTTGCAGATGCTTTTGCAACTTCCGATGCATTTTCAACTGCAAACGACCATGGTGACAATTCAAACATTGAAATGTCGTTTTGTGCATTTCCGAAAGTCATTACACTGTCCAGCGGTATATTACGCTCATTACATAATTTTGTAATAGCGTTTCCTTTGGATACACCTTTTTTATTGAACTCGAAATAATTCGGTTGAGAAATAACGCTTCCGGCAACTTTTTCAAATTTTTTACCTACAAGTTTTCGGATTTTTTCCATTACCGATAAATCATTGTCATAAAAAAGTACCTTTGTCGGTGCTTTTTCAGGTGTCCAAAAATCATTTCCGACTACATGTGCCCGTATATTGCAAATACGCTCATAGTGATCGGTACGTTCATCTCTGAAAGGTACATAAACTTTGTCGTCAATATACGATTGCATGTACCAATTATTTTCTTTTCCTTCATTTAAAATGTCTCTCGCAACGTTTAAATCCATACGTTGGTCCGAAATTATTTTTCCGCTTTCACAAAGTCCTACCATTGAACCGGTATATGCACAAAGGGGTACATCTCCTATACCTATAACTTTCCCCCATTCACGTGCGGAACAAAACATTCTTCCCGTTGCAATTACAATATAAATACCTTTTTCTCTCACTTTAGATAAAACTCTTTTTGTATAATCCGATACGGAAATATCATCACGAAGTAATGTTCCGTCCAAATCAATTGCTATTAAACGAATGTTTTTCATAAATTCACCTCAACTTATACCGATTTAATTCATTATATCACGCATTTATTTCAGTATTGAACACTTATAAGAGTAAGTCCTTGCGGCGGTGCGGTAAAGCCTGCATTACTTCGTTGTTTCGATTTCAAAACGTCGTATAGCGAATCCGCATCTCGCTTGTTTTCTCCGACTTCAACCAAAGTTCCTACCATAATACGTATCATACCTTGCAAAAATCCGTCACCGCAAAAACGCAAGTGCAATATGTCGTTTGAAGTCGATATTTCTATGGAGTACACGGTTCTTACTGCGGATTTTTTAAAATGTTTATTGTTGCAAAATGCCGTAAAGTCATGCGTACCTTGCAATATTTCCGCCGCTCGTTTCATCTTTTCAATACAAAGAGGTTTTGCAAATTGCCATATGAAACGCTTTTGGAATACATCTTTATTACTTCCTATACGCAAATTATATTCATAAATTTTACTTTTTGCATGAAATCTCGAATGAAATTTTTCTTCAACTTCAGTGCATTGTTTTATATAAATATCATCGGGAAGAATTTCATTCAATTCATTTTTCAAGTTTTCCGCATTCAAATCATACGGTAAATGTACATTTGCGACTTGACCTTTTGCATGAACGCCGGAATCGGTTCGTCCGGCACCTATGATTTGTACATTTTCACCTATAACTTTTTCAAAAGCTTTTTCAATTTTACCTTGCAACGTTTCATCGCTATGTTTTTGTTTTTGCCAACCTTCATAACGTGTTCCGTCATATTCAATAATCATTTTGTAATTCATAAGTTCACACTCCGATTTTTTCTCATGTTATAATTATAGACGATTTTAAACTCTTTTAATACTGAAAAAGGTGAATTGATTATGTACATGGATATAGCAAAAGATTTATTACATTTTATAGACAAATCTCCCTCTCCGTTTCATGTTTCCAACAGTATGAAAACGGCACTTATTTATAACGGATTCATAGAACTCCGTGAAGAAGATTCATGGAAAATCGAAAAAGGAAATAATTACGTAGTCACTCGAGGCGGCACCGCATTGATTGCATTTTCCGTTCCGAATGAAAATGCAAAATCATTTCATATAACTGTCGCTCATTGTGATTCTCCTACGTTTAAGGTAAAGGAAAATCCTGAAATCAAAGATAAATATTATACACGTTTAAATGTGGAATCTTATGGCGGCATGAATATGCAGTCATGGATGGATCGTCCTCTTTCCGTTGCCGGAAGAGTTCTCGTTTCGCATAACGGATATGTAGTTCCGAAACTTGTAAATATAGAAAAAACAATTCTTACAATTCCTTCCTTGGCAATTCATATGAACAGAAATCTTAATCAAGGTCAGGCATTGAAGGTGCAAAACGATATGCTTCCGTTGTACGGACTTTCAAGTTCAAAAAAATCTTTTATGGATCTTGTAGCGGAAACTGCAAAAGTAAATAAAAATCAAATATTAAGTCACGATTTATTTCTTTATTGCAGAATTCCGGGAATTATTTGGGGAAGTGAAGATGAATTTATTTCTGCTCCCAAATTGGATGATTTACAGTGTGCATTTGCAACTTTCCGCGGTTTTACAACAGGAAAAAAAGAAAAACACATAAGTGTTTATACTCTCTACGACAATGAGGAGGTCGGAAGTACAACCGCACAAGGTGCAGGCTCTACATTTTTATACAATGTACTGACACGTATAGCAAACTCTTTGGGACTTTCTTACGATGAATCTATGGCAATGACGGCAAGAAGTTTCATGATTTCCGCAGATAACGGACATGCAATACATCCGAGCAGAATAGATGTAGCGGATCCGATAAACCGTCCAGAATTGAATAAGGGCATTGTAATAAAGTACAACGCACAACAGAGATATTGCACAACGGGATTTTCATCCGCAATATTTAAAAATTTATGTATGGAAAACAATATTCCGACACAAATATTTACAAACAACAGCAACATTGCCGGCGGTGCAACACTTGGAAATATTTCAAATACACAGGTTGCCATCCCGTCTGTAGATATAGGACTTCCGCAAATTGCAATGCATTCCGCATATGAGACTGCAGGTGTAAAAGATACCGATTACCTCGTTAAAGCAATAAGTGCATTTTTCGAATAAAGGAAAATAAAAAAGACTACGCACAAAGATTACTCTTCTGCATAGTCTTTTAAAATGCAAGTATTTCAATAAAAACATTTGCTTCTTAGGTAATGCCGTTCTTACATCATAACGATTTTATGATTTACAACCGACCTAGATATTTATTTTCGTTTTCACCGTTTATTGAATTTTTCCGTTACTGTTCTTTACAGCGTATCAATTCCTTTTACTCTGTCTTCATACACCGGTATTAATTGTCTGACGGTATTTAATTGGTCGGTGTCAATATTTCCTATAATGATTTCCTCTTGTTGCGTTCCTTGTGCAATATAATTTCCCAAAGGATCCAACAACATGGAGTTCCCCGCCAATATATTTTCTCCGCTTTTGCCTACTTGATTGACGGCACATACGAAGATTTGATTTTCAATCGCTCTTGCACGATTAAGTATGTTCCAATGATTTTTTCTTAAATTTGGCCATGCGGCAACAACGAACAGTATGTCGATATGTTGCAATGCCAGTTTTCGAATTAATTCAGGAAAGCGTATGTCGTAACAAACAACGATACCTGCACGTAAATTTCCCAAAGTAAAAGATACCGGATTTTTGCCTCTTTCAAATTGTTTGTGTTCACCGGAAGGACTGAATCTATGTATTTTATCGTAAACCGCCGCACATTCTCCGCTACGATTGATACAGTAAGCTCTATTATATAAATCTTTTCCGTCAGTAACCGCAACCGTTCCTCCGATTATGTGTACTTGGTGTTTTTTCGCCAATTGCGTTAACAGATTAAGTGTTTGTTGTCCCTTATAATCAGCCAAATTATGCAATTTTTCTTTAGGAAAAAATCCAATATTCCACATTTCAGGCAGTACGACAATATCTACTTTTTGTTGTGCCGCTTTTTCTATAAGATGTTTTGCTTTGTCGAAATTTGTTTTAAAATCCGACATAACAACATTCATTTGTAATAAAGCAATTCTATATATCATATCCGTCTCCCGAAAACTATAAAAAAACCTGCCCGAAGGCAGGTTTTTTTAATTTCCTTCCACACCGAGTTCTTGTTCCACAACCGATGCTATGTCATCTATAATTCTTTGCAATTGGTCCAAATCCTTACCTTCACCCATTACTCTTATGAGCGGCTCCGTTCCGGATGCACGTACCAATATACGTCCTTCTCCATTCAATTCTTCTTCTGCCGAAGCTATCGAATTTTGTATGAGTTCATTGTTTTCCCAACCGTTTTTACTGTATACTTCAACATTTTTCAAAACTTGCGGATATGTTGTCATAAGTTTACGTAAATCGGATAATTTTTTACCGCTTTCTTTCAATACGCACATTGTTTGAACTGCCGTAATCAATCCGTCTCCCGTTGTATTGAACTGAGGGAAAATAATATGTCCGGATTGTTCTCCGCCCAATGAATAATCATGTTTTCTCATTTCTTCAAGCACATAGCGATCTCCTACACGTGTTGACACAGTCTTGCAGCCATGTTCTTTCAAAGCTTTTCCGAATCCTAAATTACTCATTACGGTTCCGACTACCATATTGTCCTTCAATTGATTTTTTTCTTTCATATGCAATGCGTTTATGAGCATAATATGATCTCCGTCCAACACATTACCTTCTTCATCTACCAAAAGACAACGATCTGCATCTCCATCATTTGCTATACCGCAAATTGCACCTTCTTCAACTACACGTTTTTGCAATGCTTCAATATGTGTGGAGCCGCAATTTTCATTGATATTCACACCGTCCGGTTCACAAGAGAGTGCCACTACATCCACACCTAATGCACGAAGAATTTCAGGCATGAATTTACTTGCCGCACCGTTTGCCGAATCGGTAACTATCTTCATTCCTTTCAAATCTTGGAATGCGGTAGATGCCACATACTTACGATACTTTTCAGCCAATTCGGTACGCTGTCTTATAACACCTACATCGGCACCCAAAGGTCTCGGAATAAGTTCGTTGTGACGAAGTATATCTTCAATTTCGTTTTCCGTACTGTCCGGCAATTTATATCCGTTTTTGTCGAAAAATTTTATTCCGTTGTCACGAAATGGATTATGAGATGCAGAAATAACAACACCTGCATCGTATCCTTCCACACGAGTCAAATAAGCTATCGCCGGTGTAGGAATTACACCTGCAATATCAACATCTACACCGGATGAACACAATCCCGAAGCAAGAGATGCCATAAGCATAGTACCCGAAATTCGTGTATCCATACCGATTAAAAACTTATGTCTGCCTTCACGTTTACAAAAATAAGCACCTGCCGCACGACCTAATTGATATGCCAATTCCGGCATCAATGAAGAATTTACTACACCTCGTACACCGTCGGTACCAAATAATTTAACCATTTTCCTTCCCCCAAAAATTATTATCTGAACTTTCCAATAATAACTCTTTTAACATAAATTCGCAAATATTTTACAAACTATTCTTTCTTTATCTCGACAGTCACATTAACCGTACTCGGTGAAACTGTCGTATCATCCGGTGTTTCTATGGAAACCGTTCTCGTTACATCTTCGGTAGCTCCGCTTACGTCCACACTTTCGGTTGAAAGTGAACTTTTCTCATCAAACAAACTGTAAGGTCCTTTTACACTTACAACCGGAGTATCTATTGAAATTCGCCCTACATGATACCCTTTCATAGGAGTACCGGTGACTTGAGGCTTTACATTCAACATTTCAGTCTTTGCGGCTTCCGTCACCTTGACATTTACCTTTACTTGAGTAGGCATTATATCTATACCTGTGACCGTACTTCCTGATTGATCAAGTACGTTTATACTGTCATACTCGGAAAAATCTTTTTTCTTTCCGTCGGTTTTTACCGAAACTACCGCACGATCCGCTTTTGCTACACTTGTGCTGCTTCCCGCTACGGTTATATATTCCGGAGTGACCTTATCCAACTTCACACCGAAATTCTGTGGAGATTTACCGAAAAATTCAACTGTAATAGGTAAAGTTTTTACTGCATAAGTATCTATTTCCACATCAATATATTCAGGACTTATAGAAACTGCCGGATCGCTGCCGGGTACCGATGCATGAACCGGTATATGCTGATAAACTCCATTCGAAAATCCTTGTAAATCTATATAAGCTTTTATTTTATCGCTACGCAAATTAATCATTTCTTTCCTGTTGAGCTTTACTTTCACCTTCACCGTCTTAGGTAAATTCGTAGCAACAAGAGAACGATCCAGATTATGAACTTCTATCGGAACTTGAAATGTTTCTTCGACAATAGGATTTTGTTCATTTATTACATAAACCCAAAATGCAAATGCCGCTATAAGACACAGCAACTTGGGTAACCACCACTGTAACTTGGTAAACTTCATTTAAGCGGGCTCCATTTCTGTAAAATATTACCTACACTTCTGTTCTTCTTTTGCAACAAGAATGTACGCAACCTGTTTCTAAGCGACTCGGAGTCCATATGACGATATATATGACCTCCATATGCATAGGAAATAATTCCCGTCTCTTCACTTACAACTACAACCACGCAATCTGCCTGTTCGGATAAACCGATAGCCGCACGATGTCTTGTACCCATTTCCGATGACAAAGAACGATCTCTTGTGAGCGGCAAAAGACAACCCGCCGCCATAATTCTTCCTTCACGAATAATAACCGCTCCGTCATGCAAAGGTGTATTTACAATAAAAATATTTCCTAAAAGTTCTTTTGAAACCAATCCGTCCACACGAATTCCAGAGTCTATATAGTCGTCAAGACCTACGCTGCATTCAAAAACAATCAAAGCACCGATTCTCTTTTCAGCCATAATCTCGGAAGCTTCAACAACATCATCAATTACCGATTCCCAA
Organism: Dialister micraerophilus; assembly: GCF_947090205.1. NCBI lineage: Bacteria > Bacillati > Bacillota > Negativicutes > Veillonellales > Veillonellaceae > Dialister > Dialister micraerophilus. The sequence goes on from NZ_CAMUNF010000009.1 coordinate 38,355, forward strand.
TCGGTTTCATTCATAACTTGAGAAGAAATATAAAGCTTACCTCTTCCGATTTGTTCCAATGCACGTCTTAATTCCGGTTGAAAAACCACCGGCAATGCGACAATCAAAACTGTCATCAATTTTTCCAAAATCCAATTTACAACATGAAGTTGCAAACTTCCGGACAAAAGTGACAAAAATCCTAAAAAAAGTAAACCTTTTAAAAGTGCCGTAGCACGAGTATTCTTAATTAATGCATATATACGATAAAAGAAAAATGCAACGACCAATATATCTACTACATCCCATATACCTATACCGTAATACGCCAATGAAAGTTGCTGAAATATAGACATCTTCATTCTCCATAAAATAATTTATTTTCATTGTATCACGTAAACATTGCCTTTGCACATAAAATACATATTCGCTTACAAAAGCTTTTAAACTGTGCATTTATTTTTTTACAAAATTTATAACTTGCAATTTTTCAAAACTGTAAAAAAATCTCTCGCAATTCGATTTTCATCTCGAAAAGCAAGAGATTTTCAATAAACGATTTTATTTCCCGTAAAAATCCCAACTCAATTTCAATAAATTGAAACGATTTTCAGAAGTTTGCTTTTGCAAAGCTCTTATATCTTTCTTTTGTTCTTTATTCTCCGACAATGCCGTTTCGGCTTCCCACCTTATATCATTCAGTTGATTATCATATTTTACAGACTCTATATTCATCATACGTTCCTGTAAATCTGAAATTTGGTATTGCTGCCATATCACAATTGCAAATAATACAAAAGTAATTATTTTCAATAAATTGTTTTTGATATATTTCATTTTTCTTTATTCTTCTGTATGATCACTTTCCGGCGTTTCATCCGCATTCAACAAAGAAAGGTGACGTTTTGTGAATTCTATCCACTGCCTTGCAGCTCTTGATAAGTAGCGACCTTTTTTCCATATAGCATACAAGTGATGCGTCATTTTCGGTTCGGTCATAGGACGAATTGCTATTTTATCCTTGTATCTGTTTCTCGGACAAAGTCTTTTCGGAAGTATTGCAACTCCCAAACCTGCCGCTACAGTTTGTATCATAAGTTCACGCTGACTTGTTTCAAATACGACTTTCGGTGAAAATCCTATTTTTTTACAATTTAAGAGTATATCGTCATGAAGATTGAAGTCGTCACGATACAAAACCAAAGGATAATCCGCCAAAAGTTTCATCGGAACTTCTTCATGCTCTTCAAGAGGGTAACCCTTAGGCATCATTACGTACATATCATCTTCGGAAAGGAAGAAAGATTCAAATTCTTTGTTCGGTATTGTACAAATAATTCCTACGTCTATTACACCTTCCTGTACGGACGACTCTATCATCTTTGAACCGTGTTCATACAATTTTATCGAAATTTGAGGATATTCCTGTTTAAATTCTCCCAAAAGTTTTGCAAATACATTTGCATTTGTTATAGGAGGCAATCCGATTTCTATTGTATCGTGTTTCATGTTGAATTCATTTTCAAAATCCGATTTCAAATGTTCGAAAACAAATAAACAACGTTTCGCATAATTCAAAAAAATTGTCCCCGGCGTAGTAATTTCTACAGTTTTTGCATTTCGTATGAAAAGTGTCACTCCGAGTTCATCTTCAAGCGACTTTATCATACGACTTATGGCTGATTGTGAAATGTGCAAATTTCTTGCGGCTTTGCTGAAGCTTTTTTGTTCCGCGACTTCCATAAAATACTTCAAGTGCCGATAGTCCATAATATTTCCTCCAATTTGATAATATTCTTCGACTTTGTATGATACATAAACTGATAGTATTATCTAAAAAAAATATACTTTCTTGTCTTAACATTGAGTTTATTCTATAATTAATCGTAATGTGTTTTTTCAATAAATGTATCGAAAATGCATGTATAAATCAAACTCCTTATACTTATGCTATTTACTCATACATTCATTGTACAAAATTTTAAAAATTCTTGCAAGATTTAAACGGAGGAGTGGTATTGTGAGAAAAACTAAAACCATGGACGGAAATACTGCTGCAGCATATATTTCTTACGCATTTACGGAAGTAGCAGCTATTTATCCGATTACGCCGTCTTCTCCGATGGCTGAAATGGTAGACGAATGGGCGGCTCACGGAAAGAAAAATATTTTCGGTGATACTGTACATGTAGTGGAATTGCAATCTGAAGGCGGTGCCGCAGGTGCTTTCCACGGTTCGCTTCAAAGCGGTGCATTGACATCTACTTATACAGCATCACAAGGTATGATGCTTATGCTTCCTACAATGTACAAAGTAGCGGGCGAACTTTTGCCGGGTGTTTTTCACATAGCTGCACGTGCTTTGGCAAATCATGCACTTTCAATTTTCGGAGATCATCAAGACGTCATGGCGGCACGTGCTACGGGATGTGCAATTCTCGCTGAAAGCGGAGTTCAAGAAGTAATGGATTTATCTGCAGTTGCACATTTATCCGCAATAAAGGGACGTATGCCTTTTATTAACTTTTTTGACGGTTTCCGTACGAGTCATGAAATTCAAAAAATTGAAGTTTTGGAATACGATGAACTTGAACCTCTTATAGACAAAAAAGCTCTTGAAAATTTCAAAAACAATGCTATGAGTCCTAACAAACCGGTTGTACGTGGAACTGCACAAAATCCGGATGTATATTTCCAACATTGTGAAGCGGCAAATCCTTTTTATAATGCATTGCCTGAAATCGTGCAATCTTACATGGACAAAATAAATGAACTCACCGGTAAAGATTACAAATTATTCAATTACTACGGTGCAAAGGACGCAGACCGCATTATTATCGCAATGGGATCCGTCACCGACGTATGCAAAGAAGTTTGCGATGTGCTTAATTCACAGGGAGAAAAGGTCGGTGTTTTGAATGTACATCTTTTCCGTCCTTTCTCGGTAAAACACTTTTTAAATGAAATACCGGAAACGGTAAAGAAAGTTGCCGTATTGGATCGCACACGTGAACCCGGTGCAATAGGAGAACCTTTGTACCTTGATGTACAAAGTGCTTTCGCATCCGGAAACAGAAGTGCAAAAATTTGCGGAGGACGTTACGGATTAGGTTCAAAAGACGTAATCGCAGAAGATATAGCGGCAGTTTATAAACATTTGGAAGATGAAAATCCTCGTCATAATTTCACATTGGGAATAAAAGACGATGTCACAAATTTATCGCTTGCTCCCGTTCCGATAAAAGAATCGGACGAATCTGCAATTTCATGTAAATTCTGGGGATTCGGTTCGGACGGTACGGTAGGTGCAAATAAAAATGCTATAAAAATTATCGGCGATCATACAGATATGTATGCACAAGGATATTTTTCATACGACTCGAAAAAATCCGGCGGAGTTACTATTTCTCACTTGCGTTTCGGCCCGAATCCAATACGCAAACCGTACTTAATCAGTCATGCAAACTATATCGCTTGTCACAGACCGTCTTATGTATACAAGTACGATTTACTCAGAGGACTTAATAAAGGCGGCATTTTCCTGCTTAATTGCCGTTGGCGCAAAGAAGATTTGGATCGTGCATTACCTGCAACTCTGAAACGTAAACTTGCAGCACTCGATGCACAATTTTACATAATAGACGCTTTTGAAATAGCAAAGAAAATCGGACTCGGCGGAAGAATAAACATGATTATGCAATCGGCATTCTTCAACCTTACAAATATCATTCCGACAGAAGATGCTATAAGCTACTTGAAAAAAGCAATTGAAAAATCTTACGGACGAAAAGGCCAACATATCGTAGATATGAACTACAAAGCAGTTGAACTGGGTGCTACAAGTTATACAAAAATAGACATACCCGAAGAATGGCTGCATGCAACGACTGGCGGTTCGATTGCACGTCCTTCACGTCCCGAATTTATTTCAAATTTCTGTGATGTAATAAACAAACAACAAGGTGACGATCTTCCCGTTTCAAGTTTCAAAGGAATGGAAGACGGAACATTCCCCGTAGGCACGACAAAGTACGAAAAACCTACAGCGGCAATAAATGTACCTGAATGGATTCCGGAAAATTGCATACAATGCAATCAATGTGCATTCGTATGTCCGCATGCGACTATTCGTCCTTTCATACTCTCGGAAGACGAAGCGGTAAAAGCTCCGGAAGGTATGATTGTAAGAGAATTGGCGGGACCGAAAAAGGGATTGAAGTTCTGCATCGTTGTAGATCCGGAAGACTGCTACGGATGCAATATCTGTGCAAATACATGTCCGGCACCGAAAAAAGCATTGGTAATGAAACCGATAGAAACACAATTGCACAAACAGAAATACTGGGATTATGCAATAAAATTACCGCGTAAAGAAAATCCGATGAACAAATTTACCGTTCGCGGATCTCAATTCGAACCTACATACTTCGAATTTTCAGGAGCTTGTGCGGGTTGCGGAGAAACACCGTACGTACACTTGGTAACACAACTGTACGGAGATCGCATGACAATAACAAATGCGACAGGATGCTCATCCATATACGGTGCAAGCTGCCCGTCAATCCCCTATACAACAAACTCCGGCGGACAAGGACCGGCATGGGCAAACTCGCTCTTCGAAGACAATGCGGAATTCGGATACGGTATGCACCTTGCAGAAATAAAACTGAGAGAACGTGTCACACGTAAATTAAACGAAGTCCTCGAAACATCGGACGAAAATACACGCAGCGCAATTCAAGAATGGCTCGACAAAAAAGACCTCGGTGACGGTACAAGAGATCGTGCCGAAAAACTTGAACTCGCACTCAAAAACGCAGTAGATTTACACCCTGAATACAAAGAAATACTTGCACTCAAAGAACACTTCATCAAAAAGAGTCAATGGATATTCGGCGGTGACGGTTGGGCATATGATATCGGATTCGGAGGACTCGACCATGTACTTTCATCCGGAGAAGATATAAATGTACTTGTACTCGACACCGAAGTATACTCAAACACCGGCGGACAATCATCAAAATCTACACCGTCGGCAGCAATTGCAAAATTTGCGGCATCAGGAAAACGTACCAAGAAAAAAGATTTGGGAATGATGGCGGTATCCTACGGATACATATATGTAGCGCAAATCGCACTCGGTGCGGATATGAACCAAGCAATACGTGCAATACATGAAGCGGAATCATACCCTGGCCCGTCACTCATAATTGCATACTCACCATGTATAAGCCACGGAATACGCTCCGGAATGGGACACGCATCACAAGAACAAAAAGATGCGGTAAACTGCGGCTACTGGTGCAATTGGAGATACAATCCTCAACTTCTTGAACAAGGAAAAAATCCTTTCAAACTAGACAGTCGTGAACCGAAAGGAAACTTCCGTGACTTCCTCTTGGGAGAAGTAAGATACTCAAGTCTTCAAAAACTCTTCCCGAAAGAAGCCGAAGAACTTTTTGCAAAAACCGAACAAGATGCAAAAGACAGAAGACGCAGCTATGTACGTATGCAAAAAGCATTCGACCTTGAAATCAAAGAAGCAAAAGCAAAAGCCGAAGCGGAAAAAGCAAAAATGCAAGCAGCAATGCAAACACAACAAGAAAACGCTCCAAGAGCATAAAAATAAATCCTCGGAACTTATTACTCCGAGGATTTTATATTGCAAATCATCTAAAAAATACCGATTTTTCTGAAAATTTCATATATAAATTCTTACATTTTAATGTCATTACGCATTTATTATTTATATCTGGAGAAGAAATTCCGTAAAAATTTATATAAACACCGAGGTTTTTGGTATTAAGTTTTTCGGCAATTTGAATTAATGTGTAGCCTTGAGAAATATAATATTTCATATCTTCAACTTTTAATTTTTGTGAATAAATCTCTATTTAAACCGATTTAAACATTGTTCTGTGAACAACCGGTTACATTTACTCTTTATCCGCATTACAAGCAATTAAAAACACACATAATTGCAACTCATGTGTGTTTTTATCTTATATTCATCTTTTTGTTTATTGTAGTAAACAACAGTTTCCTTTATCAAAACAGTTTGTTTTTACTTTATTTTATTTTAAGAAAAATATATCAATCTTTTTTCCATACGGGAAGATCCATTCCTATTATTTCTCCCGTAAATTTTTCATTCTCGTTTTCGGTATATTGTTTTGTCGCTTTCAATACATACTTAAATCCCATGTAGAGTATCGGAACGTTACAGTACACGATAATAATATTTCCTAAATCCGAGAATGCCCAAAGATTTGAGAGGTCATATCCCGCTATACTGCATGCTATACCGAATGCCGCTACGAAAAGTGCAAGTATACGTATACCGTTTATAAATCCCTTTGAACTGTTTATTCTGTTTGCCGCAATTTCAGAAAATGTAATAAATCCTATTACACATGTAAGTGCAAAAAGACAGAAGCAAAGCGATACTAAAAACATTATAAAATTTTCCATTCCCGACGGTGTGAGCGAGTGCATCGAAAGAAGGAATTTACCATATGTTCCTGCATCTTTCCATGCTGCACCGTTTCCTGCCCATTGATGTGCCATGACTATAATGAAACCTGTCATTGTACAAATTACATGTGTATCGAGAAATACTCCCAATGCGGAAATAATTCCCTGTTCACCGGGATGTTTTGCTTCTGCAGCAGCCGCCGGCATGGTTATTGTACCTTGACCGGCTTCATTCGACATAAGTCCACGTTTTACACCTTGCATAAGCACGGTACCGAAAGCTCCTCCGAAAAGTGCATCCGGTGTGAACGCTCCTTCAAATACCGCTTTGAAGAAATACGGTATGCTGTTCAAATTTGTCACGATAAGAAGTAATACGGTAAGTACATAAATTATCGACATTACAGGTACAAATCTGTTACTTGCACGTACTACACGTTTTATACCGCCGAAAGCAACTATTGCCGTCACGATAATTAAAAGTACGGATACTACGTAGAAAAATGTAGATTGTACCGGTATTTGAATTCCGGTTACTATATTTGCCATCGCACCGATAGAAGTTACTACATTGAGTCCTTGTGCAGGTAAACACATCAATGCATAAAAAATATAGATTGACGACAGAAGTGTACCTACCCACACTTTATTGTTGCAAATTTTTCGTGCATAAAAGGGAAGTCCGCCTACAAATTCGTCTCCTCTTTTTTCCTTGAAAATTTGTGCTAGCGTACATTCTACATATGCCGTCGCCATTCCGAAAAATGCCGATACCCACATCCAAAACAAAGCTCCCGGACCGCCGGCGGCTATCGCACCTGTTACACCTATCATGTTACCCGGTCCTACACGCATTGCCGTGCTTAGGAAAAATGCCGCCAAAGGTGATATACCTTTATATATTTTTCTTTTCTCGCCAAGTACATGCACACCATGCTTGAATTTTCTTACTTGTATGAACCCTAAACGGAATGTGAAATATATACCGCTGCCTACAAGTACAATTACTGCAAGTGAGAACTCTCCTATCAACGGTATCGCTTTCCAAAAATCGAACATTTTCGGAAAATCCCAAAAGAAATCCGATACCGGTGTTACAAATGACAATACTGCATTTATCGTTGCAAATATACCTTGCATAAATACTCCTTACCAACTATTGATTTATACCTAATTTTTTCATAGTTTCAACAAGTTTCAAGGCAAGCCCGTGCATTTTCTTTTCAGATACCGAACAAACGGCTACACGAACTCCGTTCTTCATCGGTACCAAAAATATATTTTCCTTTTCAAGTGTTGCACATATTTCCGCTGATCTTTCTACGGGAACTGTAATGAAAAATCCGGATACATACGGTACATACTTAAGTCCGACTTTATCGGCTTCTTTTGTAAATACACCCGCTCTTTGATTCAGCTTTGTTACATATACTTGTCTTTCTTTTTCAATATCTTTCAAAAGTTCTTCGTTTTCACAAATATGTACAAGCATATTCATACCGCTGCTGTTGCAATTTGACCATGTGCCTCTACTTGAATATTGCAGTGCCGCCATAAACTCGTCAATAACACTTTTTTCCTGACTTATTGCAATCATTGCACCGGCTCTTTGTCCGTACATTGTAAAACTCTTTGATAAACTGTATGCACAAACAAAAAGTATATTTTTCGGAAGTTTGTCGAAAACTTTAAAAAATTCACGAGTCTTTTCGTACTCTCCGGCATAGTCCATGTATGCAACGTCAGCCTCTATGATAGCACGTTTCCCGTTTTCACGCACTTCTTTTTTTAAAATATCTACCGCTTTTTGCCATTCTTCGACTGTCATACTGTAGCCGGTAGGATTATTTGCAATTCCGTTCAATATAATTACTATACTGTCTTGTTTTTCAAGTATTTCATGTACATTTCTTTGGAAATCTTCGGCATTGAATACACCTTTGTCATTCAAAAATTTGAAAGTACGTACATTACGTCCTGCAATTTTTATAAATCCGTCATAAGCTGTCCAATGCCAATCGGTTATGAGTACATCATCTCCGCTTTCGGCATAATTATATACAACCTGCCTTAACGCTCCTGATCCTCCGGGAATTGCACAAACTCCTACATATCCGCTCGGACGATGTTTTCCGAAACATTGTTCAACGGCAAATTTTTTAAATTTATCATAGCCCGATATCGGTGCATATGCTGCAAATTCTTTCGGTGAAAGTGATTTATATGCTTCTTGTACACCTCTGTAAACTACCAAATTACCTTCATCATCAAGAAGTGAACCTACAGTACCGTTTATTACTTTATCTTTTCCGATGCGATCTGCAAGTGCTATAGCCCTTCCGTTTGCCGCAAAAATATTGTCGTCGGCACGTTTTCCACGTGCATGTGATGCTGCCATACTGTACATAATTTCACCCTCCATATAACTATCAAAAGTCATTAATATTTTATCATTACAAAGATTACCGTTCAACGTTGACAAAAGGGGTTTTTTACACGCATTTTTGCCGAAAACAACGATAACATCTGGCTTTTTATACTAAGTTTACAATTAATATATTTCATATTAAATTTTGTTTTAATCAACAAATTTAAGTGAAAATTACTGAAAATTCGTTCGTTTTTTTCATTTTTCTTTCTTTTATAATTACTTCAAAAATAAAAACTGACCCGAAAGTCGTTTTCATTTCAACTTTTCGTGTCAGTTTTTATTTTTTATTGTACGAAGTCTTGTGTTTGCTTTGTATCATATTCAGGATTTACACGCACTCTGTCATTGTAATTACCGTTTTCATGCAATCTGTCTACTCGAATACGACTATCTCTAATGCCTCTGATTTCATTTTCAAATTCACTCAGCGCTCTATCCATAGTGTCATCTACAGCTGCACCTTTTTTCAAAGCGGCATAAATCATTTGTGCCATTTCCATACGTGTATATTCTTTTTTGACGGTATTGAACAAAATCTTACGATTTCTCAATTCATTGATGTATTCATACGCCCAATGATTTTTTTCCGTATCCGGATACATTGTCGGTACATAACGTTCCGAATCGGATATATCGAGTTTGTCAAAAATTTTATTCATCTTATTTTCCATATCGTCAAGTCTTGATTTCAAAGCTTTATTCTCTTTGCGAAGATCTATTATTTCCTTTGCCATTGCAACTCTTGAGTTTGTTACATTATTTCCTTGGCCAAGCTTCATACTCAATCCGACGTTGAGCATATTGTTACCGTCTCCCAAAGTACCGCCTACACTTATCATGGTGCTTTCGTTCGGACGATAGTATGCACCAAGTGCAAATGCATTATTGCCGGAGTATTTTCCATAAGATGCCGCAAAATCCCACTTGTCGTCCGGATCGAAATCAAGCGGATGCAATCCTGCCAATGCGGCTGCTCCTGCTCCTACTTGATTTACACGTCCGCCAATTTCTGCGATACGCATTTCCGTTCCGAAAAGTTGTGACCCGTTAACGGCATCAAAACTGTTGGGTGCAATAGTTCCCGGTGCAACATTATGAATGGCTTTACCGCCGGCATTAATACCTGCTTTTGTCATAGACGGTCCATTCTTGATAGTAAGTCCGGTTTCATTCAAAGTAACATCGCCCATTGTCATGGATTTTGTTTCGATTGTATCAGCTTTGAGTACCTTGGTTTCTACACGATCAAGGTTCTTCAACTCTTTAGCAAGTTTCACCGTCATCTTACCGTTTGCCTTGTCTGTGACAACTCCGATATTTCCATCGGAAAGCTTGGTAGCCTCTTTCACTCCGCCTTCGATGGTGAGTGTGTCGTTCAATTTACGGTTGACTACATCACCGCTGTCGCCCATGAATTTCAAGCCGTCATTCATCGTTGCCAATTCATTGACTTTATCGCCATCTTTGACAACAAGACGTGTCGTACCGTCTTTACCGTCAACTCCGACAGTTCCATTTTTGGTGGTAATGTCTACTTTATTCGTACCTTCTTTACCTTTGATACCGATTGAACCATCTTGACCATTCAAAGTAACGCTATTTCCGTCTTTGCCGGTAACACCCATCTTGCCGTCTTTACCGTTAAGAGAAACGGTATTTTTCTTGCCATCTTTATCAGTAGCACCGTTAATAGTCGTAGTACCATCTTTACCATTGATAATAACAGATGCACCGTCTTTGCCATCAGCACCTTTTGGTCCTTGAGCACCGATTGTGCCATCTTTCGCGTTCATGGTAACCGTTGTACCATCTGCACCTTTACCGCCGATGGTACCGTCTTTACCATTCATGGTGACCGTTGTACCATCTGTGCCTTTAGCGCCCACAGTACCGTCTTTGCCATTTACAGTAACCGTTGTACCGTCTGTACCTTTACTTTCAATGACACCATCCTTACCATTCATGGTAATGGATTCTCCATCTTTACCATTAACAACTAATTTACCGTCTTTTTCGCCTTTTTTGCCGATTTCGATAGTATCTTTCATCGCATAGGTAATCTTCTTGGTATCTTTGTCAATAGTAGCAATCAAACCATTTCCGGCGGCAAATTCTACGGTTTCTTTCTTATCCTTACCTAAGGCAACATTAGCTCTATTTTCGGCTTTATCTTCTCCTACCAATACATCAAAACCTTGATTTGTCTTGTAAAGTTGACTACCGTTTACAGCTTCTTTTGAATCTTTACTAATCTCACCATCTGCAATAGATGTTAGCTTATTACCGCCGTTATCTAATCCTTTGTCAGTTAAAGAAACAGTGTTCTTACCGTTTGCCTGAATAGTAATACCGCCCTTATTGATACTTGTGCTATTACCGTCTTTGTCAGCGGTTGTTACGCCATCCACTGTGGTAGTAGTCTTATTACCTTTTCCATCAGTAGTTGTTACGCCGGTAGCATTTGTAGTAGTTGTATTACCCTTAGTATCGGTTGTAGTCGTACCGGCACCGGTCATATTGGTCGTATTGCCTTGATCGTCCTTCGTTTCTACACTTGTCAAGTCTTTCAAGTCTTTTGCCAATTTAACCGACATCTTGCCGTTTGTTGCATCGGTTACTACTCCGATATTCTTTTCGGATAATTTTGTTGTATCTGCACCACCTTCAATTGAAAGTGTTTCATTCAATTTACGGTTGACTACATCGCCACTATCACCCTTAAATTTCAAGCCGTCATTCATGGTAGCCAATTCATTTGTTGTCGTACCTTCTTTCACAACAACACGAGTTCCGGCCTTACCGTCTATGTCGACTTTACCTTCTTGCGTGCCTATGGTGACTTTATTTTTACCGTCTTTACCGTTCATATCGATAGTGCCGTCTTTACCGTTTAATACAACAGCACTTCCATCAGCACCTTTTGCACCGACAGTGCCTGTATCCGCATTCATTTCAAAAGCGTTTCCGCTCTTGCTATCACCGCGAACGGTACCGTCTTTGCCGTTCAAGGATATCTGATTTTTCTTGCCGTTCTTATCTGCAGCACCGGCTAAGGTCAACTGACCGTCAGTGCCGTCTACAGTTACGGAATTACCATCTTTACCGGTAACGACAAACTTACCGTTCTTACCGTCATCTTTACCTTCACTGTTCTTTTTACCCAAGGTAATATTATCTTTCATAGCATAGGTAATTTCTTTGCCGTTTCGTGTAATTTCAAGTCCGTTACCCGCTAAGAATCCAAAAGCTTCTTTTTCATCTTTTCCAAGGGCAATATTGAAAGTATTTTCAGTTGTTTTTTCTTTAATATATACATCAAATCCGGCATTATTCTTCTTAAGTTTTTCATCTACCGCATTTTCTACATCTTGAATTTGTCCTTGTGTGGCCGCTTTGGATGCATCAAAATCAGTACCTCTCTTATCCTTAGCCGGCCATGTTACATTGGAAAGTCCGGTAATGAAATTATTCTTACCATCTTTCAAGAATGTCATAGTCGTCAAATCTTTGATAGTACGTCCAACACCGTCAATAGTCATCGGATTGGTCTTGTCCTGACTGTTGAAGGTGATACTTTCCATATCGGAAAGTTTCTTGGCTAAACGAATCTTCATCTTCGCATTCTTGCCGTTTTGATCGTCTACTATGGATTCAACACCGATGTTGTTATCAGTTAAATTCTTAACCGCATCGCCTTCTTTTTCGGCCGCAACACCACCGACAATATTGATTTGGTTATTTAATTTCACACCTACGGCTGTGCCGCTGTCACCCATGAATTTCAAACCGTCATCCATGGTAGCCAACGCATGAGGAATATTGCCTTCCTTCATCAAAAGACGTGTAGAGCTGCCTTGACCATCAACACCAACTTGTCCTTTTTGTGTTGTCAAATCAATTGCCTTATCACTGCCTGCACCTTTAATGTGAACAAATCCTTCACCATATAAAGTGACTCCATTATTTTCTTTACCGGTAACTCCCATAGTACCGTCATGGCTCTTGAGGAATACTTCATTCTTTTTACCGTTTTCATCTGTAGTTTCAACGGTAACTTCCCCATTTTTACCATCCAGTGTCATCTTTTCACCGGTTGTTCCATGGATAGTTATCTTACCGTTTACACCCGGTTTGTCGGCAGTCTTTGCTTCACCCAATTCAATTTCGTCATTCAGACGGTAGGATACTTTCTTGGTTGCCTTATCAAGTGATGCCGACAAATTCTTACCGGCTTCAAATTTGACTGTTTCTTTCTTATTTTGTCCGAGTGCTACATTAGCTCTATTAGCCTCTGTATCTTCACCGACTAAAATATCGAAACCTTGATTGGTCTTGTACAACTGACTGCCGTTGACAGCTTCTTTACTGTTTTGGGAAATATCTCCGCCTTTTACATTTTTGATGACTGTACCGTTTGTATCGCCACCTAAAGTAATAGAATTCTTGTCTACAGAGCCGTCTGTGTTTTTATCATATTTAACGGCAAATTTATCTGTATCGTTTGCTTTATCCAAAACTTGCTTCAACTGTCCTTGACTTGCCGCTTGATCGGCTTGCATCGTTTTTAAATCTGTCGGCAAGGTCGTATTGGAAAGTCCTGTAATTTTGCTTACATTACTGATTGTCTTAGTTGCACCGTCAATCTTCATCGCTTTATCGTCGGCGCCCAATGTAATGCTGTCCAAACCTTTAATTTCTTTAGCCAAACGGAGTGTCAATTTAGATGTACCGTCTGCAATAACGCCGATATTGTCGTCTTGACTCAGTTTTGCATTGTCTGTAATTCCGCCGGTAACGGTAAGCTTCTGATTTAACTTCAGTTTATTTTCATCACCGATGTCGCCGTCAAATTGCATACCATCGTTCATCGTTGCCAATTCGTGCGTCTTCGTGCCTTCTTTGACAACAAGACGTGTGTCTCCATCCTTACCGTCAACGCCGACTTTGCCATCTTTTGTGGTAATGCTTACTGCATTCGTACCATCTTTGCCCTTCATACCGATAGAACCATCTTGTCCATTTAATGTAACGCTATTGCCGTCTTTGCCGGTAATGCCCATCTTGCCGTCTTTACCGTCAAGAGCGATGACATTTTTATGATCCTTTTCATCGGTAGCACCAGTAATCGTTGTAATTCCATCTTTACCGTTGATAGTAACAGATGCACCATCTTTGCCATTAGCACCTTTTGGCCCTTGAGCGCCAATTGTGCCATCTTTACCATTCATGGTAACACTTGTACCGTCTGCACCTGTAGCACCTACAGTACCGTCCTTACCATTTACTGTAACGGTTGTACCGTCTTTTGTCTTGCTTTCGATCTTACCATCTTTACCATCAATAGTGACTTTTTCACCGTCTTTACCATTGACAGTCACCTTGCCATCTTTGCCAGCCTGTCCAGGTTGTCCTTCTTTGCCGACTTCGATGTCATCTTTCAAGGAATACGTTACTTTCTTAGCATTCTTATCCAATGTGACTTCAAGGCTATTACCTGCGGCAAATTCAACCGTTTCTTTCTTATCTTTGCCAAGGGAAATATTGGCTCTATTTGCTTCAGTATCTGTTCCTACTAAAATGTCAAAACCTTTATTTGTCTTGTCCAAATTGTTCGTTATATTCGTAACATTTTGATTGGTCTTATAGAGTTGACTGCCATTGACAGCTTCTTTGCTATTTTCAGAAAGTTCTCCACCTTTTACATTTTTAATAACGGTACCATTTGTATCTCCACCTAAGGTAATAGAGTTTTTGTCAACTTCACCAGTATCTTTCTTATCATACTTAACAGAGAAATCATCGGTAGCAGTTGCTTTATCTAAAACTTCCTTCAATTGTCCTTGGCTCGCTGCCTGATCCGCTTTCATTTTAGTCAAATCAGTTGGCAATTTTGTATTGGAAAGTCCGGTAATTACCTTATTTTCTCCATCTACGGTAACACTATCGGTACTACCATCTTTACCGAAGGTCATTTTCTTGATATTTTCGATAGTCTTCGCATTGCCATCAATCTTCATTGGAGTCGTTTTATCTTTACTATTAAAGGTAATGTCTTCCAAATCGGAAAGGTTCTTCGCCAAGCGAATCTTCATCTTCGCATTCTTACCATCTGTTTCATCTACAATGGATTCCACACCGATGTTATTATCGGTCAAATTGGTGATGGTTTCGCCTTTTTTGACAATTTTAGCGCCCCCAACGATATTCACTTGGTTGTTTAATTTGACGCCAATAGCATTGCCGTCATCACCTTTGAATTTCAAGCCATCGTTCATAGTAGCCAATTCATTCACATGGTTGCCTTCTGTAACGATAATTCGTGTCGTACCGTCTTTACCGTCTACGCCAACAGTACCATCACCGGAAGAAATAGTAACGCCATTTTTACCGTCTTTACCATTCATGCCGATAGAGCCGTTTTGACCGTTCAAAACAACAGCACTGC
>NZ_CAMUNF010000010.1:0-51367 GCF_947090205.1 Dialister micraerophilus
AAACAGTAAGGTTGTTACCTGCCAAGAAGCCAAAGGCATCATTTTTCTTTTCATCGCCTAACTTTACAGTAAACTTGTTGTCAGCTTCGTCTTTATTAACATACACATCGAATCCACGTTGTGTCGTTTTTTCAAAGGCTTCCAACTGTCCCTGTGTCGCTACTTGTGATCTGTCAAATGTAGCATCCCGTTTATCTTTAGGAATCCATGTAGTATTGGACAAGCCCTTGATAATTTTCTTTTCACCGTCCACAACCAAACTGTCTTGGCTGTCAGGTGCGCCGAATGTCACTTTCTTAATTTGAGAAATAGACTGATTTGTACCGTCAATTTTCATTGACGTGCCGTCTTTTCCAAATGTAATACTTTCCAAATCGGTTAAATTCTTAGCCAATTTCACATTCATTACATTTTCTTGCGTGTTGACAGTGACACCGATATTGTTATCACTCAACTTAGTTGTGTCTGCACCGCCCTTGATTGAAATATTCTGATTCGAACCGCGATGAAGGACATTCTTATCCTTTTCATGGTCATCATTTTCGCCCCATGTAGAATCATCTCCGGCGAAATGGAGCGGACGTGTCAATTGATATAATTGACTGCCATTCACAGCGTCAGTACTTGTGGCTGCCACCAATCCGGAAGCCACATTTTGAATACGGCGTTCGTTCCCTTTTGCACCCACTGTGACAACGCCTACCGGTTTAGTACCTGCAAAGGCATAGCCGTAAATAGAATCTTTCGTATACTCTTTATTGGCAGCAGATAGTGTTTCATCTTCGTTGTATGCAGCATTATCGCCCAAATATACAGACTTGTCCAGCGTAGTGGTAATACGGTTACCTAAGACTTGCACGTAATTATTCTGTACTTGGTTGTTGTTCCCCATAACCTGTGCGTCTTTAACCGCTTCCGAAACCTCTTTAGGTATGTCTTGACCTTCAGTCCCCTGTTCTGTGATATTTTTAATGATTCTAACCTCGTTAGCATTACCTATAATCTGTGTTCGATTTGCCGCTATCTTACTATTCGCATTACCCATAATTTGAGCATTAACTGTAACTCCCTCTACTTGAATGTTTTTATACCCGAAAAGAAGAGACTGTGTTCCTGCTACATTACTATTTTCATCGCCGATAACAGAGAGTTTTTCACCATCAATAGCGCTATTCGTATTGCCGATAACGTGACCACTCTTCGTAGAAATCTTCGTATTACTATTCCCTAAAATTTGTGCCTGCGCCGCAGAAATAGACGAGTTTTCATTACCGATGAGTTGTGTATCTTCTGCTGCTGTAACCTCTTTATTCTTATTCCCTAAAACGGTATTGCGGTTCCCGGTAATGTTATTATTTTCATTACCGATAACGCGTTGATCTTCGCCGGACACATTCGTATTAGTAAAGCCGATAACATGAGTTTTCTTGCCGGTGATAGTGTCATTGAAACTACCCAACACTTGTTGATTAGTGCCAGCAATCGCCTTATTCGAGAAACCGATAACATGACCATTTTCAGTAGTAACGCCGGTATTGGCATTGCCGAATACATTGGATCCCTCTCCAGCAACCTGTATATTATCATTGCCGATCACTGCTAAATTAGCACCACTTACCTCATTACGTTCACCCAATGTTTTTACAGAGTCACCGCTAATTTTGTTTTCATTACCTAATGTAGTAGTATGATGGCTGGTAATCTCGTTCTTCTCGCCTAATACGCCGGAAATCGTATTACTATTCGTTAATTTATTCTCACTCCCTACAAGGAATGTGGATGTAGTTTCTACTAATTCATTCGTACTACCGGTAACAAAGGAATTATTAGTTCGTGTTAACGTATTTGCATTACCTACAATATGATTATCTTCACCGCGAACAATGGCTTGATATGACGTTTTTCCATCTAATCCATCAAGGCTCTTGAACTTTGACACCATGGTATTGCGGTTACCGAGAACGGTGGAATCATTATCGGAAATCCCTTTAATCGCTGCATTGGCAATAGTATCTAGCACATCCTTGCGATCATCATCTGTCAAATTCATATTATCATTACCGATAACATAGCTATTATCACCGGATACGCCATTACGCGTACCCATTGTGCCAGATTCTCTGCCTAGTGCCGTATTGTGATTACCGATGGCCAAGGCTTTATTACGAAGGCTCCACGATTCACTGCCAATGGCCACACCATTTGGTTGATGTACTTCTGCCAAATGACCGATGGCAAGACCGTCTTTTGCATATACGGTTGATAAATATCCCATCGATAAGGCATAATCGACGCCAGTGTTTTCACTTTCCGCCTTATACGCTTTCTTTTTAGTTAACGCCCGTGGGCCGATAGCCATACTGTAATTACCTTCCGTTTGTGCACCAGCACCAATCGCTACATTATAGCGATATCCGGAGTAGGTTTTCGTCATAACCGGCTGTACTTCTTCCCCACTTCCTTCGATGGTAGGTTTATCATTTTCATTGAACCAACCGGTACCGATTGCCAAACTGCCTTCACCTTGTGCTTGTACATAGTTACCCATAGCCGCACTATATTTATTGGTAGCACTTGCATCGACACCGAAGGCAACGGAATTTTCCCCCGTAGCGCCTTCATTGGCAAAATTATGCTTATGGCCCGTAGTACGGGTGGAGAAATAGTGACCCATTCCTTTTTCTGTATATTCTTTAAGTTGTGCTAAGTTAACTGCATCGCCTGCATGTACGCCTTTTGCCACATTGTGAATGACTGTACCAGTTTTATTATCGCCTGCTTGTAACGTAATGCTTGGATTCCCACCAATGGCTGCCGGGTCATAATGAAGGTCTGTTTTACCAAGTTCACCTTTCGCCTTGACCATAAGATCATTACTTACTTCTGTCATGCTAGCGCGTAATTGTGCCAACGTAACTGCATCTTGATCATCTACGGCGTCACCCACATTCGTCACACGACGAAGCATACCTTTTTCCGCATTACCTACAGACACTATCCCGCTCTTAGCATCTGTACCTGTAAGGGCTGCTTTCTTGTCTGTCACATCCTGTTTCAATGCAACAGAGCCAGCGCCTAATGCGATATTGCCATCCTTAGCATTCGCTCCAGTACCTAAGGCTAAGGAACTTTCACCTTCTGCAATGGCAGCAAAACCATAGGCAGCGGTAGAGTTGCCCAACGCTTGTGCCTGATAACCTACAGCGGTACCATTATTAGCCGCCAAGGTTTCACTACCGATGGCGGTAGATTGTACTAATTTAATAGCTTGTGAATCTTCCGCAATGGAAGGAATCTTCATTTTAGGTTCTGCCGTTGGATCCACCGGATCTGTTCCTGGTGCTGGTTCAGGTATATTCTGATCTGGTTGGGTAACCGCTTTTCTAAAGTTTGCATGGTACCCGATAGAAACGTTTTTACCGATAGGGTCTGTACGACTTCCTAAGATATTTCTGCCCGCTTCGGAACCGATGGAAATGTTGTAGTTACTTTGTACATTGCCACCACTCTTATAGCCGAGAGCGATATTTTCGAGCCCTTCCATAGCTTGACCGGCCTGATTACCGATGACGATATGCGATGCGGCAAGCGGAATTGTGCCCGTTCTCTTCATGCCCAGACCGGCCTCTGCACCGATGGAAATGGTTGCATCTGATAGGGTCTGTGCGCTACGACCGATAGCGATCCCATCGATACCAGTACCAAGGCCATCCTGTTTCACTTCTCCATCTAACACGGGTGGTTCTATATACTCGCCGACCTGAGCGTCTTGCCCAATAGCCACGCCGCCCTTCATGTAGGTTTTAGCGCTATGACCTAATGCCATGCTTTCTTCTGCAAAAGTTTGCGTTGCCGCACCGATAGCAATGGCATACTTATTAGTAGCTACAATATTAGCAGCATTACCGATGGCAATGGCACCTTCAGACTGTTTAAGAATTTTTGCTTCTGTACCGATAGCAATCGTATTCGCATTATCCTTATCCCCGATTTCTACGCCATTACCGATACCGATGGAGTTTTCACCCCCTGCTGTAAGGCGTCCTGCTTCTCCGCCGGCGGCAATCCCAATCGCACCTTCACCGGAAGTTGTGCTCACACCGATGGCCATGGAATTAGCACCTTGTGGATCTGCATCGTGCTTATTATCCATGCTAGTACGGAAATATCTAAATCCCAATCTAGCATTTTCACCGATATCTAACCCTAAATTTTTCTGGCCCGCAGCCTGTCCATCTATTCTTTTCTGAATAAAATCTTGAATTTTTTTGAAATTATCATCTGTTTTCTGCTGATTGGTAGCCACTGTCTGATTTGTTGCATTAATTTGTCGCTGCAAATTCTGGTTTACACCGGAAATCTGACCTGCCAATGCTGCTTTTGCATCGCCTACATCTTTATTTATTTTATTCGTCAAATCCGTTTTAGCTTGATTCAAGTTTTGGTTGGTGGTATTAATCTTTCCTTGCAAATCATTTTTGACTGTTGTTAAAGCAGTATCGGCTGCCTTTTTATTGTCGCCGATAGTCTTCTCCAATGCGGACTTGGTCGTATCAATCTTATTGGACAATTCATTTTTGGTATCAGTTAACGTTTTATTTGTTGTATCTATTTTCTTTTGTAAATCATTTTTTGCTGTTGTTAACGCATTATCTGCCGCTTCTTTATTGTCGCTAACGGTCTGTCTAAGATTTTTTATATCTTCTTTATTCTGTTTGATATCTTTTTCGTTTTGTGATACACGACCTTCTAAGGCTTGATTGGTTTTACCAATTTCTTCTTGTGCTTTCTTTATTTTTCCTTCTAAATCGCTCTTTGCTGCCCCGATATCTGTAGCAATTTTCCCTTCCAAAGCAGACTTTGTGGTATCAATTTTCCCGGACAACTCATTTTTTGCACTCGAAATTTCATTGGAAAGCGCTTGCTTTGCTTGATCCAATGTTCCGCCCTGTTTCGTAATATCTTCAATGGCTTTTGCATTATTACCTATTTGTTCTTTATTTTTACCGATTTGAGTTTTATTGGCTTGAATATCTCCGGCATTCTTTGCAATGGCGTTCTTATTCGTATCCACTGCACCACCGGTACTCGTCAACTTTTGAACGGCATTCTGAATAGCCTTGTCCAATGTCCCGCCTTGTTTCGTAATATCCGCTACCGATGTTTGAAGTTGCTTAATGGCTCCACTATTCGTCCGTTGACTCTCTTGAAGTCGCTGCATCCCTTGTCCCGTCGCATCCAACATCGTATTAACTTGATCAATCGTTTGATCCAGTTTTCCGCCGGCTTTCGTGATATCGTTAATAGCGTCTTTATTTGCTTGCACTGATGCTTCAAAATTTTTCAACGACTGATCATAGGCACCTAATGCAGTACTATGTGCCTTAATTTCTTTTCCCTGTGCTTGAATAAGATTTTGTTGAGCAGCTAATTTCTCCAATATTTCTTGAATCTGACTTTCCAAAGCCGGATTATTCTCATTTGGCCCTGCCGCATACGAAGCACTCGCTCCCCCTGCTATTCCCATCAAGCAAAGTGATAAAGCTACCATTAACCGTAATTCACGATTTCTACTTCTACTATTTTTGTCCTTCCCACTGCGTTTCACGATTTCCGACACAACTTGGTACATTCCACGTGCGCGATTAAATATTACCTTATAGATTTTATTCATTTTATGCCCCTATTAATTTCTATCAACTATGATTTTTTTAAATAACTAAATCATTAATATTATATATCTAAGAATACTCTCCCCCATACTTTAATGTCAACCTCATTTTTCGGCTTCAATATTTTAAATTTTGTTTTAATTTTTTAAAAATAAAACGATTAATTATATATCGTTTATTACATATACCTACAAAACAAAACTTTTTACAATTACTTTTCAATTTCAAATTTTTATTTTTATGTCCTTAAAATATTTTCCAAATAAAAATTATTTCAGTATTTATATATTGTAAAAGAAATATTTTATAGTTTGAACATAAATAAATATTTTTATCAATGACAAAATCATTCAAAAACAAAACAGATGCCACCTACAAATAAAGGTAAGCATCTGTTTGCAGTATTAATTTAATATCGTTCAGCTTTGTAAGTACATAAAGATAAAAATCTGTTTCATTTAAATATTTATGATTTTTTATTTTAACGCAGTTACACAAATTTTAATATAATTTCCAGAGCGTTCTATTGAATACCGCATTCAATGTTTTGAACGAGAGGTATAGAATAAGTCCCGTTCCGAAGAGCAGAAGTCCGCCGGAGAGAATTTTTACCCATATTACGGGGTAGTCTTGGCAGTAGTGAAGCAGTCCGTTTACAAATGCCATTGTAGGGAAGCTGCATGCCCACCAGCTCATTCTGAAATCGGATGTTTTCATAACATGTAATATTTTCAGTACTACCGGCCAAAACATAAATATTCCGGCATTTATGAAAAGTTGTGTAAATGTGTCCGGTTGAAATGTGGATGTGTATGTAATATATCCCATTCCGAACGGTGCCATAAGTATCATCAGACTTGGTTGTACCGAGTCCGGCATATGTTTTGCAAATATACTGTGTGTGAACAGAAGTGCTATAACCGGAATAC
Source organism: Dialister micraerophilus (assembly GCF_947090205.1). Taxonomy (NCBI): domain Bacteria; kingdom Bacillati; phylum Bacillota; class Negativicutes; order Veillonellales; family Veillonellaceae; genus Dialister; species Dialister micraerophilus. The sequence goes on from NZ_CAMUNF010000010.1 coordinate 6,602, forward strand.
CCAGTATTATTCCTATTGCTACACAGAATACGGATATATCATGAAATCCCGGTTGTTTCAGTACATTTCCCGCTACCGGAATGGTAATCGGTCCGAGTACGGCAAGCAGCCATGCAGGTGTAACCGTTCTCAGTATCTGATCGTCATATAGCCAATGTTTCAGAAGTATCCAACTGAATACCATAATAAGTATCATTCCGGCATACCAAAATATACATGCCAGTGTATAGTTGTACGGTGCGGTTACCGCTGCCAGAAGTACGGTCGATACATTGAATGTTCCGAAGAAATTGATTTTCGTGGGACTGTTCCATTCCGCACGTACTGTGTCAAAATCCAATTTCCATTTTTGTATGTACCTTACAAGTATAAGTATGTACAAAAGTAATGCACACGCTCCGAAAAATTCTCCGATTATTGCCGGTGCTCCCCAGAGTTCGTGTGCCATTCGCCAACCGAAACACATTCCGCAGTAACCCATTGATGCGGAAAAGGTAGATATGGACATAAAATGTACAAATCCTATTTCACGTATTTTTTTCCTGTCTACTATCTCAATAATTTCAGCCAAAGTGTTTCCTCCTCACGTGGCAGAAAGAACCGTTAAAACTGAATGAATCATTTTCATTTTGAGATATAAAATATGAAAGTGTTTGTCTTTCTGTCATTTCTATTCTATTCATAAGTTTTTACTTATATATTATAGCACATTTTTAATATTACATTTTTGTGCTAATTTTTTTGTTGCACTTAGATTATAAATTCAAGGCTTAAAAAACTTTTAGAAAATTTATTTCAAGTTACAATCACATTTTTGCTATATCTTTTTACATAAAAAACGATTGATTGCTCAATCGTTTTTTATTTTTATTTATTTCAATTATTGTTTTTATTTTCAAGCTCTTCACGTTCACGTTCTTCTTCCTGCTCAAGCAATTGCAATTCTTCCAACTCCAAAGCTTCTTCGCGTTTTCGAAGTGCGTCCTCTTCTCTGATGATTTCTTCTTCTTCTTCGAGAAGTTCTTCTTCTTCGTTCTTGACGAACATTAAAAGCAATGTAAAAGACAAAAGTATACAACTTATCCAAATCATTTTTACGCCGATTATGTGTGCAAGTCCTCCGCCCAGTCCGGCTCCGAATGCAAAGAGCAATATCACGCCCAAGTAATGTGCCGTCTGATGTAAAAATGAATCGTCGCCCGTTTCTATATATACGCTCAATGCAGATATACCTCTTCGCATATTTCCTATACACATGGTACTTGCGTACGGAAATCCGTTTACTTTACGGAATGACTGTACTTGCATTGCACATGCAAATGATGTCATCGCATTTGCTATAAAATTTATTTGTTCGGTACAAGGAAGCATACCTACTATAAACAGCAGTATAACTTCAATTAAAACTATTCTTTGTCGCCAATGAAATATATTGTGCATTTGATACCGACTTCTTATTTTTGTCGCCACAAATACACCTGCCATAAATGCCAATAGAGGAATTAAGTATTTGAAGAATGATTCCCATTGTCCTAAAAAAATGTGTTCACTCATAAAAACTACGTTTCCCGTTTGTGCGTTTGCAAATACTTTTCCTCTTATAAAATATGAGTAAGCATCTTGCAATCCTCCCGATATTGTCAAAAGTGCCATAACTATTACCGTATCGGACATTTGTTTTTCTTTGTCGCACAATTTCTTACATTGAATTTTAAACTTTTCTACATATAAACTACCATCAAACACTTTCTTCCTGCTTTCTTTATTCAGCTGTTTTAATATTTATTTTCGTCACCTTGATTTATAGATAATTTTTATATATCTTATTATACTAATTTTCACTTTTTCTTTGCAACTTTATTCATTATGTATATAAATACCGTTTTTGCAAGTAACAAAAAAAGACGGTTTTCCGTCTTTTTTCGTATAGATTATAGTTTTTTTAAGGAGATAAAAACTATTCATGAGTAATTATACCTCTTTTTTGTATATTTTTCAATTTTTTTATTTTTATTTCATTTTTTCCGTTACTATATATGCTACTGATTTTGCTGCAACTAAAAGTGCATCTTCATCTATATCGAATTTCGGATTATGATTATAGATAACTTTTTTCACATTTTTTGGTGCTGCTGCTATAAAAAAATAACATCCTTTACAGATTTTGTTATAGTATGAAAAATCTTCAGAAGGTGCTTGCGGAGGAAATTCTTTTACTTCTTTTATATCTTTGTCTTTTTTTGTCGCTTTTTCCAAAATTTTTACTACTTTTTCAGTAAGTTCAATATCATTATAAAGCGGCGAATAATCATTCTTATAAGTAAGTTTACATTTTACCCCAAATCCCGTTTCTATTCCTTTTGCAAGTTTTTCAAGTTCCTCCCCAATTAATTTTTGTCCTTCGTTCGACATACAGCGTATATCTCCTTCAAGTTCGACACTTTCTTTTATAATGTTAAATTGTCCTTTCCCGTCAAATGATCCAATTGTGATTACTCCTACATCAAAAGGGTTCAATCTTCTGCTTATGACGGTTTGTGCTTGTGTAATGAAGTATGCACCTGCTACTATCGCATCGTTTGCAAGGTGCGGTGATGAGCCGTGTCCACCCACGCCTTTTATTTCAAGTTTCATATAGGATCTTCCGGTGAAACTGTATCCTTTATGCCAGCCTACCGTTCCTGCAGTCCCATCAGGTAAAAGGTGTATTCCGTATATTTCTTCCATGTCATCCAAAAGTCCGGATTCCACTATGTCTTTTGCTCCGCCAGGTGCCATTTCTTCCGCATTTTGATGTATTATTTTTATTGTTCCTTTTATTTCGTCTTTGAGTTTAATCAGGCAGTCCGCAAGTATCATAAGGTATGCGGTATGTCCATCATGCCCGCATGCGTGCATGACTCCTTCATTTTTTGATGCAAAAAAAAGCCCCGTTTCTTCCTTTATAGGAAGTGCATCGAAGTCCGCACGAATTCCTATGGTTTTCCCACTTTTTCCACCTTTTATCGTAACTACAATTCCGTTTTTACCTGCTATATTTTTATGTATTCCCACATCTTTCCCTTCGTAGAATTTTGCTATATATTTTGCAGTTTCGGTTTCGTGAAACGACACTTCGGGATTTTCATGAAGATGCCTTCTTATTTGTATCATTTCATCTTTCCGTTCTTCAAGCATTTTTATGAGTTTTTCTTGTAATTCCATTTTTTCTCCTTTAAAATTTTATTTCTGTCAGTTTCTTTATAACACAGTTAAAAAGTATTTACAATTTTTTGATATGTAATAAAAAAATTTACACTTCGTTTTCGTTGAAAGTGTAAATTTTTTCTTTTTATTTTATTGTGAACAGAAGGTCTCCGCCTTGTACGTTCTGTCCTTCTTTTACGTTCATTGATGTGATTGTTCCGTTTTTCGGTGCTATAATCGGATTTCCCATTTTCATGGCTTCAAGTACGAGTATTTCATCGCCTTCTTCCACTTTTTCGCCTGTCGTTCTGCTTACATATACGACTTTACCCGGCATCGGTGATGTTACCGGTTCTCCGTCACCTGCGGTTGTTTCAGGTTTCGGTGCCGATGTTTGCGTTTGTGCTTGCATCGGTGCGGGTGTCGGTGCAGATGCTTGTTGTACTTGTACCGGCGATTGCGGTATTGTTCCGTTTTTTATTTCACTTACTTCTACTTCATATGTTTGACCGTTGACTGTGATTGAAAACTTTCTCATTACGGTGCCTCCTGATTTTTAATATATTCCGTTCGACATGCTTGCCAGTCTTGCCGCACGCTTCCATCCTGCATTATCGGTGCGTTTTATAGATAATACTTGTCCTGCACCCATGCACATAACCGCTGCCGATATTACCGCTATGATTTGAGGATCGATTTCCTCAAGTTCATTTTGCGTTTTTTCTTGTGTCGGCATTGCGATTTTTTCTTGTGTTTCAATATCTTTTTCCGTACATGGAATTTCTTCACCTTTTTCATATACTTCGCTCATGTCGATTTTTTCTATATCGGCTTGTTCTACATGATCCGGATATTGAGTATTGTTTATTTCTTGTACGTTTTTTACGTTCTCTTCATTTTGTATATTTTTTGCAAGAATTTCTTTTTTCGCTTTTTTTACGGATGAAAGTGCATAAAGTGCCGCTATACAACAAATGATTGCAATTGCCGCTGCCGCCAAGGTTATATACAGCATTTGTTCGTTTTCCATTTTATCATCCTTTCATCGTTATACGGGGAAGTTTCCATGTTTTTTTGCCGGCAATACTTCGTGCTTGCTTGCAAGCATTCTCAATGCGTTTATTATCATCGGTCTCGTTTTTTCCGGATCGATTACCGCATCTACATATCCCATTTCCGCCGCTTTGTACGGTGTCGCAAATTCATCAACGTATTCTTTTGTAAGTTCTTCTTTATTTTCAGATTTTTTAAATATTATATTTGCCGCACCTTGCGGTCCCATTACCGCAATTTCGGATGTAGGCCATGCAAATACTTGATCTGCTCCGAGTTCTCTTGAGCACATTGCAATGTACGATCCTCCGTATGCTTTTCTCAGTATTACGGTAACTTTCGGTACTGTGGCTTCGCAGTTTGCAAAAAGCATTTTCGCACCGTGTCTTATTACTCCGGCATATTCCTGTTGTTTCCCCGGTAAAAATCCAGGTACGTCTACAAGGTTTATCAATGGTATGTTGAAGCAATCGCAAAATCTTATAAATCTTGCGCCTTTGTCCGATGCGTTGTAGTCGAGACATCCTGCCATACATAACGGTTGATTTGCCACTATTCCTACAGTTTGTCCGTCCATACGTGCAAAGCAAGTAATGATATTTTGTGCAAAATCTTTCGCAACGTCATAATATTCTCCGTTGTCGACTATTTCTTTAATTACATCATACATATCATAAGGTGCATTTACATTGTCGGGAATTATACCGTTCAATGTTTCAGATATACGATCCGGCGCATCGCCTGTGTCTACACACGGCGCATCTTCCATATTGTTTGAAGGAAGGAAACTCAAAAGATATCTTATTTGATTTATACAATCTTCATCGTTTTCGGCTGCAAAGTGTGCAACTCCGGATGTATGTGTATGTGTCGATGCTCCGCCAAGTGCTTCGGCAGTAATTTTTTCTCCTGTTACCGATTCTACTACTTTCGGTCCTGTAAGGAACATTTGACTTGTATTTTTTACCATGTAAACAAAGTCGGTGAGTGCCGGTGAGTATACCGCTCCGCCTGCCGCCGGTCCCATTATTGCGGATATTTGAGGAATTACTCCCGATGCATTTGTATTGCAACGGAATATTTTCCCGTATCCGGATAATGCGTTTACACCTTCTTGTATACGTGCTCCGCCCGAGTCATTCATAGCCACACAAGGTGCACCTACTTTGAGTGCCGTCTTACATATATGTACTATTTTTTCGGCGTGCATTTCACCAAGTGAACCTCCGATTACGGTAAAGTCTTGTGCATATGCAAATACAAGCCTTCCGTCAACCGTTCCGTATCCGGTTACTACACCTTCGCCCGGTAAATCCTTTTTTTCCTGTCCGAAATTGTGACAGCGTGATTTCACAAGTGCATTTACTTCTACAAAGGAATTATCGTCAAATAACAATGCCAAGCGTTCACGAGCTGTAAGTTTCCCTTTTTCATGTTGTTTTTTTATTCTTTCTTCTCCACCCATGTTTTCTGCATGTTTCAATTTTTCGTGAAGAATTTCCATTTTTTCCGAAACTGTTGCCATTATAATTCCTCCGGTTTATTTTTATGAGCAACTGCTAAGAGCTGCTACAAGATTATTATACAATATCTGTTTCTTTTGTAAATCTCATGTTTTCGATATTTCATTCTTTTAATTCAATCCATGCCGACATAATTATCGCAAAAATCGCCCAAAGACAGCCTGATACCGAACGACTGAAGAGTGTATAATCTCCTATTCCGCTTACAAGTATTCCTATTGTTACCAGAACTCCTCCGAGTCCGATTGATTTATTTATTACATCTTTTGCTTTTTTGTATAATTTAAAACTTGTATATCCATGTAAAAAAATAAGCAATATATAGGTAATTCCGCCTATTATTCCCGTTTCCGCAATTATGGAAAGATACATATTGTGTGCATGATACATTATAACCGTTTTATCTTGTATGTAGAAATTGTAATCGGGATATGTCAAAAAGTAACTTCCCCATCCTATTCCTAAAAACGGATGATCTTGTATCATCGCAATTGTACTTTGCCAAAGTCCGATGCGAAGTGATGCGGATGTATCCGATTGCGATAACAGCGACATTAGTCTGATTGCTATTTGTCCATGATAAAAGAAAGCTACAATCGGTATCACCAAAAGTAAAATCAAAATTCTTTTGTCATACAAGATACCAAGTCCGGCTACCATTATAGCAAGACTTATCCATGCTGTTCGTGAGTATGTCAATGCTGCTGCAAAAAGAAGCGCTATGAGAAATATTCCTAAAATAATTTTTTTCTTTTTCTCGTTTATTTGCAAAAAGAATGACGAAACAAATCCGATAATCATAATAAGGTATGTTCCGAAAAGATTAGGATTTTCAAGTGTAGAATACATTCTTCGTGACAAAAGAGGGAACTTTCCTGCATCTACCCAACTTTGTGTAACAAGATCATGTGCCATGTCTTGTACGTTTGCATATTGTATAAATCCGTATGCCAACACAATTGCCGCAACTGAAAGCAGCGCATATATAAGTTTTTTCCGATTTTCGGTATTTCTTGAAAAATTTAATATGCTTACATACAAAATCGCATACATAAAAGGTAAAAGCATCCAATTTGTAATCGAAAAAATTATGTCTTTCGAGTTTATTGTCGAAATTGCGGAAATTACGAGAAATATCGCTCCTATACTTTTCAATGTTCCGAATTCGAGTTCCGTTCCGCTTTTTTTTATTTTTATGAGCATCAATACAAATGAAACTACCAGCGGTGCTGTCCATATGTATGCATTAAGCGGTATAAGAATTATTGTAGCTGCCAAGCAAAACATAAGAGTTTTACTTTCTTTCAGAGAAATGTTTTGTTTTTCGTTCATATATTCTCCTATAAAAACACCTCTTATATTATATAAGAGTAATTTGCTTCTATCAAATTAGAATATTTCATCATTTTCCGTTTTTAATTAAATCATAATCATATATTGCTTGACAATAATTTTTTTTGATGATAAAGTAGATTTCAACTTGATAATGACAATGAAGAGAAGAGTAAATGTACATGAACATCTTAGAGAGCTTCGGTCGGTGAAAAGAAGCATGGAATTGCACATTGAAGATGGCCTCCGAGTCTGTTTTGCCGAATAGTCAGGCATTCCGGGAACTCCCGTTACAGAGAAAGAGTATCGAAAGAAATTTCCGTACTTTTAGAGGTGTATGCGGTGACGTATACATGAATTCGGGTGGTATCACGGTTTCTCCGTCCCTTTTGAGGGTCGGGGATTTTTTATTGTCAAGTATTTTATATTTTTAGGAGTTTTGGGAGGATTATTATGAATTTAAAGAAAACTGTTATTGCAGGTATCGTCGCTTTGTCGGCTGTGGGTTTGCTTGCCGGATGTTCTTCGGACTCGGCAACTAAAGGCGAATCGAATGAAGTTACGTTGAAGGTCGGTGCTTCACCTGTTCCGCACGCACAGATTTTAAATCACATCAAGGACAAATTGGCAAAGGAAGGTGTCAAACTCGAAGTTGTAGAATTTAATGATTTCGTTCAGCCGAATTTGGCTTTGGAAGATAAAAGTATTGATGCAAACTTCTTCCAGCATCTTCCGTACTTAGAAAAGTTCAATGAGGAAAGAGGTACTCATGTAGTTTCCATAGGTAATATACATATCGAACCGATGGGTATTTATTCTTCAAAGATTAAGGATTTAAAAAATTTGAGTGACGGTTCACGTGTATTGATTCCGAGCGATCCGACAAACGGCGGTCGTGCATTATTGCTTTTGCAGTCTGCAGGCTTGATTAAGCTTCGTGACGGTGTTCCGATTACCGCTACAGTACAAGATATTGTAAAAAATCCGAAGAATTTACAGTTCTCCGAATTGGAAGCACCTCAAGTTCCACGTTCAATAGATGATGCGGATATTGCGGTTATAAACATGAATTTCGCCATTCAGGCAAACATTTCTCCGTCTTCCGCTCTCTTTACCGAAGGTGCAGATTCTCCTTATGCAAACATTCTCTCGGTTCGCAAGGGTGATGAAAACAGACCGGAAATTCAGAAGTTGCTGAAAGCTCTGCAGAGTGATGATGTAAAAGAATTCTTGAAATCCGAATACAACGGAAGTATCGTTCCGGCATTCTGATAAATAATAAAACCTCGAAATCGATTATTGTGATTTCGAGGTTTTTAATTTATTCTCATTTTTAATTTATTCGCATATGTAATTTTCAATAAGTTCCAACAATTCTTTTCGTCCTTCATTCTTAAGTGACGAGTATGCAATCGGAGGATTTTTCAATTGAAATATTTTTTTTACTTGTGCGAGATTTTTTCTTTTTTCGTTATTTCCGAGTTTGTCCGCTTTTGTTGCGATTATTTGCACGTCAACGCCTGAGTTTACGAGCCATTCATAAGCTTTCATATCCATGGCAAGTCCGGGGTGTCTTAAATCTACCAAAAGACATATAAGTATAAGTTTTTCCGATTTATATATGTAGTCGGATATGAAACTTGACCACATGTCTTTATTTTTTTGCGATGTTTTTGCAAAACCGTATCCCGGAAGGTCGACAAGGTACCAATCTTGTCTTTCTTCTTCTTCATTTATCGCTTTTCGTGATTGTACGGCGTAGTAGTTTATTGTACGTGTTTTCCCCGGTTCCCGACTTACTCTGGCAAGTTTTTTGTTTCCGCATAATGAATTTATAAGTGATGATTTACCTACATTCGATCTTCCGATGAATGCTATTTCCACGTATTCATCTTCTACGTATTGTTTCGCATTCACTGCCGATTTTACATACGCTGACGAAAATATATGAAATTTATTTTTATCTTTGATTTCCGCCATTTTTTACTCCTTACTTCATTAATGCATGTGCTAAAACTTCTTCTACATTTTTAACAAATATTATATCTATACCTTCTTGTATGTTTTTAGGCATATCTACCAAGTCACGTTTATTCTTTATCGGTATGAGAACTTGTTTTATTCCGAATTGTTTTGCGGCAAGCAATTTCTCTTTAAGCCCGCCGATAGGAAGCACTTCTCCGGTGAGTGTGATTTCACCTGTCATTGCGGTATCGCCTCTGACTTTTCTTCCCGTATATATGGATGCCATTGCGGTTGCCATAGTTATTCCGGCAGACGGACCGTCTTTCGGTACCGCACCTTCCGGAAGGTGTATGTGCGTGTCCAAACTTTCATAGAAGTTTTCTTTGAGTCCGAGTTTTTTAGCTCTGCTTCTTATATATGTGTATGCCGTTTCCGCAGATTCTTTCATAACGTCACCGAGTTGTCCGGTGAGTATCAATCTGCCTTTTCCTTTTATTGTAACGGCTTCGGTGTCCAATACTTCTCCGCCTACCGCTGTCCATGCAAGTCCGTTTACTCTTCCTACTATGGATTCGTGTTCTTCCGACATAGGCATGAATTTTTCGGCTCCGAGGTATTTTATAATCGTTTTCGATGTAAGATTCGGAAGTTCTTCATCTTTCAATACTATTTTCTTTGCAACTTTACGACAAAGCGTACCTATTGTACGTTCGAGTTCACGTACTCCCGCTTCTCTTGTATAACTTCTGATTATTTTTCTTATAAGTGCGGGTGTAAATCTCACATCTTCATTTTTAAGCCCGCTCATTTCTTTTTGACGCGGTACAAGGTATCTTTTCGCTATTTCAAGTTTTTCGTCTTCGGTATATCCGGAAAGACTTATTACTTCCATTCTGTCGAGTAATGCCGCCGGTATCGTAGACAATGTATTTGCAGTAGCTATGAAGAATACTTTTGAGAAGTCGAAAGGTATATCTATATAGTTATCGTGGAATGCTTTGTTTTGTTCAGGATCGAGCGCTTCCAAAAGTGCCGATGCCGGATCCCCTCTGAAGTCGGATCCCACTTTATCTATTTCATCCAAAAGTATCAAAGGATTTTTCGTTTTAGCTTGATTTATAGCCTCAATAAATCTTCCCGGCATTGCGCCTATGTATGTACGTCTGTGTCCTCGTATTTCGGCTTCGTCATGAAGTCCGCCCAATGAAATACGTGCAAACTTACGTCCCATTGCATCTGCAATTGATTGCGCAAGGCTCGTTTTACCTACTCCGGGCGGTCCTACAAAACAAATAATAGGTGCTTTTGCATTCGGTGCCAAAATTCTTACCGCCAGGTATTCGAGTATATGTTCTTTTATTTTTTCAAGTCCGAAATGCTCTTTGTCGAGCATTTTTTTCGCATGATGAAGATCGAGTTTGTCCTTGCTTTCTTTTTTCCAAGGAAGTCCCATTATCCATTCAAGATAGTTTCTTACAATTGCAGTTTCCGCCATCATCGGAGGCATCGTTTCAAGATGAGATATTTCTTTTTCGATTTTTGCCTTCGACTCTTCGGGTATACCGCTTTTTGCAAGTTTCTTTCTGTATTCTTCGGCTTCTTGTTCTTGTGAAATACGATCTCCCAATTTGTCGTGAATGCTCTTTATTTTTTGACGCAGGAAATAATCACGCTGTTCTTTTTCCATACGTGTACGTACTTCTCCGTTTATTTCGGCTTCCATTCTTCCGATTTGTATTTCATCGTCAATGTATTTTTGTACAGCTTTCAATCTTTCCATTACATCCAAAGTTTCAAGCAAGTCTTGCTTTCTGTTCATCGGAATAATGAGTTGTTGCGCTATAAAATCTACGGTACTACCCACTTCGGACATTGAACGCAGTTGTGCGGTTTGTTCTTCGGAAAGTGAGATTTTACCTTGTTGCATCCATTCAAAGAACGATGTAAGCAATACTCTTCTGTATGCTTCGGCTCTTATATTGTCTTCGGGATATATCTCTTTCACTTTTTCAAATTCGGCGGTCACATAGTCTTGTGTTCTTTTTATACTTTTTACCGTCACTCGAGAGACACCTTCCACTAAAATACGGATAAGTCCTCCGGGGAGTTGAAGCATTTGTCTTATTTTTATGAGTGTACCGTATCTGTACAAATCTCCTTCTTCAGGTGCTTCTATTTTTCCGTCTTTTTGCATTACGCCTACAAACATTCTGTTTCCTTTTGATGCTTGGCGCACTGATGCTATCGAATCTATTCGTCCTATATCTAGGTTTGTTACTATACCGGGATATACAATCATGTCACGCAACGCCACCATCGGCAGTGTCACATAACTTGTATTTTCTATAATTTCGTCCATATATTTCCTCCATACCGGTTTTTATAAAAGTTTCAACCTTTATTTTATCATAATCACGATAATAAAAGTATAGAATACAAATTCATTTCTATATAATCAATTCATTTTAGTGTCTCAAATTCCTTTTATACTTTGTCCAAATACCTATATCGTAACTTTTGATATTTTATCTGCATAATCGCATTTAACTTACACAATGTCTTTTGTTCTTCCCGTTTACTTTTTATGATGAAAATTACATATATTTATATAAAGCAAATTTCCCCAATAAAAAACGTCAACATTGTTGACGCTTTTTACTAAAACTTGGCACTTACGCCAAGTTTTACTTTCATATTATTTTCATTTTTTCCGGTTCGATATGTAATTGCCGAATTAATCGTCACATCTTTCTTTATTTCTTTTTCCAATCCCAATTCAATCTCGCCGACAACGTCTATTCCTCGTTTTCTTTTCTTTTTTACGGAACTATATCTTTCCATTACTTTCTTTGCGTATAATCCATCATAATTATTTAAATATACATTTGCTTTCACATATACATTTTTACGTGTCGCCTTGACACCCGCTCTAAGCTCATGAAGAGTGAAATCGAGTTTCGGTAACGGATTTAAATCCGGATACACATCATCTAAGCTGTCCTTATAACTGTCTCCATGCATTTTGAACATCGTATATTGAAGTTGCGGTTCTATATGCCAATCATTTTTCCATGGAATTTCCTTCCCTACCTCAAAAGATATTCCCGTTCCGTTTATACTGCGACTTGCCTTCTCATTGGCAAACATTCCGTTATCAACAGTTTCCATATTTCCCTTAGATTCTAAACGTTGAAAAGCAATGTCTGCATATACTCCGTTTTTCAAGTAACGAGTATGATGAACTCCCCAACCGGACACCTTATAATCACCATTTGATACATAGTACCCTTTCGCAGAATAATTAGCTTTGTTATAAGCATTAAATATAACTGTTCTGAAATATTCGGCCTTTTCCGTTCCTTTAATCAAATATATACCCGTCAGTGTATCGGATTTCACCCAATCGATACCTATATGAAGCATTTTCACATGAGATTCTTTTCTGAAATTTTTATTGCCTGTCAATACGTAAGAAGACAAACGGTTGGACTGATAATCAGTCCACACTTGGTAACGGTTGTCCAATTCCCACCGATTACTCCTGTCATCTGAACTTAATATGCTCGATTTCATAATATTTACTTGATTATCCATTTCAGCCGGTTCAATGGCAACGGCATTATGGTATAAAACCATACTGCCATCCTTTAAAAAATGCTGTGTCTGTCCATCTTTTTCTAATCTATACCCGATAGAACTGATCCAACCTGTCAAACTTCGTGGGAAAGAAAGCGAATTCTCAAAAATCGAATTATTATTTGTGATATTGGTTCGAAAACGAAGTTCGTATGTAGATCCGTGTTTTACAATTTGATAAGTTATCCAACTCGGTTTCCCTTCAAATTCACCTTCCCAAACTTTAGTTTCCTCATTTGAGAAATAAATTACTTTTCCGTCATTTCTGACCAAACGGAATTCATCCTGAGGTTCGGCATATATGGGATTTTTCATGCACATAAGCAAAGTAAATATACATATTCCGATTATATTCTTTGAAATATTTTTCATAATCACTCATTCTTTCGTTTATTTAGTACATATTTTTATTCAGAGTTTTAATTATATCACCCCCCCCCGATTTTTTGTAAATGTATTTTCAGCTTCTTTTACATAAAAAAACGAAATCGTCATTTTAAACGATTCCGTTTTTTCTTTATATCGCAAATATTTTCAATATTCAATTTATTAAGCATTCTTATCATCTGACAAGGTACCCTTCAAGTCGTGATCGGTCATTGCACATACTACCGCATCCGACCATACATTTTCCGCAGTTTCCACCATGTCTATGATTGTGTATATAGGAAGTATTATTCCCATAATTCCTATGGGTGCTCCTACCGATGACATGAGTGAAAGTGTAAGAAAATAGCATCCCATCGGTACTCCTGCATTTCCTACCGCTGATATTACGGATACGAAGAGCCATACTATCATCATCGGAAGTGTCAGTTCGAATCCTCCGTTTTGCATGAGGAAAAGTGATGTGACCAAGATGAATGCCGCACATCCGTTCATGTTTATTGTTGTACATATCGGAAGTACGAAGCGTGATATTTTCGGATTTACTTTCAAATTTTCTTCTGCCGATGCCAACGTGACCGGAAGTGTTCCGGCAGAGCTTTTCGAAAAGAATGCAAGTGTTATCGCCGGAAGCATTTTTTTAAATACTTTTACAGGATTGAGTCCTCTTGCAAGGAGGTATAAGGGAAGTACTATAAAAAATTGTATTAAGTTTCCGACAATTATAACGAGTGTGTATTTTCCCAATGCTCCTACAATAATTCCGGTTGCAATTTGTGCGGAAAGTTGTGCCGAGAATGCCAAAATTCCGAGAGGCAATGCCCAAATTATCGCTTTTATCAATACAAACAGTATTTCTTGCAATCCGTTTATTCCTTTGAGCAAAACTGCGTGATTTTCAGTTTTGGGCATAAATGCAAGTGACAGCCCTACTGCGGCGGATATAATCATCACCGAGAGAGCATTTCCTTCCAAGTACGGTTGCAATATATTATTCGGTATTACTGAAAGGAAGTGATCATAATAACTTATATGTGTCAGTTTTTCAGGTACTTGTTCGACACCTGCATTCACAAGCGATACCGGTAAGTTTCCTGGGTCGACAACTATGTATAAAGCAAGTCCTATGGCAGCGGCACATATTGTTGTAAGCAGTGTGTATGTAAGTGCGTGTACAAATATGCGTCCGGTGTCTTTTTTTACTCCTATTGATGCAAGTGTGGTTATTACGGTGAGTGAAATGGTCGGTATTGCTATGAATTGAAACAGTCGTGTAAATACGGTGGCAATAAATGCAAACATCTGGTTGAGCATCGTATTTCCAAGTCCACCCAGAATTCCTCCGATAACCAATGCGGCAATCCACAAAATGATTTGCTTGCTTTGGTGATTGTGTCGACTTTTGAGTATCAGTTCTTCCGCTTGTTTTTCAATCGAGATGTTTTTATTTTCTTTTTCCATTTTTGCCTCCTATGCACAAACAGTAAAAAACGTTCCATTTCCAATGGAAAGAAATACACTCCGATTGTTTGAATATTCCGACTTCCACATATAATACCGATGTTGTTTTTATTTTTTATCGATACCGGAAATTCTCGGTTTTGTGCACTTTTTTTCGGGTGAATATTATTTTCAGTCTATCATTCATGTTATTTATTGTCAACGAATTTTATTTTTTCGATTTATTATATTTTCGTGCAAAAAAACGGGATAATTTCAAATATCCCGTTTCATTTACTATTTCCTTTTCAGTTCCGGTTGCTTGTTGTGTACAACTACGTCTTCGGTTATTATACATTTTTCCACGTCTTTCATTTCCGGTATGTCGTACATTACTTTTTGCATTATTTTTTCTATAATGGCACGAAGTCCTCTTGCACCTGTATTTCTTTCGATTGCTTTTTTTGCTATCGCACGTATTGCTTTTTCTTCAAATTCAAGTTCGACGTTATCCATCTTAAGCAACTTTTTGTATTGCTTTATCAATGCGTTTTTCGGTTGTGTCAAAATTCGCACCAATGCATCTTCGCTCAAAGGACTGAGTGCTACAAGTATCGGAAGTCTGCCTATAAATTCCGGTATGAGTCCGAATTTCAAAAGGTCTTCAGGCTCTACCATGTTTAATATTTTTGCTACGTCTTTTTCTTCTTTTTTCTTTATATCGGCACCGAATCCGACTGCACTTTTTGTCAGTCGTTTTGCTACTACTTTGTCCATTCCTGCAAATGCTCCTCCGCATATGAAGAGTATTTTCGAGGTGTCGAGTTGTATCATTTCCTGATTCGGATGTTTTCTTCCTCCTTGAGGCGGTACGTTTGCAACCGTTCCTTCCAGTATTTTAAGGAGCGCTTGTTGTACGCCTTCTCCCGATACGTCTCGTGTTATTGACGGGTTTTCCGATTTTCTTGCTATTTTATCTATTTCGTCTATATAAACTATTCCTCTTTCCGCTTTTTCAAGGTCGTAGTCTGCCGCTTGTATAAGTCTGAGCAGTATATTTTCTACGTCTTCACCTACATAGCCCGCTTCGGTAAGTGTTGTAGCATCGGATATTGCAAAAGGTACATCCAAAAATCTTGCAAGTGTTTGTGCAAGAAGTGTTTTTCCGCTGCCGGTCGGACCGAGCATTATTATATTGGACTTTTGCAGTTCGACATCGTCGTTTCCGCCGTCCTTTTCGTATTTTATACGTTTATAGTGGTTGTATACCGCTACTGCAAGTGCAATTTTGGCTTCTTCTTGATCTATAACGTATTGATCCATGTATTTTTTTATTTCTACCGGTGTCGGAAGCTTGAATTCTTCTTCAAATTCGGATTCGTTTACTTTATATTGTTCTTTCAATATATTTGCACAGACATCTATACATTCGTTGCATATGTAAACGTCCGGTCCTGCAATAAGTTTTCTGACTTTGTCTGCAGTTCTTCCGCAAAAATTGCATTCCGGCGATTTTCTACGTTTATTATCCAAAGTACCTCCTTCAGTCTTTTGCAGTTAATTCGTTTCTTGTAAGAATTTTGTCGATAAGTCCGTATTTCAAGGCGTTTTCCGCTGTCATGAAGTTATCTCTTTCGGTGTCTTTTTTTATCACGTCAAGAGGTTGTCCGGTATGTTTTGCCAAAATTCCGTTCAATTCGTCACGTAATCTTAAAATTTCACGTGCATGTATTTCTATTTCCGTTGCTTGTCCTTGTACTCCTCCCAAAGGTTGGTGAATCATAACATTTGAGTGGGGAAGTGCAAATCTTTTGCCTTTTGCTCCGGATGTCAAAAGTACCGCCGCCATGCTTGCGCATGAACCGATACAAATGGTAGATACGTCGGGTCTTATATATTGCATTGTGTCATATATCGCCATTCCTGCGGTTACCACTCCTCCGGGACTGTTTATGTACAAGTGAATGTCTTTGTCCGGATCTTCTGCTTCCAAAAACAGAAGTTGCGCAATAATTACATTTGCCATATGGTCTTCTATTTGTCCGTCAAGAAATATAATTCTGTCTTTCAACAGACGTGAATAGATATCATATGAACGCTCTCCGTGAGAGGTTTGTTCTACTACTATCGGAACGTATGCCATTATTATCCCTTCTTTCATTTTTTGAAAAAAAGAGACGACAGTATAATCTGCGTCTCCTTTCTTGTATTTATTTTTTATTTTGCTTCTGCCGCTTCGATTGCTGCAATAATTTCAGCTTTCTTTGCTCTTGAATCCAAAGCGATGCCTTTTTCTTCAGCATATGCTTTCAATTCTTTAACGGTTTTTGATGCAAGATCGCTTTCGGCTTTTTCTTTCTTTTCTTCTTTTACTTCTTTTACTTCATCTTTCTTTGCTTCGCCGAAAATGAATGCTGCAGCTTTCTTTCTGCGTACATTATCTACGAGCATACCTACACGGTTTTCTTCCTTGATAATGTTTACTACATCTTTCGGTTCAGCATTGAATTGCTGTGCCATGAAGTATACTTCCATTGACAAGTCGTTGTCTGTTACAGTCAATTTTTCTTTGTCCGCTATTGCACCGAGTATCAAACTCTGACGAACTTCTTTTGCCGCATTTTCTTCATATTGCTTACGGAATTCTTCTTCAGTCTTGTTTACATTTTTCAAGTATGTATCGAAGTCGAGGTTTCTTGCCTGCATATTGAGTTTCATTTCGGAAATGATTTCGTCAATTCTCTGATCAATCATTTCTTTCGGAATGTCCACTTCTGAATTTGCAACCGCTTTTTCCACCAATGCCTGACGGTACATGTCTTCAGCTTGCTGAACTGCCTGAAGCTGCATCTGCTGTTTCAAGCTGTCTCTCAAGTCTTTAATTGTTTCGAATTTGCCGACGCTCTTTGCAAATTCGTCATTCAATTCCGGTACTTCTTTACGTTTTACGTCATTGATGTGTACTGCAAATTCCGCATCTTTGTTTTCAAGTTCAGCCTTGAAGTAGGGTTTCGGGAATTTTACTTTTACAGTAACGTCATCTCCCGCTTTGTGTCCTTTGAGCTGATCTTCAAATCCCGGAATGAAGCTGTTGGAGCCGATTTCGAGCGGGTAGCCTTTTCCTTCTCCGCCTTCAAACGGTTTTCCGTCAACCGTTCCTTTGAAGTCGATGAATACGTAGTCGCCCTTTTCTACTTCAGAGCCTTCCGGAACCACTTTGAGACGTGCACTCTGTTGTGCAGCCATCTTGAGTTGTTCTTCTACTTGTTCATCCGTAATCTTTACGTCATGCTTTTCAACTTCCAAGCCTTTATATTCACCGAGTTTTACTTCGGGCTGCTTAACGAATGTAGCTGTAAAAGTAGCACCTTCTTTTTCTGAGAAAACATCAGCTTTGATATCCGGCTGTGTTACCGGAACCAATTTATTTTCAGCAAGTGCTTCATTCATAGCTTTGTTAATTACGATATCCTGTGCTTCGGCAGCGACAATTGCTTTTCCGAAACGCATTTCCAAAGTCTTACGCGGTGCTTTTCCCTTACGGAATCCCGGTATGTTGACACGATTGGAAATACGTGACACAGCCTGTTTAAAACCCTTTACTACTGCTTCAGCCTCAACTTCGATATGAAGACTCACTTTGTGCTGATCCAGTGCTTCTACTTTTACCTTCATAAAAATTAATCCTCCTTAAGTCGGTATTCCGACAAATTGATACCTTTTTATCTTACCAACATAAGACAAATCGCAATGTATATTTTATCATATACAGCCCGAAATCTCAAACTTGCGCATTTTGCATTTTATATCTTTATGCCGATTTGATTAATATTCATACATAACTATAACATATCGGAGAAAAAATTTCTCCATTTTATACCGATATTAAATTTTAATTTATTTTATTTTAAATCGGACTTTTGGTCTTTTTTATAAGTCCGCCATGCACTTCCTGTACGTCAAATACCGACAAGAATGCGGCTTCGTCTATTTCACGTACAACCATTTTCAATTTCATAACTTCAAGTCTTGATACCACGCAATAAAGCACGTCTTTGCTGTCTTTCAAAAATCCGCCTTGTCCATGAAGTCTTGTAACCGCTCTACCCATGCTGTGCACTATGGCATCGGATACCGCATCGTAATTTTTTGTAATGATAAATACGCCCTTGGAAGAATCGAGTCCCGTTGCGACATTGTCCATCAATCTTGAGCATATGAAGTATGCAATAAGCGAGTACATTGCACTGTTCCAAGTGAAAACGAATCCTGATGTACCCAATATGAAAAAGTTGAAAAACATTACTATTTCACCGACAGAAAATGATGTTTTGCGATCCAAAAGTATCGCAACTATTTCTATGCCGTCGGTCGAACCACCGAATTTTATTACAAGTCCGATACCTATACCCATTATAATTCCTCCGAATATTGTGGATAAAAACGGATCGGTAGTTGCAGGTGGCAATTTTTCAAGCATATGGCTGGCAATCGAAAATACAAGTATGGAATAACCGGAGTACAAAGCGGTCCTTGCACCCAATCTTTTATATCCCAAGTAGAAAAAAGGAATATTAAGCAATACAACCAGTATACTGAAGTGTATGCCTGTAACAGCTTGCAACAACAGTGAAATACCGGTAACACCGCCGTCAATTACATTGTTCGGAACCAAAAAAAGACCGAGACCGGCGGAATATATTACAGCGCCCAAAGAAAGTCCTACAATGTTTCTTACGTGTGAAGACCAACCGTCTTCAACTAATGTCTTCATGCAATTCCTCCTTCCTATAAAAAAAAACACCACGTTGTTCGTAGTGTTTTATAATGGCGGAAAGGGAGGGATTCGAACCCCCGAACCGTGTTAACGGTTAACGGTTTTCAAGACCGCCTCCTTAAACCACTCGGACACCTTTCCATAACAGTAATATTGTAATAGATATGGCTTTATATGTCAAACACTTTTTACAATATTGCCTATATAAATGTTTTTAACTTATAGGAAAGAGTATTCGTGCCGCATATATAACTGCCGGCATTGTTATAACCGACAGAAATGTACTCATTGTAACTATTTCTGTGGCGAAATTTACACAATTTTTAAATTCTATTGCATAAAGTACAGAGTTTACGGGTGCTGGGGCGCATGACATTATCAATATGGCTTGGCAGGTAATCGGCGAAAAATTTATACCGAACATATTTGCAAATTTTATCAAAATAAATCCGGTTACCGGTCCCATGATAAGTCTTAAAAAGCACGCAATCCACGAGTCAAAATGTTTAAATGATATTACGCTTCTATGTATTTGCACTCCCAATGCGGTCATAACCACCGCTACGAGAGCCGCCGCACTGTATTGAAATACCGGCCACATGAATGTACGTGTCATGTCTATATCAAGCCATTTAACGGCAAATACCGCAGCAAGTGTGTATATTACCGGTATATGAAATAT
Source organism: Dialister micraerophilus (assembly GCF_947090205.1). Classification (NCBI taxonomy): domain Bacteria; kingdom Bacillati; phylum Bacillota; class Negativicutes; order Veillonellales; family Veillonellaceae; genus Dialister; species Dialister micraerophilus. The sequence goes on from NZ_CAMUNF010000010.1 coordinate 26,583, forward strand.
AACTTTTATCGCATCTTGAGGTGTAAGTCTCCCTTTTCCGGCTTGATATAATCCCAATGTGTTCAGAAACATATTCATTTGTATGAGTATCATCGTGGATGCTGCAAATGCTTCGGGTAGGTATATCGCTTTACCGTTCACAATAAACGGTGCATTTGAAAATACCAATGTTATAAGTGCGGCACCTATATTCCCTGTATTTGAAAACATTGTTCCGTTCTTTATGGCTTCTATTCGTGAGCTGTCAAATTTTCTCAACTTACCTACCACGGTGGCAAGTATTCCTACTATTATCATTTGCCCTATCGCTATAAAGTACACGTTCAGAAGCATTATATTTATTTTTGCATTATAGATACTGTAGAATATAAAACTCGGCAAAATTACATAAAATGTAAGTTTTGTAAGTGCGGTCACTTGAAGATTGAATTTTATATCCATCAAGTATCCTACCGCTACAAATATAATGAGCGGCACTATATTATTTATTATTATATGTAAAAATTCCATTTTATTGTCCTATCGGAAATAAGTAAGGTGAAATATATATTACTGTCGACATTGTAATTATTCCGAGTATCGTGTTGAACAATATCGATTGCAGTACATACGATTTATATTTGTCGTGTTCGTTTGCATATACCGCTGTCAAAAATGAACTTGATATCGATGAGTATATGAAAAATACTTGCGAATCCAACGGATTCGGTAAATTTACTATTTTCAAAATTATATATGCCAAAACAGGATTAATTATAAGTTTTGCAAATGCGGAAACATACATGAATTTATCCGGTTTTTTCCATTTGATACGATTTATTTGCATTCCTACAGATATCAGTACCAATATCATAAATGCTCCTATGTAGTGTTTGATAATCGACCAGAGAAATGTTGTTTCTATATGGAAACCGAGTGTTTTTACAAGTATTGCCAATATGATTGCATATATTGAAGGCATCTTGATTATATGTTTTATCGTATTTTTGAATGACAATTCTTCTTCGCCGAATTGACAGGGTTCAAAAATATATATCGCCGAAAGCATTATCAGCAAAAGAAGTACTATCGTACCTCTGCTTTCATTTATAAGACTTTGTTCTATATCCGCTATATACGGCATTCTCGAGTAAATAAGCATCACAAGTGATATTCCTATATATCCTATGCTCGAGTAAGTGGATATCGCTTTAAATATGGTTTTTTTATCTTTTTCTATTTTAAAAAGTTTTGCAAATATACTTGAACAAAAATATTGCAGAATTATAAGCACTATCGCCAGCGGAACAAGTACCAAGCTTGAGTATGAAGGAATATAATTATATATTCCGTAAAAAACAAAGCATGGTAATGTTACCCATATAATGAGTTTGTTGTATGTACTTAAATCTATTTTAAATCTGGAATCAAGAAATATTCCTGCTCCTATAAGCACTATAAGAGGAAGTATTCCGTCCCACAAAATTTCTAAAAATACCATATTTTTACCTTTCATAAATTATGTATTTCAGTATACATTCTATATGCTTCAGTTGCAATATTCATTTATTATAATGCTTCTATCTTAATATATTTTATACATATAGTACTTTTTTGGTGTTGTATTTGTTATTTTCCTTATATTTTGGAAATACAAATGTATTTGTCATAATAAGATTTCAAAATAAAAAGGATTGTAAATAAAAAACAAAACAATATATCGTTTATTTCGTATTGTCCTATGTGAATTTCAATTTGTCCGTATTTAAGTATACCGCTTTTATGAAATTTGACACCGCAGCAAAAATAATCTCAATAAATTTTACTACAAAAAACTTTCATCATTTATTTACGTAAATCGGTTCATATTCGATTAATTGTGATTAATTATATCGGTTTCCCGATAAATTAAAATCGAAGACGAATATTATTTACTTGCATCCGGATTTATTATAGAACCTTATTTATGCAACCGAGGTATTATATTTATTGATTTATACTCTGCCGTTTGACTTGGAATCAACAAAAAAATTTTTGCATTGAAAAACGCTTCCCTTTCGGAAAGCGTTTTATTTTAGTCTACCAATTCAATGATTGCTTTCGGTGCGTTATCTCCCAAACGTGCATCCAACTTGAGTACACGGGTGTAACCTCCGTTGCGATCTGTGAATTTTTTTCCTATTTCATCAAATAACTTTTTGGTTATCGCTTTGTCCATAATGAAAGATTCAGCCTGACGACGTGCATGGAGATCTCCTCTTTTTGCAAGGGAAATCATTTTGTCTGCTACGTGGCGAAGTTCTTTTGCCTTTGATTCAGTGGTCTGAATACGGCCATACTGGAAAAGAGATGTAACCAAGCTGCGAAGCAATGCTTTACGTGCTCCGCTGATTCTTCTCAGTCTACTACGAGCCATTTCTTTCCTCCTATTTATTACTCATCATTATCTTTAAGATGAAGTTCCCAGCCTTTGTATGCTGCGAGTTTTTCTTTTATTTCATCTACAGATTTCTTACCTAAATTACGTACGCGAGTTAATTCATCTTCCGTTTTGTCGGTTAACTGGTCGAGCATATTTATTTCCGCTCTCTTTAAACAGTTGAACGCTCTAACGGATAATTCCAATTCTTCAATTGGAATTACTGAAAGGTCCGGTGAATCGTCTTTTTCTTCGATTTCCGGCTCAATTTCATCAACGTCAATTTCAGGAATTTGTTTGGTTGCCAATCTCCGGAAATTTTCGAAGTACTTTATCAAAATGGTTGCAGCTTGCGCCACTGCATCTTCCACTTTAACTGATCCGTCAGTTTCCAATTCCAATGTCAGTTTGTCGTAGTCCATTTCATTTCCTACACGTGTGTCGCTGACTTTGTAATTACATTTTACAACCGGAGTAAAAATGGAGTCGATAGGAATTATTCCGATTTCGTCATTTTTCTTGTTCTTGTTAAAAGGAACATATCCATGACCTCTGTCGATTGTCAATTCCATACCTAAATGAGCATCGGCATCCAGAGTGCATATTTCCAAATCGGTATTTAACACGTCTATTTCAGACGGCAGTTGCATGTCGCCTGCATGGAAAATACCTTCTTTATCTATGTCTATACGAACTTGAATAGGAAATACCGCTTCATCATGAGCAATGAAACGAATTTTCTTTAAATTCAATATCATATCGGTTACATCTTCTCTAACGCCTTCAATTGTTGTAAATTCATGAAGTACGCCGTCAATTTTTATCGATGTAATAGCCACACCGTCTAATGATGAAAGTAATACACGTCTTAAGCTGTTTCCCAATGTTATACCGAATCCTCTTTCGAGCGGTTCACATTCAAACTTGCCATAACGTTTATCATCACTCAGTTCCACAATCTTTATCGCGAAGCTTGTATTTTCAATCATCCGAAAGTCCTCCTTCTGCGCCAGAAGACGCCAAAATTCTTACGCAAAAGCAATTATACTCTTCTACGTTTCGGAGGACGACAGCCGTTGTGCGGAATAGGAGTTACGTCCTTAATACTGCTGATTTCAATGCCTGCTGCCTGTAATGCACGGATAGCGGCTTCTCTACCTGCTCCCGGTCCTTTTACAAATACGTCTGCTGAACGCATACCGTGATCGATTGCAACTTTGGCTGCTTTTTCTGCTGCCATTTGTGCTGCAAACGGTGTGCTCTTACGTGATCCTCTGAAGCCCAATTCTCCTGCGGATGCCCATGAAATGGCGTTTCCGTTGGAGTCTGTAATCGTTACAATCGTGTTATTGAATGTTGAACGAATATGAGCTGCACCGGTTTCTACATGTTTTCTTTCTCTTCTCTTACTTTTTACTGTAGCCATGTTTCTCCTCCTTCAACATTACTTAACTGTTGCAGTTTTCTTTGCTGCAATAGTTTTTCTAGGTCCTTTACGTGTGCGTGCGTTTGTCTTTGTACGCTGTCCACGTGTGGGAAGTCCTAAACGATGACGACGACCTCTGTATGATCCGATTTCTACCAAACGCTTGATATTGAGGGATTCTTCACGACGAAGATCACCTTCAACTTTGTATTCACCTACTGCATTACGAATCTTTGCTACATCATCTTCATTTAAATCTCTAACACGGGTATCCGGGGATACTCCTGTTTCTGCCAATATTTTCTTGGAAAGAGTAAGGCCAATTCCATAAATATAAGTTAAGCCGATCTCAACGCGCTTATCTCTCGGTAAGTCTACACCAGCTATACGTGCCATATACTCTATACCTCCTTTTCTTTATTAACCCTGTCTTTGTTTATGTTTCGGATTTTCGCAAATAACCGTTACACGGCCTTTACGCTTTATAACTTTACATTTGTCACACATCTTCTTGACGGACGGTCTGACTTTCATCTTGCTTCCTCCTTACTTACTTGTAACGATAGGTTATCCTGCCGTGATCCAAATCGTATGCTGTCAGTTCGACAGTGACTTTGTCTCCCGGTAAAATTCGAATGAAGTTCATTCTCATTTTTCCCGAGATATGTGCCAATACGATATGTCCGTTTTCCAATTTGACGCGGAACATGGCATTAGGAAGTTTTTCAACTACTTTGCCTTCCACTTCAATGACGTCTTCCTTGCTCATGAGAGCCTCCTTTGACTTTGTGAATTTATCAATATCGTAATACGTTTCAATTACGCAATGTCAAAATTTCAGGTCCTTCTTCGGTAATCACAAGGGTATGTTCCATGTGAGCGGACGGAAGTCCATCTTTTGTGAGTACGCTCCACCCGTCTTTCAGGGTGTATACTTTTTCACTGCCCATTGTAATCATGGGTTCTATACAGATGCACATTCCTTCTTCCAGTCGCGGACCATGTCCGGGAGTACCGTAATTCGGTATTTCCGGTTCTTCATGCATTTCCGTTCCTATACCATGCCCTACATATTCCCTGAGTACACCGTAGCCATAGGGCTTTACAAAGCTCTCTATCGCATGTCCGATATCACCGACATGATTACCGACGACTGCTTGTTTGATACCGGCAAAAAGAGCATTTTCGGTAACTTCTATAAGTTTCATGTTCTTTTTGCTTGTTCTGCCGACCGGAACGGTAATACAGGAGTCTCCTTTGTAACCGTCTACTTCTACGACAAGATCGATTGATATTATATCGCCTTTTCGAAGAATTCTTTTTGCTGAAGGTATTCCATGTACAACGACTTCATTTACCGATGTACACAGTGTTGCGGGGTATCCTTCATATCCTTTGCAGGCCGGTATACCTCCGTTTGCTCTTATAAATTCTTCAGCCATTTTGTCGAGGTCAAGCGTGCTTATTCCCGCTTTGACTTCTTTTGCCAACATAGAAAGTGTATCTGCTGTCAATTTGCTTGCAGCAGCTATCTTTTCTATTTCTTTCGGTGTACGAATCGTTATCATTTTGACGCTTTCTCCAATGCTGCTTGGATCTGTTTGTATACGTCTTCCATAGATTGATTACCGTCTATTTCACAATAGCTTCCGCTTTCTTTGTAATAGTCGATAAGAGGTTTTGTTTTGCTTTCGTATACTGCAAGTCTTTGTCCTACAGTTGCTTCGTTGTCGTCTGCACGCTGATAGAGTTCACTACCGCAGTTGTCGCAAATATTTTCTCTTACCGGAGGACGGAATTCTTTGTGGAATGAAGCACCGCATTTTTTACACATCATTCGTCCGCAAATTCTCTTTATGAGGTCTTTGTTTTCTACTTTGATGGTAATAACGGATGTCAACTTTATTCCGATTTCTTTCAAAATTTTATCTAATGCACGAGCTTGATCCGTATTGCGTGGGAATCCATCCAATATCCACCCTTTTTTGCAGTCTTCTTGCTGTAATCGTTCTTTAACGATGCCTATTGTTACACTGTCGGGAACCAATGCTCCTTTATCCATGTAACTTTTGGCTTCGATACCCAGAGCGGTTCCAGCTTTCACGGCAGCTCTGAACATGTCTCCCGTTGAAATCTGGGGGATTCCGTAATCACGAATGAGTTTTTCTGCCTGTGTGCCTTTTCCTGCACCGGGCGGTCCCATTAATAAGATGTACATAGATCCCAACTCCTTCTAACTTTTAATTATTTTAAAAACCCTCGGTAGTTTCTTGTAACCATCAATGATTGTGCTTGACGCATCGTTTCCAATGCTACTCCGACTACAATCAGAAGTGCCGTTCCTCCGAAGTATACTCCTTGTATTCCGGTTATATTACCGATAAAGTTCGGAAGTATAGCTACAAAGGCAAGGAATATCGCTCCTGTAAGTGTAATTCTTGTGAGTACTTTGTCGATATACATCATTGTCGGTTCTCCGGGACGTATTCCCGGTATAAATCCACCGTATTTTTTCATGTTGTCGGCCAAGTCTTTTACATTTACCGTTATTGCTGTGTAAAAGTATGTAAACATGAATATCAATATTCCGTATAATATTGTGTTCGGCCATGTGCCCCAACCGAATAGTGTGGCTAATGACTTCACCCAATTTATATGTACAAATTGTGCAAGTGTAACCGGCATCATAATTATTGATGATGCGAAAATTATCGGAATAACTCCTGCCTGATTTACTTTGAGAGGTAAAAAGGTGGAGTGTCCTCCGTACATTTTTCTTCCTACTACACGTTTTGCATATTGTACGGGTATACGTCTTTGTGCTTCATTTACAGCGATTACCACAAGTATCATTGCAAGTCCTATTACTACAAAAAGGAGTGCTTGCAACGGTGTTATCGTACCGACTTTAAGGTAATCCACAATTGTACTTGCAGCTTCCGGAAATCTTGCTACGATACCGCAGAAAATGATTAAGGAAATTCCGTTTCCTATACCTTTTTCAGTGATTTGTTCGCCAATCCATACCAAAAGGCATGTTCCTGCTGTCAGTACTATAACGATAAAGAATAAGAAAAACCAACTGTTGTCCAGCAACGCATTATTTGCACGCAGTGCATATGCCATTCCGAATGCTTGAATGAATGCAAGTACTACAGTGAAGTAACGTGTTACTTTTTGTATTTTCTTGTATCCTTCTTGGCCATCTTTCTGCCATTCTTCCAGTGTCGGAATTACGGCAGTTAACAACTGCATAATAATGGATGAGTTGATATACGGGGTTATGCTCATTGCAAATAATGAAAACTTGCTCAGTGCTCCACCTGAAAATAAGTCTAAAAATCCGAAAATATTTCCGGATGTAAACAGACTTTCTATAACAGATGAGTCAACTCCAGGTACAGGAATATGTACTCCCAACCTGAAGATGACAAACATCACAAATGTGAACAGAATACGATCTTTGAGTTCTTTATTTGCAAATATATTTGCGAATGCAGACCCCATATTAGATCACCTCTGCTTTTCCACCGGCTGCTTCAATTTTTTGTTGTGCGGATTTTGTGAATCCTTGAGCTCTTACAGTAAGGGCTTTTTTCAATTCACCGTTTCCAAGAACACGTACACCATCACGAACATTTTTCAAAATTCCGGCTTCTACCAATGTTGCCGGATCTACTACAGCATTGTCTTCGAAACAGTTCAAGGATTCTACGTTTACGATTGCAAATTCATCTGCAAAAATATTCTTGAATCCACGTTTCGGAAGACGACGATACAGAGGCATCTGACCGCCTTCAAAACCCGGACGAACTCCACCGCCTGTTCTGGCATTTTGTCCTTTTGCACCACGGGTAGATTGTTTACCCATGCCTGAACCGATTCCGCGTCCTACACGACGACGTACTCTTGTAGAGCCTTCTGCCGGTTTTAATTCATGCAGTTTCATTAGTGCACCTCCTTCTCTTATTCAGCTTCTTTACATTCAACCAGATGACGGACTTTGTGCACCATGCCCTTTATCTGTGGTGTCAATTCTTTTTCTACTGAGGAATTGGTCTTTTTGAGACCAAGTGCCTTTATAGTTGCAACTTGATCGGGTTTGGAGCCGATCACGCTTTTCTTCAAAGTAATTATAACCTTCATGATCGCTCTCCTGTTAATTGTAAATTTCTTCTACACTTTTACCGCGAAGCGCTGCTACTTTACGAGCATCTTCCAATTTTGACAATCCGTCCAATGTAGCTCTTACCATGTTGATCGGGTTTGAAGAGCCCAAGGATTTTGTCAAAATGTCACGAACACCCGCTAATGTCAATACTGCACGAATCGGACCTCCGGCAATAACTCCACAACCTTCTGCCGCCGGTTTCATGAATACTCTTCCTGCTCCGTATTCACCGATCATTTCATGCGGAATTGTTCCGTTTTTAAGTGTTACGGTAATCAAATTTTTCTTTGCGTCTTCTACGCCTTTACGAATAGCTTCCGGAACTTCGGCAGCTTTTCCCAATCCTAATCCTACTCTGCCTTTTCCGTCTCCTACTACTACTACGGCTGCAAAGGAAAAACGACGACCGCCTTTTACAACTTTAGCTACGCGATTTATAAATACGACGTTTTCTTTTAAGTCGGATTCTTGTTTTTCAAATCTTGGCATGTGTTTTCTCCTTTACCTTAAAATTTCAAGCCGCCTTCACGCGCACCTTCTGCAAGAGCTTTCACTCTTCCATGATAAATGCATCCGCCGCGATCGAATACAACCGCTTCGATGCCCTTTTCCAAAGCTCTTTTCGCCACGAGAATTCCAACTTCCTTGGCTGCTTCTACATTGCCGCCATATGGAAATTTGGCTTTAATTTCTTTATCTAAGGTATTTGCCGATACCAGCGTTTTACCTGATTCATCGTCAATCACCTGTGCATAGATGTTGGCGAGACTGCGGTAAACATTAAGACGCGGACGAGCGGCAGTACCGGAGATTTTCTGACGAAGGCGCAGATGGCGACGTTCCAATTGTGCCTTACTTGCATTTTTACGCATATCTGTTTACCCCCTGATTACTTTGTCGCACCGGTCTTGCCTGCCTTACGGCGGACATGTTCACCGGAATAACGAATACCTTTACCTTTATATGGTTCCGGTTCACGCCATGAACGGATTTCTGCCGCAACTTGGCCTACCAGTTCCTTGTTTGCACCGGATACTTCAATTACTACTGAAGAAGGTGTTGTAATTGTTATTCCTTCCGGCGGTACTACTATGACCGGATGTGAGAATCCCAATGCCAATCTTAAATCTTTACCCTGCATCTTTGCATTGTAGCCGACGCCCAGGATTTCCAATTTCTTTTTGAATCCTTCGGTAACTCCCACAATCATGTTGTGAATGAGTGTACGGGTAAGTCCGTGTAATTCACGGCTTTCAATTTCATCATTCGGACGTGTAACGATTACTTCGTTACCTTCCAATTTTACATCCATTAAGGGATGTAAATTACGTTCCAATGTTCCTTTTGAACCTTTTACGGTTACCTTATGTCCATCAATCTTGATTTCCACTCCTGCCGGTACCGCAATCGGTTTATTGCCTATTCTTGACATTATATACCTCCAACTGCTTACCAGACATACGCAAGAACTTCTCCGCCCAAACCGGCTTTTCTTGCCGCTTTGTCGGTCATAATTCCTTTGGATGTGGAAATAACTGCTATTCCGAGGCCTCCCAATACACGCGGTAATTCTTCTTTGTTTGCGTAAATTCTCAAGCCCGGTTTTGATATTCTTTTCAGACCTTTAATTACTTTTTCACGGTTTGCTCCATATTTCAGTGTTGCGCGCAAAACTTTGTGATTTTCAACTTCAATCTGTTCTACTGTACGGATAAAGCCTTCATCTTTCAAAATTTCAAGCACAGCGGCCTTAATTTTAGAAGCAGGCATATCTACTTTTTCATGATATGCATCGTTCGCATTACGAATACGAGTAAGCATATCCGCAATCGGATCGGTTGTTACCATTATATTTAATCCTCCTCCCGAAATTTATTACCAGCTGGCTTTTCTAACGCCCGGTATTTCTCCACGGTATGCCAAGTCACGGAATTGGTTTCTGCAAACTCCGAATTTACGCATGTATCCATGGGGACGTCCGGTCAATTTACAACGATTATGCAAACGTGTCGGAGAAGCATTGCGAGGCAATTTACTGAGAGCTTCATAGTCGCCCGCTTCTTTCAAAGCACGACGTTTGGCTGCATATTTCTGAACCGCGATTTCTCTTTTCTTTTCGCGTTCCAACATAGACTTCTTTGCCATATTGTCCTCCTGCTTACTTCTTAAACGGCATTCCGAAGAGTCTCAAAAGTTCACGAGCTTCTTCATCTGTTCTAGCCGTTGTAACTACTATAATATCCATTCCGCGGATTCTGTCGATTTTTTCGTAATCGATTTCCGGGAAAATCAACTGTTCTTTAACGCCCATTGCATAGTTTCCGCGGCCGTCAAAGCTTTCCGCACTGACTCCTCTGAAGTCACGTACGCGGGGAAGTGCAATATTAATCAAGCGATCTAAGAATTCATACATTTTTTCATGACGTAAAGTTACTTTGCAGCCTAACGGCATTCCTTCACGAATTTTCCATGATGCGAGTGATTTCTTGGCTTTACAGATAATCGGCTTTTGTCCTGTTATCTGAGCAAGATCTGATGCCGCAGCATCTACTGCTTTGGAGTTTTCTGTCGCTTCGCCTACACCGATATTAATTACGATTTTTTCCAATTTCGGTATTTCCATTTCGTTTGTGTAGCCGAATTTTTCACACATGGATTTCTTTATCTGTTCTACATATAAATCATGTAATCTGGACAATTTTTATCCTCCTTTCCCCGTTACTTAACCTTATCTAAAATAGCACCGCTCTTAACGGAAGCTCTTACATATTTTCCGTCTTCTTGCTGTACTTTCTTAATACGTGTCGGTTTCTTTGTTTCAGGATCTAAAATCATTACCTTTGAAGCATGTAACGGCGCTTCTTTTGAAATAATTCCGCCTTTCGGATTTGCCTGGTTCGGCTTTACATGTTTCTTTACAATGTTGATTCCTTCTACAACTACTTTGTTGTCTTTGGGCATTGCGGAAATAATTTTTCCCTGTTTACCTTTATCTTTTCCGGATATTACTACTACCGTATCTCCGGTTTTTACGTGCATTTTATGACTCATTATGTGCCTCCCTTAGAGTACTTCCGGTGCCAGAGAGATGATTTTCATGAAATCTTTTTCACGTAATTCTCTTGCTACCGGTCCGAAAATACGGGTTCCTATCGGGCTCTTGTCGTCCTTGATTAAAACTACGGCATTTTCGTCAAAACGAATGTGTGATCCGTCTGCACGATTTACACCGTCTACTGTACGAACGATGACACCTTTTAATACCTGGCCTTTCTTTACAACGCCGCCGGGTGATGCGTCTTTCACCGTGCAAACCACTATGTCACCGATGCTACCGCTCCTGCGGAAAGAACCGCCCAATACTTTAATCACAAGGACATTCCTAGCACCGGTATTGTCTGCAACGTTGAGTCTGCTTTCTTGCTGAATCATCGTGCCAATCCTCCTATTTTTTTATTACATTAATTATGACGGGCAACGATTTTTTCTACTCTCCAACGTTTGTCTTTTGACAACGGGCGAGTTTCAACTATGCGTACTACATCACCGATACGACATTCGTTGTTTTCGTCATGTGCTTTGAATTTTGTTGTGGTATTTATAGACTTTTTGTACATCTTGTGCGGAACTTTACGTTCAACAGCTACAACAATTGTCTTGTCCATTTTGTCGCTGACAACAGTTCCCTGACGCACTTTACGTACGTTTCTTACTTCTGCCACGTTGAGATCCTCCTTTTGGATAAACCGTTATGCCTGCTTTTCTGCAGCCTTCAATTCTTCTTCACGCTGAACAGTTTTTATTCTGGCGATGGTCTTCTTTACTTCACGAATACGCATCGGGTTTTCAAGCTGTCCTGTAGCGAGTTGAAAACGGAGGTTAAACAGTTCTTCCTTCAAGCCGGCAACCTTCTTATCTAATTCGGCAGAGCTCAAATTACGAATTTCATTGACCTTCATTTTATTCACCTGCCACTTCTTGACCTTTAACTACAAATTTTGTCTTGATCGGCAGCTTGTGTCCTGCAAGACGCATTGCTTCTTTGGCCATTGCTTCCGGAATTCCGCCTATTTCGAACATTACGCGGCCCGGTCTTACAACTGCTACCCAGTATTCTACCGATCCTTTACCGCTTCCCTGACGGGTTCCGATCGGCTTTGCCGTTACCGGCTTGTCCGGGAATATTTTTATCCATACTTTTCCGCCACGTTTTGTATAACGTGTCATAGCGATACGTGCCGCTTCTATTTGTCTACTTGTAATCCATGACGGTTCCATAGCCATTAATCCATATTCACCGTATGTTACAGTGTTTCCGCGACGATCTCTTCCTTTCATACGTCCACGAAATTGTTTACGGTATTTTGTACGTTTCGGAATTAACATCAGGAATCACTCCTTTCGGCATTTCTAAGACGGCGATCGCTTCTTCTTCCGCCTCTGCGGTTTTCATTGCGGTTGTTTCTTTCCTTGCCTGTACGAACGTTTTCCGCTTCGTCTACCATCTGTCCCGGTGCAAGTTCGCCTTTATAAATCCATACTTTTATACCTATTGCACCGAATGTTGTATGTGCTACAGACACGCCGTAGTCAATGTTTGCTCTTAATGTCTGAAGCGGTATTGAACCTTCACGATAGCTTTCGGAGTGTGCAATTTCAGCTCCGCCCAAACGGCCTGATACTGTAACTTTTACTCCTTTTGCTCCGCTACGCATTGTTCTTCCTACTGCCTGTTTAACGGCACGACGGAAGCCGATACGACGTTCAAGCTGAGATGCTATATTTTCTCCTACGAGAATAGCACTCAAGTCGCTGGATTTAATTTCCAATATATCAATATCAATTTCTTTATCTGTAACAGTTTTTAAAGCTTTCTTGATATCTTCGATACCTGTACCGCCTCTTCCGATAACCATTCCGGGCTTGGCTGTATAGATAGCAATCTTTACTCTGTTTCCTACGCGCTTAATGCCGATTTTTGAAATACCTGCTACGAAGAGGTGCTTTTTCAAAAATTGACGAATCTTTGTGTCTTCCACCAGCTGTGCAGCATAATTCTTTTCTGCAAACCATTTGGAATTCCAGTCATTGATTACGCCCACGCGCATTCCATGCGGATTTACTTTCTGACCCAAAACGTTTCCCTCCTTTGATTATTCTTTTTCAGAAACTTTCACCGTCAGTATGCTGGTACGTTTCATAATTGCGAACGCTTGTCCGCGAGAACGGGGATGAACGCGCTTCAACACCGGACCTGCATCTACGAAAATTGTAGAAACATACAAATTATCAATATTCATATTATTATTGTTTTCAGCATTTGCCATTGCGCTCTTCAGTGCTTTTTCAATTACACTTGAAGCGGCTTTCGGGGTATGACGAAGAATATTTATCGCTTCTCCTACATTTTTACCACGAATAAGGTCTGCTACAACGCGAACCTTACGAGGCGAAATGCGGATATTTCTTGCTATTGCCTGAACTTCCATCTTTTTCCTCCTCGTTAAGCGTTTTCGCTCTTGTTATGACCTTTGAAGGTACGAGTAGGTGCAAATTCTCCAAGTTTATGTCCTACCATATCTTCAGTTATATATACCGGTACATGTTTTCTTCCATCATGAATCGCAATCGTATGACCTACGAAGCTCGGCAGGATGGTAGAAGCACGAGACCAGGTTTTTACTATTTTGTTCTCATTAGCTTCATTCATCGCATTAATCTTTTTTACAAGTGAGAATGCGACAAACGGCCCTTTTTTAACGGATCTTGACACTTTTACTCCTCCTTATCTTACTTGCGTCTCTTTACGATCAATTTTGTGGATGCCTTTTTCTTATCGCGTGTCTTCACGCCGTATGCAGGCTTGCCCCACGGAGTAACCGGACGCTTACGACCGACCGGTGATTTACCTTCACCACCACCGTGCGGATGATCATTCGGGTTCATTACTACACCACGGTTTGCAGGTCTTACGCCTAACCAACGATTTCTTCCTGCTTTACCTATGGTAATGTTTTCGTAGTCTTCATTTCCTACTGCACCTACAGTTGCTCTGCAACGAATGTGCACTTTACGTAATTCACCGCTCGGCAAACGAAGTAATGCATAGTCTCCTTCTTTAGCCATAAGCTGTGCGGAAGCTCCTGCAGAACGAACCATCTGCCCGCCTTTACCGATTTTCATTTCTACGTTGTGTACTACTGTACCTAACGGAATATTTACAAACGGTAAGCAGTTTCCTACTTTAATATCTGATTCCGGTCCGCTTGTTACAACGTCTCCGACATTAAGTCCCTTCGGTGCCAAAATGTAGCGCTTTTCACCATCTGCATAGTTCAAAAGTGCAATTCGACATGTACGGTTCGGATCGTATTCTACGGTTGCAACTGTTGCCGGAATATTATCTTTATTTCTCTTAAAATCAATAATTCTGTACTTACGTTTATGTCCGCCACCCTGATGACGTACTGTCGTCTTTCCGGAATTATTACGTCCGCCATGATTATGAATAGGAGCCAGAAGTGATTTTTCCGGTCTATTTGTTGTAATTTCATCAAAACTTGAAACAGTCATCTGACGGCGTCCGGGGGTGTAAGGTTTAAATGATTTGTGACCCATTGTTTACTCCTCCCTTAACCTTCGAAGAGTTCAATTGTTTCGCCCGGTTTGAGTGTAACAATTGCTTTCTTCCAATCACTGCGACGACCCTGAGTGCGGCCCAGACGTTTCATCTTGCCTTCATAACGCATGGTATTCACAGCCTGTACTTTTACATTGAAGACTTGTTCTACCGCTTGACGAATTTCAATTTTCGTTACATTAAGCGGTACTTGGAATGTATATTTTCCCTGTTCCATAAGAGCTGTCGATTTTTCCGTTACAATCGGTTTTATGAGGATATCACGTGCGTCCATTATGCCAGTACCTCCTCAATCTGTTTAACTGCTTCTTGTGTTATAAACAACTTTGTGTAGTGAACAAGGTCATAAATATTTATTCCGCAAGTTCCGATTGCTTTTACACCCGGAATGTTACGTGCACTTAATACCGTGTTTTCTACAGCTTTTCCGCCGTCTATAATTAAAGCTTTACTTGCTTCAAAAGCTTTCATCATTTCTACAACCTGTTTTGTCTTCGGTGCTTCGAAGTTTATTTGGTCGATAACAATCAATTCATTTGCACGAAGTTTTTCGCTTAATGCAGATTTTACTGCCAATCTACGTGCTTTCTTTGTCATACCTTTTGCATGACTTCTCGGTGTGGGTCCAAATACTGTACCACCGCCTACCCACAATGGTGATCTGATTGATCCCACTCTGGCACGACCGGTACCTTTTTGTCTCCACGGTTTTTTACCGCCGCCTCGTACAAGGCCTCTGGTTTTTGTGGCATGTGTTCCCAAGCGTTCATTTGCTTGCTGACGAACAACTGCCTGATGAATTACAGCTTCGTTATATTCTACACCGAATATGCTGTCATTCAACTCTACCTCACCGGCTGCCTGACCGGCAATGTTATACAGTGTTACTTTCGGCATTGAGATTTTCCTCCCTCTTCAGAACATTTTTCTGTTGTTCCATACAATATTATTTTGCAGATTTAACGGCTTCCTGCACTTTTACAAGGCCACCCTTAGGTCCGGGGATTCCGCCTTTTACAAGCATAAGGTTACGAGCGGTATCAATTCTTACCACTTTCAAGTTTTGCACGGTTACACGGTCACATCCCATGTGGCCCGGCATCTTCTTACCCTTGAAAACCTTTCCGCCGCCGCCTGACATACGAGCTCCCAATGAAGCTGTCTGACGGTGATTTTTTGAACCGTGGCTTTCCGGTCCGCGTTGATGGTTATGACGTTTAATTGTTCCGGCAAAACCCTTACCTTTGCTTATGCCGACTACGTCGATAACATCACCTTCTGCGAATATATCGGCAGCCAGAGTTTGGCCTACTTCATAAGCCGGTTTTTCCGAGAATCTGTGTTCACGAAGGAACTTTGTCGGAGCAACTCCGGCCTTTTCAAATTGACCCTTCAACGGTTTTGTAAGGTGTTTTTCTTTTATTGCACCATATCCGAGCTGAACTGCATAATAACCGTCTGTTTCAACTGTTTTTACAGCAACTACTGTGTTCGGCAATACTTCAATTACAGATACCGGAACCAAATCTCCGTTTTCTGCAAACACCTGAGACATTCCTAATTTTCTTCCCAAAATAGCTTTAGACATTTCGCACCTCCTTACGCTTTAATTTCAATGCTGACACCCGCCGGTAATTCCAATCTCATCAGCGCATCTGCTGTTTTCTTGGACGGATCGAGAATGTCAATCAATCTTTTGTGAACACGCATTTCAAATTGTTCACGACTGTCTTTGTTGACATGCGGAGAACGAAGAATTGTGTACACATTTCTTTCTGTCGGAAGCGGAATCGGTCCTGAAACTCTAGATCCCGTTCTCTTCGCGGTTTCCGCAATCTTCGCCGCACTCTGATCTACTGCTTTGTGATCATAGCCTTTAAGGCGAATTCTGATTTTTTCCTGTTTCGACATACTAAACCTCCTACGTTCATTTCTTGAATGAACTGCTCCGTGGAAATTCCCCTGCATCGCAGGCCACCTTCCACTTCATAGTTTTTTCGGCACCATGTAAAGAACTGCTTGTGTATTCTTTCTATAATGCTCAACTTTTAAATAATACTATTATTTTTAATAATTCGCAACTATTTTATAAAAACTTTATATTTATTTTTATACATAGTTCAAAGTTCGACAAACACTGAATATTTCTTAAGTTTATATTTTTGTTATAATTAAAAACACGCGCCCGTGTGTGTCCGCTTTTTTTATCACTATATCATAATTTTTACAAAACTTCCACTTTTTTACGTTTTCAAGCGTTTTTACGCTTAATTCGCTCTACTTCACGAATTAATTTCTTTTTGTTTAATTATTTATTTTAATACCCGTCAACATTTTATTTAAAAATAAGCTTTTTCCGATTATTCTGAAATAAATATTTTGTTTTATCAGGTTTATACAAAATATTGAAATAAAACATAATATTTAAAATTTCAAAAAAACATTATCAACCGCTTCATATTATGAAGCAATTTTACATATTAAATTGTAATCCATTACTCACTCTTCAGAGGAACCGCTTTTCTTGAAAACAATTTAACTGTCTACAGTTATATTCATTTCACATTTTATTTTTAGCAAAAAATTATTTTACACAAATTGTTTCACATAAAAAAGAGAACCGATTTCTCGATTCTCTTTTAAGTGTTTCTAAGATTATTTTATAATCTTGGATACTACACCTGCTCCTACTGTACGGCCGCCTTCACGAATTGCGAAACGCTGTCCTTCTTCGATTGCTACCGGTGTTATAAGTTTAAC
This sequence comes from Dialister micraerophilus, assembly GCF_947090205.1. NCBI lineage: Bacteria > Bacillati > Bacillota > Negativicutes > Veillonellales > Veillonellaceae > Dialister > Dialister micraerophilus. Next base: position 43,978 of record NZ_CAMUNF010000010.1, read on the forward strand.
GGACATTTCAATGTTGTCGCCCGGCATGCACATTTCTGTACCTTCCGGCAATGCAATGTCTCCTGTTACGTCTGTTGTTCTGATGAAGAACTGCGGACGGTATCCGTTGAAGAACGGTGTATGTCTTCCGCCTTCTTCTTTCTTAAGTACGTATACTTGTGCTGTGAATTCTGTGTGCGGATGTACTGTGCCAGGTTTTGCCAATACTTGTCCTCTTACGATGTCGTCACGTTCTACACCACGCATCAATGCTCCGATGTTGTCTCCTGCCAATGCCTGATCCAATGTCTTTCTGAACATTTCTACGCCTGTGATTACTGTCTGGGTCGGCTTTTCCTGAAGTCCTACGATTTCAGCTGCGTCTCCTACTTTTACTGTACCACGTTCTACACGGCCTGTTGCTACTGTACCACGGCCTGTGATTGTGAATACGTCTTCGACAGGCATAAGGAACGGTTTTTCCGTGTCACGTGCCGGTGTCGGTACGTATTCGTCTACTGCTTTCATCAGTTCACGAATCTTTTCTTCGTCTGCCGGATTTCCGTTCAATGCGCCCAATGCGGATCCTACTATGATCGGCACTTCATCGCCCGGGAAGTCATAGGATGAAAGAAGGTCTCTTACTTCCATTTCTACCAAGTCGATAAGTTCCGGATCGTCTACCTGATCTGCTTTGTTCAAGAATACTACGATTGCCGGTACACCTACCTGTTTTGCCAAGAGGATGTGTTCTCTTGTCTGCGGCATCGGGCCGTCTGCTGCTGATACTACGAGGATTGCTCCGTCCATCTGTGCAGCACCTGTAATCATGTTCTTTACATAGTCTGCGTGGCCTGGGCAGTCTACGTGTGCGTAGTGACGGTTTTCTGTTTCGTATTCTACTGTTGCAGTATTAATTGTAATACCACGTGCTCTTTCTTCCGGTGCTTTGTCGATTGATGCATAGTCCAAGAAGTTTGCTTTACCTTCCAAGGACAATACTTTTGTGATTGCCGCTGTAAGTGTTGTTTTACCATGGTCTACGTGACCGATTGTTCCGATATTTACATGCGGTTTAGTTCTTTCATAATGTGCCTTTGCCATTTGAATATCTCCTTTTATTTTATTTTACTTACCGAGACGTTCTTCAGTAATCTGCTGAGAAATCGCCTTCGGAACTTCTTCATAATGATCGAATGTCATTGTAAATGTTCCACGTCCCTGTGTGGAGCTACGTAATGATGTAGCATATCCGAACATTTCAGAGAGCGGTACGAATCCGTTAATTTTGGATTCGGAATTTTCTGTTTCCATACCTTCGATGCGTCCACGACGGGAGTTCAATCCGCCGATAACGTCACCCATGTATTGTTCCGGTACTTCAACAACGACTTTCATGTACGGTTCCAAGAGAACGGGGTCCGCTTTTCTTGCACCTTCTTTGAATGCCATTGAACCTGCTACTTTGAATGCCATTTCTGAAGAGTCTACATCGTGGTATGATCCGTCGAATACGGTAACTTTAATATCTACCATCGGATATCCTGCTACTACACCGTCTTCCATTGCGGCTTCTACACCGTTCTGTACCGGATTGATAAATTCTTTCGGAATAACACCACCGACAACTTCATTTGCAAATTCAAAGCCTTCGCCCGGCTGTCTTGGTTCAAGACGCAACCAGCAGTGACCGTACTGACCGTGACCACCTGTCTGACGTACGAATTTACCTTCCGCTTCGACAGTTTTCTTAATTGTTTCACGGTATGCAACCTGAGGCTTACCTACAGTTGCATCTACCTTGAATTCACGTTTCATACGATCAACGATAATATCCAAGTGAAGTTCACCCATACCGGAAATAATTGTCTGACTTGTTTCCGGATCTGTGCGTACTTTGAATGTCGGGTCTTCTTCTGCAAGACGCTGAAGAGCTATACCCATCTTTTCTTGGTCCGCTTTTGTCTTGGGTTCTACAGCTACGGAAATAACCGGTTCCGGGAATTCCATTTTCTCAAGAATAATCGGACTGTCCATATCACAGAGTGTATCACCTGTGGTTACATCTTTGAAACCTACAGCAGCTGCAATATCACCTGTGTATGCGGCATCGATTTCTTTACGATTGTTTGCGTGCATCTGAACGATACGTCCTACACGTTCTTTCTTGCCTTTGGTTGAGTTGAGTACATATGTACCTTGGTGCATCTGTCCGGAATATACACGGAAGAATGCCAACTTACCTACAAACGGGTCTGTCATGATTTTGAATGCCAATGCCGACATCGGAGCATTGTCATCTACTGCACGTTCAGCTTCGCCGCCGTCAAGTAATGTTCCCTTTACCGGAGGAACATCAAGCGGTGAAGGCAAGTAATCGATTACTGCATCGAGTACCATCTGAATTCCCTTGTTCTTATATGCGGAACCGCAGAACACCGGGAACAATTTACATGCCAATACCTGTTTACGAATAGATTTCTTAATTTCGTCGATGGATAATTCTTCACCTTCAAGGTATTTTTCCATGAGGGTGTCATCACCTTCGGCTGCAATTTCGCAAATCTTTTCACGGTATTCTTCAACCAAGTCTTTCATATCTTCAGGAACTTCCTGAAATTCAATTTGCTTGCCGTCATCATCTTTGTAAACTTCGGCTTTTCTTTCCAACAAATCGATGATACCTACGAATGTATCTTGTTGGCCGATCGGAAGCTGCATAGCTACTGCTCTTGCATGCAAACGATCTTCAATTGTACCTACAGCACGCAAGAAATTTGCGCCTGTAGTATCCATTTTGTTGATAAATGCAATACGCGGTACGTGGTAATGGTCTGCCTGTCTCCAAACTGTTTCAGACTGTGTCTGAACACCGTCCTTAGCACTGAATACAGCAACAGATCCGTCCAATACACGCAAGGAACGTTCTACTTCTACAGTAAAGTCTACGTGACCTGGTGTATCGATAATGTTTACACGGTAACCTTTCCAATGGCAAGTTGTAGCAGCGGAAGTAATGGTTATACCACGTTCCTGTTCCTGCTCCATCCAGTCCATGGTAGCTGCGCCATCATGAACTTCACCAATCTTATGATTTACACCGGTGTAAAACAGGATACGTTCCGTGGTTGTTGTTTTTCCGGCATCAATGTGTGCCATAATGCCGATATTTCTAGTTTTTTGAAGCGTAAATTCTCTAGCCACGATAAGTCTCCTTTATAATTACCAGCGATAATGAGCAAATGCCTTGTTGGCTTCTGCCATTTTATGCGTATCTTCCTTTTTCTTAACTGCTGCGCCCGCATTGTTATATGCGTCCATCAGTTCTCCCGCAAGACGTTCTTCCATTGTACGTTCGTTACGCAAACGTGCATAGTTTACCATCCAGCGAATTCCTAAAGTCAGACGACGATCCGCTCTGACTTCAATCGGTACCTGATAGTTAGCACCGCCGACACGGCGAGCCTTAACTTCCAATACCGGCATAACATTATTCAAAGCCTGCTCGAAAATTTCGAGAGGTTCTTTGCCAAGCTTGCTTCGGCAAATATCAAATGCACCGTAAACGATAGATTCTGCGATGCCCTTCTTGCCGTCAAGCATAACCTTATTAATGAAACGAGTTACTACCTTGGAACCGTATACTGGATCCGGCAGCACGTCACGTTTCGGAACAGCACCTTTTCTCGGCATACAAGTTTCCTCCTTTTAAAAATGTTTGTTAATCACTTACTTCTTTTCACGTTTAGCACCGTATTTTGAACGGCCCTGTTGACGACCGGCTACACCTACTGTATCCAGTGCACCGCGGATGATGTGATAACGAACACCCGGAAGATCCTTGACACGTCCGCCTCGAATAAGAACTACACTGTGTTCCTGAAGGTTATGACCTTCACCCGGAATATAAGCTGAAACTTCAATTCCGTTTGTCAAGCGTACACGAGCTACTTTACGAAGAGCCGAGTTCGGCTTTTTCGGTGTAGCTGTATATACTCTTGTACATACACCACGTTTCTGTGGAGACTGTTTTAACGCCGGAGTCTTCGCCTTGGTATACAAAACTTCTCTACCTTTACGAACCAGCTGATTAATTGTCGGCAATATAGGCACCTCCTTTCCTCAATTGTATATTTATAATTGATCTTTCAAGATAAATCTTAAAAGATATTACCGAATTTATATGACTGCAGCAGTTGCAGCCTTGACTTTGATTTTGCAAGCACGTCCGATTTCTTTTCTTGTAAATTCACGATTTACGGAAATATTTCTTTCCTTGCAAATTTCCAAAAGCGGCAACGCAATACGTTCATCACAATCTTTTGCAATAAACACATGCTTAACTTTACCTGCGTCAATCGCTCTTTCCGTTTCTTTCAATCCGACTACAAAATCGGATTCACTTAACTCTTCCAAGCTCATTTCATCACCTGTTTTTTTGCATATCAAAATCACACACAATGGATTATAGCATTACACGGAAATCCTGTCAAATATTTACACTCATTTTATTCAGTATTTATTGATAACTTTTTTACAACGTATCCGTGTGTATCATTAATACTTTTTTTCATTATCATTTTTTTACATTTTCTCCAAAATGTTTTATTTATCTTAAAAGTTCTGTATAATTAAGTTAATATGGTATTGTTTGACACAAGGAGTAATCATGACTAAGAAAAATATTGTGGTTTATTGCGGTTGTCATCCTGGAAATAATTCCGTTTTTTCAAAAGTTGCCGAAGACGTAGGTACTCTTATAGCAAAAAAAGGTCATAACCTCATTTACGGAGGAGGAAAATCGGGCCTTATGGGAATTGTTGCAAATTCCGCAATGAAATCAAAAGGATTTGTAACCGGTGTTATTCCGGAAGTTTTTGTCAAAAAAGAACAAGCTCATTACGAGCTAAAAAAACTTTTCATTGTAAAAAATTTATCACAACGCAAAGAATATTTTCTCAAGCATGGTGATATTTTCATCATATTACCCGGAGGACTGGGTACTCTTGAAGAATTGGCAGATACCGCTTCATATATACGAACATACAAAGATTGTCTTGAAAACTACCCTATATATGTTTTAAATATAAACGGTTTTTACGATCCGCTTCTGAAATTATTTGAAACATATACACAATATTCATTTATTCCGCGCAATGAATGGGCAAATATCATTTTTTGCAATTCCGTAGAAGAACTGAATATACATATTTCAAAATTTGAAAACAATTGAAAGGACATTTTATGAGAAACAAAGAGCTTACGGAAAAAGGTGAAAAAATCAAACAGAAAATAATTGATGTAACATCAAGAATTTTACGTAACGAAGGTTTCAAAAAAGCGACAATACGAAGAATTGCAAAGGAATGCAATACAAATATCGCATCTGTAAATTATTACTTCGGTTCAAAAGAAGAGTTGATAGGTGCCGCTTTGGAAAAAATGATTTTCAACTTTGAAGCCATAGTAAGTTACTTGGATAAAACAGATTTACCGGTAAAAGAGCGTTTAAGAAAATACATACTCGGATACTTCAAATTGGCTCATCAACATCCTGCACTGTTCCGTTCAATTTCAAATCCTTCAAGTAATGATGCAAAAGACACCTACTTCATTTACTTGAATTTATTACATGACCAATCATGGGATAAGTTTTTAAGAAATGTAGGAGAATTGTCAAAAATTAATTCTCAACCGGATTTGGAGATGAAATGTATGCAAATTTTTTCGGCAATGGAGTATCCCATAATAGTTGAAATTAATCGTAAAAATTCATTTCTGTCAAAATATATTAAAAATGATGAACAATTGGAAAAATATGTAGAAATATTACTCCAAAGTATTGAGCACATATAAAAATATAGCAGATAAAATCTCATGTTTTATCTGCTATATTTATTTTACATATATTATAAAAAAAGGAAATCTCATTACGAGATTTCCTTTAATTTTATCACTTTTTATTCTTCGTGATTCATTTCGAATTTATCTGCAATAAATCCGTAAAAAGGCCAGCCCAAGAATGTAACCAATGCACCGTATGTCATAGCTTCAAATCCGGATGCATAGCATGCATACAAGCTGTAAATTACACCAAGAACTGCTGCAATCATGGACTTGCTCATTTCGCTTGTTCCACTCTTGCCGGCTGTCTTCATGATTACATATACTGCCGCCATGGACATAATGTATGGCACCAAGTTTGTGATAACTGCCAAATTTGTCAACTGTTCGAACTGCTCATTCAAACTCGGGCTGATTGTCATCAAGGATAACAATGTTTGAATTATGCCCAAAACAATCATTCCTGAAATCGGAGCGCCGTTGCTGCTTACTTTTGAGAATATCTTCGGAAAATAGCCCTCATCTGCGGACGCTTTAAACACGTTAGCTACTGTAAACTGCCAGCCGAGTAAAGAACCGATGCAGGCAATTGTCATAAGAGCCATTGCAGTCTTACCCGCAACTCCGCCCCACATTGTAGCAAATGCCAATCCGAAAGGCGCATTACTCTTGACAATTTCCGTTGCCGGAAGCATACCGAACATAACGTTTGTTGAAACGATGTATACAACTGCACAAAGAAGTGTTCCTGCCAATACTGCAAAAGGAACAGATTTTTCAGGATTTTCTACTGCATCCGCATTTGCACATGCAGATTCCAATCCCAAGAAGGACCAGAGTGTCATTGTAATAGCATTTACTGCAGCTTCACCTACCGGCAAGTTGTTATAATTCCAGTTAGCTGAATACTGATCCCCTGAAAAGAAAAACCAACCGCAAATTGAAATAGCGAAAATCGGTACAATAACTCCCCAAATTGTCACTGAGCCGATACGTCCTGTGATACTTGCACCACCGAAGTTGGCCAATGTGGTCACCCACAGAACTGCAATTGTTGCAAGGCATGTCATAAGCGGATTCAATGAAATATTAAAGAATGTAGAGCCGTAACCAACCGCTGAAATAGCGATAGCAACGTTTGCAATTACCAAGGAAATACCATATGTAAATCCACACATAAAGTTACCGGATTTTCCGAAAGCGTATTCAGCATAGCCGCCCATTCCGCCGCCTTTTCTACTGTACATACCGCACTTTGCGAATGCAAATGCCAAAAGCATGGAACCTACAGCGGTAACTACCCAAGATACAATTGACAAACCGCCAACCTGTGCCAACTTGGACGGGAGCATGATAATGCCGGAACCCATCATGTTAACAGCGGTAATAATTGTCAATTGTCCTACGCTCATCTTTTTAGTTTCAGACATAATTTAAATCTCCTTTAAAAAACAATTCATACTGCTCGATTCTCACCGAACAGGATAATATATATAAATCTTTAGTATTATCTATTATTTTACGAAATTCTTTTCGTATTCTTTCTTCAATACATAGCCGTATGCAT
>NZ_CAMUNF010000011.1:0-50626 GCF_947090205.1 Dialister micraerophilus
AACAAAGATATAGAGAGGTAGAGAAACAAAAACTCTACTTCTCTTTTATTTTTACACGAAAGGAATATAAATGATTGGAGAAAGAAAAGCACAAATAACCTATAAAGGCAGAAAACATACAATTTTCCATTTGACTACCTCAGAAAAGCATTCATCAAAATAACGGTTGTAAGCTCACACAAAAGAAACCACCTTGTACAAGGGAAAGACTATACGGTACACAATAAACAAGTAACCCTCAAAACAGCCCCTCGGACATCATAGAAATCTATCGAAAAACAACAACCGAACCCCTTGTTACATGGCCAGTACTCAAAGCAAAAGACCTCTCACTTCAAGAAATACAACTCCTTCACCTTGCAGAAGAAACATTTGACAAAGTACAAGACGGAGGAATGGCAAGAAGTGAAAGAGACAACACGTGGGACGGAAGATACTCGAGAATAAAAAACATTCAAGACCCGAAAGAAGACCAAGACGTGTTGACACTCCATTGGGCAAAAGAAAACAAAGAAGGCTTATTAAAAGCACTCACCGAAACAAGCGAAGAACAACAAAAAGCAATAAACAACCTTTGTGACACACAAAAACAAAACCTTACAGGACAATATCAAACATATAAAGAAAACATTGAAAACATAAAAACAAACATAGAACAACTCTATGAAAACATAAAAACAACAAGCAAAACCGAAAAAGAAACACTTATAAACACAGGGGACATCAAGAAAAGCGAAATAGAACACAATTAGGAGCAGATTACACAACATACAAAAGCGAAAGAAATCTTAAAAGCACAAACGGAACAAAGACGATCTTGACGGAAGTTTTGATAATATCGTAAGGTCGTATGAAAACAAATTAATAACATCGAAAGTACAGGTAAAAGGCTAATCGAACATAATTTTTGCGGTATAAAGCGGTAAAGGCACGCTGTAAGAAAACGCATGAGGCACAGGGATATTTTAAAAATTACGTTTTTGTATCGATATAATATTGTGAAATAATAAAAAGCGGTAGTGCAAATAAATTCAAAACAATGTAAAATAGACGGTATGATGTCGTTGTATGTATAAATATAATGAGTTACACGGAAAATATTAAAACAACGATAAATACAAGCAACATTATGATATTTAATATGTTTAAAGGAGATTTATATGTTCGGTTCGATTTGGATAAATGTGCTTGTCGCCGTACTTGTCGTTATATGTATTGCAGGGGCGATATATTTCCGCAAGTTTTATAAGAAGCGCATGGAGCAGAAAAAAGAGTATGAGCGTTTGGCAAAGAAGGCTGTCGAGCTTAATCGCCGTCAGTATATTATGAAGGCTTCCCGCTTACGTAAAAAGAGACGTTGATTTTGTATTTGAAAAGCATGTTTTTGTTTGACATGGACGATGACTTTAGCTATAATTAATTCGTTATGGTATGTGTGGTAAGCACTGCCATGTCATTGTGAGGAGGTGTAAACATGACAAAGAGAACATTTCAGCCTAATAATCACTGGCGTAAGAAGACTCACGGATTCCGTGCGCGTATGAAGACTCGTGCAGGTCGTATCGTATTGAAGAGAAGAAGAGCAAAAGGCAGAAAGGTATTGAGTGCTTAATCCGGCTATGAAAGATTTTAAACCGGATTTTTCGTTGCATCGTTCTTATCGTGTTCGCCGAAGTAAGGAGTTTCGCAGAATTTATTCCCGAGGGCGGCGGTTCAGTAATCGTTCAGCACTTATGTATGTCTTTAATGTAAGGCGTAGCGGTGTGCGTATCGGTTTTGTAGCGACAAAGAAAATCGGTACGGCGGTTATGAGAAATCGTGCGAAAAGATTGATGAAGGAAGTATATCGTTTACATCGCCATGAGCTTAAGAGCGGACATGATGCGATTATGCTGGCTAATGCTTTCCTTACGAGGGCAACTTATGAGGAAGCGGAAGAGGCTATTCTCTCTTTATGGCATAAGGCCGGACTTTTGGAGCAGGTATGAGGACAATTTTTATAGGATTGATTAAGGGGTATCGTTTCTTTGTTTCTCCTTTGAAGGGTCCTTGTTGTCGTTTTGTTCCTACTTGCAGTGAGTATGCGTTGGAGGCCGTAAAAAAATATGGAGCCCTTAAAGGCAGCTACTTAGCAGTTAAGCGGATATGCAAGTGTCACCCTTTTCATAGGGGTGGTTATGATCCGGTACCGTGAATGGCTGCTTTTTTGCATTTGCAATACGTTAATTTGCGTTTTGTCGATGAAATTCAGACGACAGAATGATTAAACGGTTGAAATCAAGACCGTATAAGGAGTAAAAGATGGCTGATTTTCAAATTCCGGTGTTGAGTACACTGGTGGGATATTTGGCGGAAATTATGAGGTTTTGCTTGCAGTTTTGCTACGGCATTACTCAGGATTTAGGATATCCCAGTTACGGTATTGCGATAATTGCGCTTACCGTTATTATCAAGGTTATTCTTCTTCCTCTTGCTATAAAGCAAATCAAGTCGATGAAGGGGATGCAGGAAGTTCAACCTCAGCTTGCCGCAATTCAGAAAAAGTATAAGAATGACAAGATGCGTCAGTCTCAGGAAATACAGCGTTTGTATGCGGAAAAAGGTGTTTCGCCTTTGTCCGGTTGCTTACCGCTTTTGATACAGATGCCTTTCCTTATCGCAATATTTTATGCGTTGCAGGGATTTCCTTATGATCCCAATCATGTAAGTTTCTTGTGGTTGGAGAGTTTGGCTGTACCGGATCCGACATATATTCTTCCGGTTATTTCCGCAGTTTCTACTTGGATTATTTCAAAACAGACGAGCGGTGAAAATGTAGCCGGTCAGCAGAAAATGATGATGATGGTTATGCCGCTTATGATCGGTTATATTTCGGTAAAATTTCCGAGCGGTCTTGTTATTTATTGGATTGTAAGTAACTTGTTCCAAGGTATTCAGCAGACAATAATGTTTTGGGGAAGTGACAAGAATGTGAAGAAAGTTGCAACTCCTCAAAACGGAAATAAAGTTGTTCGCAAGGTTATCCGTAAGAAAGTTTTGAAGACGTCGGATTCCGTAAAGTCCGACAAGGTAGGTTCCTCCGAGGAGGCGGAAAATAAATGAGAACGGTAAGAGCAGAAGGAAAAACGATTGATGAAGCTATAGCAAAAGGTCTCGAAGAATTAGGGGTAGATCGTTGTGAGGCAATTGTAAATGTTGTAGAAGAACCTTCAAGCGGATTGTTCGGATTGCTTAATAAAAAACCCGCAATAGTGGAAGTTTCGGCTCCTGACTCTATCGAAAGTTTGTCAAAACCCGTTGAAGTTGAAACGGATGAAGTTTCGGCAAAGGATATGGTATCTTCCGATATCGAAGATTCGAAAGCCGATGTTTCGGATGAAACGTCTTCTCAAGTTGAAGAAGTGATTTCCGAAGTTGAACCTGTTGAAGTTCAAAAAGATGCACTTGAAGATGCAAAAGGTGAAGAGGTTTGCGCAAAGGAAGAGGAAAAGCGTGAATTTGTCTTTTCAGAAGAAGAACAGGCTGAAACGGCGGAAATTGCAAAAGAATTTTTGACAAACGTTTTCAAAGGTATGAATATTGATGTAACTATGGAGAAGATGATAAACAGTGAACGTATATTGTTCAATCTTCATGGTGAAGGTCTGGGTATTTTGATAGGAAAACACGGACAGACATTGGACGCTTTGCAGTATCTTACAAATCTTGCTGCAGGAAAGAAGTATTTCAATCATTACTTTGTAATGCTCGATGTGGAGAATTACAGGGAAAGACGTTGCCGTACATTGGAATCTTTGGCAAGAAGATTGGCGGAGAAGGCAAAGCGCACCGGTGAAGCTGTAAAGCTTGAGCCGATGAATGCGGCCGAAAGAAGAATAATTCACTTGGCACTTCAAAACGACAATGAAGTTACTACTGAAAGTGAAGGAGAAGGACGATACAGACATATCGTCATCTCGTTGAAGTAAACAAAGAAACCCTTCCTTATGGAAGGTTTCTTTTTTCTTTTGATAAATGTATATATTTGAAAGAGTCTATATAAATGTGCGAAGAGGTATAAGATGAAAAATTGGAAATCTGCGGTGTATGTTGTATCCGCAATACAGATCGGTGCCGGAATGGCCATTATCGGTGTAATGGCATTTTTACCGCTTTTTTTAAGTCAGATAGGTATAACTGACAGCGGTGAAGCGGCATTTTGGTCCGGTATTCTTACAGCAGTTACACCGCTTACTTTAGCTATAAGTTCACCGTTTTGGTCGCTTGAAGCCAAAAAGCGCGGAGCCAAACCGGTTATGGTAATGATTTTGCTTGTGGTTGCCGTTTCAGCGACTTTGTGTTCATTTACAAATTCACCCTGGCAGCTGCTTGTTTTGCGTACGGCTCAGGGGTTGGCGGGCGGTTTCATACCGATAGGACTTTCTATCGTTACTGAAATAACACCCGAGGAAAAAACTTCTTGGGCTATGGGATTTTTCCAAGCGGCACTTGTTGCCGGTACGATGCTCGGACCGCTTGCGGGCGGTATTGTAGCCGACATATTCGGATATCGTGCACCGTTTTTGTTTTTTGCACTATTGCTTGTGCTTTGCGCTTTGGCAACGAAGTTCTTTTTGCCGGAAGTTAATAAAACGTCCGATGAAAAAGAAGACGGCAGTTCAATGTTTTCACAAATTGCTTACTTCATAAAAATTCCTGAATTTCGTGTTTTGGCGGCGATACAATTTTTGTGTAATTTCGGCATTACCGGTATGGGACCTATATTTCCTTTGTATCTCGAGAAGATGGTGGGCGGTGAAGCTACCGCCATTGCTTCATTGGTAGGATTTCTTATATTCCTTTCCGGTGGAGCGGATGCACTTGCGTCTTTGTCCGCCGGAACGATTACACAAAGATTTGATATGAAAAAAGTTTTGTTTGTTTCTACAATTTTCGTAGGATTTACTTTCATATTCCAATACCTTATGACTACAGTATGGGGATTGGGTGCATTTCGTGTAGTTACCGGCTTGGGTATAGGTATAATCATGCCGATTACAAATACACTTATCGCAAAATCCGTACCGCCCGAAAAGCGTTCGATAGTGTTCGGCGTGGTTTCAAGTATTTCCATGCTCGGAAACGTTGCCGGTCCTGCTACCAGCGGTGTGCTTGCAATGTACATGGGCTATGCATCCGTATTCTGGCTTACGGCATTTGCCTTCTTTTTAGGAGGAATATTGTTCTTTATAACCGACAGAAGAAAAAAAGCGGTATAAATTTCTTGACATTTTGCGCCGATATTTGTATATTATAGGAAATATTTACTAAAGGCGTTGAGAAAGACGTTTTGTCGATATTTTGTCAAAAGAGAGTTCCGTTTGGTGAAAAGGGACGGCAATACGACAAATAAATCACTTTTGAGCCGCGGAGAGGAAATGCTCCGACGTTGCACACGTTACGTGTTCCGAGTGGCATTTTTGTCATTAGGGTGGTACCACGGGAATATTCTCGCCCCTTATCGGGCGGGATTTTTTTATTAGGAGGTAAAGAATGGATTATAGTAAAACACTGCAATTGCCGCAGACAGAATTTCCTATGCGCGGTAATTTGCCTAAAAGGGAACCGGAGTTTGTAAAGTTTTGGCAAGAAAACAATTTGTATGAAAAAAGAATTGAAAAAAGAAGTAGTGAAAATGCACCGTTATTTGTTCTTCATGATGGACCTCCGTATGCAAACGGCAAAATTCACATCGGTCATGCGTTGAATAAAACTTTGAAAGATATTATTGTTCGTTATAAGTTTATGGAAGGGAACAATGTAAATTTCGTTCCCGGTTGGGATACTCATGGACTTCCGATTGAATATGCGGTTTTGAAGGAATCGGGCGAAGATCGTGCAAATATGACTCCGATTGAATTACGCAGAAAATGTCTTGAGTATGCAAAGAAGTGGATTGCAATTCAAAAAGAAGATTTTATCCGTATGGGTGTAATCGGTGATTGGAATAATCCTTATGTAACTTATGACAAGCATTTGGAAGCAAGACAGATTGAAGTTTTCGGAGAAATGGCAAAGCGCGGTTATATTTACAAGGGTAAGAAAACCGTTTATTGGTGTGCAAATTGTGAAACCGCTCTTGCCGAAGCTGAAATTGAATATAAGGAAAGCAAGTCTCCGAGTATTTATGTAAAATTTCCGGTACGTGATGTGAAAAATCTTTTACCGGAAGGCGTTTCAAAGGAAAAAGCTTTTGCCGTAATTTGGACAACCACACCTTGGACAATTCCGGCAAACCAGCACATTTGTGTAAATCCCAAGTTCGATTATGTATGGGTACATAATAAAGATGCCGATGAATACTACCTTATGAGTAAGGAATTGGCACCGAAAGCGCTCGAAGAATGCAAAGTTGAAAATTATGAATTTGTCGATCGTGTGATGAAGGGTGAAGAACTCGATATGATAGAATTTTCTCATCCTCTTATTACCGACAGAGTAGTACATGTGCTTGAAGGCGATCACGTAACTTTGGATGCAGGTACAGGTTGTGTACATACAGCACCGGGACATGGTAGTGACGACTTCAACATACATTTGAAATATGTACATGCCGGAAAAATTGATGCTGAAGTAATTTGTCCGGTAGATGCAAAAGGAAGAATGACAAAAGAAGCCGGAGAAGAGCTTGAAGGGCAGCTTGTCTGGGATGCACAGGGCAAGGAAATTTCACTTCTTGCACATGCGGGACGTCTTTTGGGAAAGAAATCTATGCGTCACCAATATCCGCATTGCTGGCGTTGCAAAAATCCGGTAATTTACAGAGCGACGGAGCAGTGGTTTGCATCAATCAACGATTACAGAGATGCGGCACTCAAGGCGGTAAACGATACGAAATTTATTCCTTCATGGGGACACGACAGATTGTACAACATGGTACGTGACAGACAAGACTGGTGTATTTCACGTCAACGTTCATGGGGCGTGCCGATTCCGGTATTCTACTGTGAAGATACGGGCAAACCGATTATTACCGATGAAACTATAGCATCAGTAAAAGCATGGATTGAAAAGGAAGGCTCCGATGCATGGTGGACACACAGTGCAAAAGAACTTCTTCCGGAAGGTTTCAAATCTCCATACAGCGGTAAATCCAATTTCAGAAAAGAAACGGACATCATGGACGTATGGTTCGACTCCGGATCTACATGGAACGGAGTTGTAAAACAACCTCGTGAAGAATGGAAGGGCATGTCATTCCCTTGTGATTTGTACCTTGAAGGAAGCGATCAGCACCGCGGCTGGTTCCAAAGTTCACTTCTCACCTCGGTTGCCGTAAACGGAAAAGCTCCCTACAAAGCATTACTCACACACGGATTTACCGTAGACGGTGAAGGCAGAAAGATGAGTAAATCCGTAGGTAACGTAGTTGCACCTCAGACAATCATAAACAGATACGGTGCGGACGTAATGAGACTTTGGATTGCAAGCTCCGATTACCAAGGCGATGTACGACTCTCTGACGAAATCATCAAGCAGATGAGCGATGTATATCGTAAAATCAGAAACACATACAGATACCTTTTGAGCAATCTCTACGACTTCGATGTAGAAAAAGATGCAATTCCGTACAATGAAATGGAAGAAATCGACAAATGGGCATTGCTCCGCTTGGAACAAGTGCGTGATCAAGTGACGAAAGCATATAAAAATTATGAATTCCATGTAATGTACCATGTAATACATAACTTCTGTACGGTAGATATGTCGGCAATTTATCTCGATATATTGAAAGACAAACTTTATGAAGAAGTACCGAATTCAAAAGAAAGAAGAAGTGCACAGACTGCAATTCATGAAATACTCGTAACACTTACAAAACTCATGGCACCGGTATTGGCATTCACGACCGAAGAAGTATGGCAGGCAATGAAACACACCTCAAAAGAAGAGAAGAGTGTACATCTTGAAAACTGGCCTGAAGCAAAACCGGAATACCTTGATGAAAAACTTGAAGAAAAATGGAACAAACGTCTTGCACTCAGAGGCGAAATCACCAAAGCGTTGGAAGAAAAACGTAAATTGAAAGAAATAGGACATTCCTTGGATGCAGATGTAACGGTATATGCAAAAGGCGAAGCATACGATACACTTGTTGAAATGGAAAAAGAACTTGCGGACTTCTGCATAGTTTCTACAATAAAAGTAGAAAAGAGCGATGACGAAGAACTCAAAGTCGACGTAAAAATTTCAACACGTGAAAAATGTGAAAGATGTTGGAAACATTTGCCGAGTGTAGGAAATGACGAAAAACACCCGACAGTATGCGCAAGATGTTCAAGAGTGCTTAAAGAAATGGGATTATAAAACGAAAAACTTCCGTGAGGGAAACTTGCGGAAGTTTTTTTCATGCGTAAAATATGAATGTATACAAAGTGAAGTACGAATGTATACAAAATAAAATATCAATGCACATAAAGTAAAATATTAACGTATATGAAGTAAAACACTAATGTATATAAATGCAAAAAATATGATATAATAAGCTAAACTGCGTAATGGACTTTAAGTCTTTATCATAGAGGTGCGAAAGAAACATGAAAAATTCGGAAATTCACAGAAACCGAAACAAAAAAAAGTCGGTATTCGGCAAATTTTTAAGAGTAATTATAATAGTTTGCATAATTGCATTGGCAGGTATAGGTGCAGGACTTGCATTTTCACTAAGAGGATTGCCTGATGTCGAATCGAATATGACACCGAATATTTCCTCGAGAATATATGATGTAAAAGGTAGATTGATTGCAACCGTACATGCCGAGGAAAACCGTATACCGGTACCTATTACGGAAGTACCGGAAAATTTGCAAAATGCGTTTATTGCCGCTGAAGACGTGAGATTTTATGAACATCACGGAATAGATCCCAGAGGAATATTGAGAGCGCTTTTCAGCAATATCATACATGGACAAGCGACGGGACAGGGCGGAAGTACGATAACTCAGCAGCTTGCAAGAAATGCGTTTTTAAGTCAGGAACAAACAATTAAGAGAAAAATATTGGAAGTGTTCCTTGCATTTGAAATAGAAAGCAAGTATGACAAACAGAAAATACTTGAAATGTACATGAATCAAATATATTTCGGACAAGGTTGCTACGGTATAGAGACCGCATCGAAAGTATACTTCGGCAAAGATGCGAAAGATTTGACTCTTGCACAATGTGCGATGCTTGCAGGATTGCCCAACAGTCCGAATTACTACTCTCCGTTCAGAAGTCTTGAAGCGGCGAAGTCAAGACAGGCGGTAGTACTTGACCAAATGGCGAAGTACGGATACATTACCGAAGAACAGGCCGAAGCTGCAAAAGTTGCGGATGTAGGACTCATGAAACCTTCCAAAGTAAAGAGCGATGTAAATAAAGCGCCTTACTTCGTAAATTATGTAATTCAGGAAATAAGCGACAAGTACGATTCCGAAGCGATTTACAAAGAAGGACTTCAGATTTACACAACGCTTGATTTGGATATGCAGGAAGCTGCAGAATCGGCAGTAAGAAATGACTTGCCTCCGGGAGCAAAAGACAAAAACGGAGTAAGTCAGCCTCAGGCGGCATTACTCTCACTGGAAGTAGGCACAGGATACGTAAAAGCGATGGTAGGCGGAAGAGGCGAAGACCACTTCAACCGTGCGGTGCAGATGATACGTCAACCGGGATCGGCATTCAAACCTTTCGTATATGCTGCGGCATTGGACAGCGGATTAAGTCCGTCAACCATACTCAGCAACGAAAAGAAAGAATATGCCGGCGGATGGGTACCGAAGAATTACGACGGAACATACGGCGGAAAAGTCAGCATGATAGAAGCCCTTGTACACTCGATGAACTTACCTACAATCGACCTTGCAAATAAAGTCGGAATGAGTAAAATTCTGAAACTTGCAGAATCGTGCGGAATATCCACACTTGTAAAAGACGGAAAATACTCGGACAACAACCTTGCAGCATCCATCGGCGGACTTACAAACGGTGTTTCGGTAATCGACATGGCAAAGGCATACAGCGTATTTGCAAATGACGGTGTACTTGTAGAACCGAGAGCAATTATAAAAGTTGTAGACAAAAACGGAAATACACTCGAAGATCACTCCGAAAAACCGCAAGGAAAACATGTACTTGACCAAACAACTGCGGACAAACTCACAAGCATGCTCGAGCAGGTAATAACGAAAGGTACCGGCGGCGGTGCATACATCGGAGGAGCGGCTGCAGGAAAAACAGGTACAACGGACGATGAACACGATGCATGGTTTGCAGGATACACTCCCCATCTTTTAACGGTCGTATGGATAGGTGACGATACATCGACAAATGCGGGATATACGGGAGGAACCATACCGGCGGTTATCTGGAAAGATTACATGAGAGTTGCGGAAGGAATTTATCCTTCAAAAGGATTTGAAATCTCCGACAGTATAAGACAGCAGACTCAATACATGTCGCAAAAGGAAAAGGACGAAAAAGAAAAGAAAGAGAAAGAAAAAGACAAAAAACAAAAATTGCAACAAACGGCAGATAAAGCAAAATCAAATGTAAAACAAGCCGGAGAAAAACTTCTTGATAGAATAGCGGGAAAAAACTCGCAAGAAGACAGCGAATAAATCAACCCTCTTTACCGAACAAATCGGTAGAGAGGGTATTTTTATGAAATAAATTATGAAGTGAAATGATTGAAAACATATTTGAAAACAAAAATATAAGTGTATAGAAAAAAGTTTTATAACAAATGAAACCTGCAAAATAACCCTTTTAAGTCGACAATTGATGAATAAGTATATACTTATGTTTTTTATCGGGAAATTTTCACGATACACAAAATAAAACAACCTCGAAAGTTTTTGAAAACAAAGCAAAAAATACGATAAAAAAGTCCCTTTTTATTACCCTAAATGATATTTACAAGTAAAAAAAGTATAATTTGATGTGCTTTGTGACAATTATTCAATTTAATAGATATGGTATACTTATTAACCTTTTAATGGTATAATTGTAAAGTCAAAAGTAAGAGAGTTATGTTAAAAATATTGGATAAAATGTTTTAGGGGGTTTTCTTTTGAATCGCGTTTCATCTTATTTGTCAAATCAAATAAAAATCACGAAAAATACATTTCGCGATCCTGTGATAGCCATAGTAACCGTAGCGGTTATTATAGGACTGTGCGTATTTGTAGTTTGGCCGCTTCTTGAAGTGGTAAAACAAAGTTTTGTAGATACAAGCGGAAATGTATCTATTACCGCATACAAGAATATTTTCACAATGAGTGCGACATATACCGCTCTCATAAATACTCTGTTTCTTGCAGTAATAGTAAGCGTGCTTGCAACTGCAATAGGATTTCTTTTTGCATATTGCACATCGCATCTGAAAATGGGCGGTAAAAGACTTTTCAGTTTGATAGCGATGATGCCGATGGTATCACCGCCGTTTTCGGTTGCATTGTCGATTATAATGCTTTTCGGAAGTCGTGGACTTATTACATACAATCTTTTAGGTTGGAGCAATACGAACATTTACGGATTGAAAGGTTTGATATTCGTACAGACCATTTCATTCTTCCCGATAGCATTTCTTCTTCTTGCGGGTATGCTTCGTTCAATAGACTCGTCAATTGAAGATGCCGCAAGAGATTTGGGTTCTTCCAAATGGCGTACATTCAAAACGGTTACCGTACCTCTTGTAAGTCCCGGTATTGCAAATGCGTTTTTGCTTGTATTTATAAAATCTATCGCCGACTTTGCAAACCCTATGGCAATCGGCGGAAACTTCTCGACATTGGCGACACAAGTTTACTTGCAGACCATCGGAAGCTATGACGTACAAGGCGGAGCGGCAGTTGCGGTAATGCTTTTGGATATTGCAATGGTACTCTTCGTTTTATCCAAGTATTGGATTGAAAAGAAAACATATGTAACCGTTACGGGTAAAGCATCACGTGAACGTACAATGATTTCAGATCCTCACGTAGTGTACCCGATAGCCGGATTTTGTTTCTTGGTATCGGCAATCGTTATAGCTATATACGTACTTATACCGGTCGCATCGTTTGTAAAAATGTGGGGAGTGGATTATTCATTTACTTTAAACCATTACAAATATGCGTTGAGTGTAGGTAAGAGTGCGTTCCAAGATACGACATGGCTTGCAATTGTCGCAACACCTATTGCAGGTATTTTAGGAATGATAGTTGCATACCTTGTAGTACGTAAAAAATTTATCGGACGAATGTTCATAAACTTCGCATCACTTTTGAGTATTGCCGTACCGGGTACAGTTATCGGTATAGGATATATACTGACATTCAATGAAGAACCGTTGCAGCTTACAGGTACTGCTGCAATTTTGATAGCAGCATTTGTAGTAAGATCGCTTCCTATCGGTATACGTGCCGGAGTATCCAGCCTTCAGCAAATAGATCCGAGCATAGAAGAAGCGGCAGCGGACTTGGGAAGTAATTCCACACGTGTATTTACAACCGTCACACTTCCGTTGATAAAGAGTGCATTCTTCAGCGGACTTGTTTACTCATTTATCAGAAGTATGACAAGTATCAGTGCGGTAATATTCTTGGTATCGGCAAAATACAGTCTTTTGACGGTTCTTGTACTTGACCAGGTAGAAGACAACCAATTCGGAGTTGCATCCGCATTCTCCACATTGCTTATTTTGATAGTATACATTGCCGTACTCTTTATACAATTGATTTTGAGCCGCTTAGGTTCCAAGCAAGTAACACCGGAAACGGAACCGGCAAGTTTTTAAGGAGAGAACATGACAAAACAGGTAGATATACAGTTGAAAAACTTGACAAAAAAATATGAAAGTCCTGACGGAAAAGGCACATTTCTTGCCGTAGATCACATAAATGTAAATATATCCGCCGGACAATTCGTAACCCTTTTGGGACCTTCCGGCTGCGGAAAAACCACTACATTGCGTATGGTTGCCGGATTTGAAACTATAACGGACGGAGAAATACTTTTGGACGGCAAAAGAATAAATGAAATGACACCCGACAAACGTGATTCATCAATGGTATTTCAAAGTTATGCACTTTTTCCGCACTATGACGTATTCGGAAACGTGGCATACGGACTTGTCAACAAGAAAATGGACAAGAAACTTATAAAAGAAAAAGTATTGGGAATGCTCGAACTCGTAGGATTGAAAGGATTGGAACACAGATTTCCCAATCAATTATCCGGCGGTCAGCAGCAACGTGTAGCACTTGCACGTGCGCTTGTAATGGAACCGGCAATGTTGCTGTTTGACGAACCGCTTTCAAACCTTGATGCCAAATTGCGTATTTACATGCGTAAAGAAATAAGAAAAATACAACAACGTATAGGAATTACAAGTATATACGTAACACACGACCAATCTGAAGCGATGAGCTTGTCGGACATGATAATAATAATGAATAAAGGTAAAATCGAACAATGCGGTACACCTCGTGAAATCTACCATTATCCGAAAACAAAGTTTGTGGCGGACTTCATAGGAAATGCGAACTTCATACCGGCAAAAGTTGAAAAAGTCTGTGATGAAGAATTGGAAGTGGATGTACTGGGAAGCAAATTTTCGGTACACTGTTCCGCAGACGATGTAAAAGTAAATGATACTGTAGACATAGTAATAAGACCTGAAGCGATTGAGCTTGCCGACAGCGGAGATATTGAAGGTGAAGTAATCACATCCACATACATGGGAGCGTTGCAGGAATACGTAGTAAAAGCGGGCGACTATGAACTGGAAGCTGAAGCTTACAATCCTATAGGAAAGAAAATATACGAAGTTGGCGACAAAGTATGGCTTAAGATACACAGAGAAGCCTTGCATGCAGTGAATAAATAGCTGAAAGCTAGTATTCTATATTCAATTTTCGAGACTAAAGTCTCTATTTTCCAAAGGAGGAAAAGTATGAATCGTTTTTTGAAAACGACAATTGCAGCTGTATTGGCAGGTGCGGTGGCGTTGAGTTTTTCAGGCTGCGGCAGTGAAAAAGAAGCTGCAAAAGCAAACAACAGCAAAGAAGTAACCATTTATATGGGCGTTGTCGAACAGTCGGCAAAAGTAGTTGCTGAAGAATTTGAAAAAGATACAGGTATACATGTAAACTTCGTACGTATGAGCGGCGGAGAAACATTGAGCCGTATCCGTGCAGAAAAAGACAATCCTCAAGCCGATGTATGGTACGGCGGAAGTGCCGACTCATTCATCATGGCAAAGAAAGAAGGACTTCTTGAGGCATACAAATCACCGAATGCGGAAAAAATAAAACCCGAGTTCAAAGATGCTGACGGATACTGGACCGGTATTTACCAAGGATACTTGGGATTTATTCTTGACGGAAGATACTTCGATGAACACAACCTTCAAGAACCGAAATCATGGGACGACCTTTTGAAACCCGAATTCAAGGGACAAATCGTAATGGGTAACCCGGGATCGGCATCCACAGGATACGTAATCGTATCTGCAATCGTTCA
Source organism: Dialister micraerophilus (assembly GCF_947090205.1). Classification (NCBI taxonomy): domain Bacteria; kingdom Bacillati; phylum Bacillota; class Negativicutes; order Veillonellales; family Veillonellaceae; genus Dialister; species Dialister micraerophilus. The sequence goes on from NZ_CAMUNF010000011.1 coordinate 14,527, forward strand.
GAACATGGGCGAAGAAAAAGGTATGGAATATCTCGCTAAGTTGAACAAGCAAATCAAGCAGTACACCAAGGCGGGAGCCGCTCCGGCAAGAAGTGCCGCATTGGGAGAAGCTGCAATCGGAATTACATACATTCACAACGGTATCCGTTTGATGAAAGAAGGAAATACAAACGTAAGACTTTCATTACCTGAAGAAGGAACTGCATACGAATTGGGCGCAGTAGCAATTATAAAGAACGCACCGAACATGGAAAATGCCAAGAAGTTCGTTGACTGGTGTCTGACAAAGAAAGCACAGGAAATCGGACAGCACAACAACTCCTACCAGTTCTTGACAAATCCGGATGCAAATCCGCCGGAAGAAGCAATGAAATTCAAAGATGCTAAGTTAATGAAGTACGACTTCCAGTGGTCCGGCGACAATCGCGGAAGACTTTTGGAAGCATGGAATGCAGCAGTAAAAGAATAATAAACGAAGGAATAATAAATGACGCAAAAAGCAAAACTCGGACTTATCGGATTGGCGGTAATGGGAGCCAATTTAGCACGTAATGCAGCAAGAAACGGATTTACAACTTGTGTGTACAACCGTACATACGCAAAAACCGAAAACTTCATGAAAGAATTCGGAAACAATCCTCACCTTGTAAGTGCGGAAACATTGGAAGAGCTTGTAGGAAAACTCGAAAAGCCGCGTAAAATACTTCTCATGATCAAAGCCGGAGAAGCTGTCGACAAAACAATCGAACAAATTCTTCCGCTCATAGAAAAAGGCGACATAATTATAGACGGAGGAAATTCCTACTACAAAGACACGCAAAGACGTGAAAAATACCTTTCGGAAAAAGGTATCGAATACGTAGGAATGGGAGTATCCGGCGGAGAAGAAGGAGCATTGAACGGACCGAGCCTCATGCCCGGTGCAAACCGTAAAGCTTACAACGAACTCAAACCGATTTTGGAAGCCATATCGGCAAAAGCAAATGGTGAACCCTGTGTGGACTACATAGGAAAAGACGGTGCAGGACACTACGTAAAAACCGTACATAACGGAATAGAATACGCAGACATGCAAATGATTGCCGACGTATATATGTTCATGAAAGAAATCCTTTGCATGACAACCGATGAGATGGCAAATACATGGGAAAAATGGAATAAAGGAAAACTTTCATCCTACCTTGTAGAAATCACATCTCAAATACTCCGTAAAAAAGATGATGAAACGGGTAAACCGATGGTAGACGTCATACTCGACAAAGCAATGCAAAAAGGCACAGGCAAATGGACAAGCCTTTCGGCACTCGAATTGGGTACGGCGGCACCTACCATAACCGAAGCGGTATTTGCAAGAATAATGTCAAGCAACAAAGAAGAAAGAACGGCACTTGCAAAAATTTACGAAACGGTAAACTTGCCGAAAACGGATATAGACAAAAAACAAATTATAGACGATTTGGAAAATGCACTCTACGGAGCGAAAATTTGTGCATACGCACAAGGATTCAATCTCATAGCGCAAGCAAGTAAAACATACGACTGGGACGTAAAACTCGGTAACATTGCCAAAATATGGAGAAACGGTTGCATAATACGTGCAGGATTTTTAGATCGCGTAACCGAAGCATATGAAAAGCAAAAAGAAATAGAAAACTTGCTTTTCACCGACTACTTTGCAAAAGCGTTGAAAGAATCAAGAGCAGGCTGGGGACGCATCGTATCGACAGCAGTACTGTCGGGAGTTGCAGTTCCGGCACTTAGCTCGGCACTTCAATACTTCGATGCATACAGAAAATCACAATCAGGTGCATCACTTATACAAGCACAAAGAGACTACTTCGGTGCACACACCTACGAAAGAAACGATAAAAAAGGTACATTCCACACCGAATGGTTCTAAAGAAAAGAGTCTGTTGCATGATATGCCTTGTCACAAACAGGGCATATCGTCAAAGACTCTTTTTAATTTATTATAAATTTAAATTAGAGAATGCTATAAATAAAATCAATCTCATAAAATGAGAAATATAATTGACAATAAATAACAAGTATGATAATGTTTTATACAACATAAAGCGTAGTAAAGTAGTAAAATATGAAGGCGATAAAAAGGCAGTACATAAAAAAGCATGAAACGGCAATCGAAGTAAAAACAGAAGAAAAGTAGTGATTGTAGGCATGCACTATAAATTCGGATTGAATTTAAGTGGATGTTTTTTTGTTGCCGAAATCTTGATGAATGCCGGCGTACTTACGGGAGCATTTACGTGCGTATTCATCAAGAAAAATAAACCTTTTCCATGTTTCGGCAATTTTTGTGGAAAAGGCAAAATAAATTGCCGGGTAATATATAAACGCATTATATTACACAATAATTTAATACTCCTTGTAGTAAAACACTGTGTAGAAAGCACATGGTCGGGCGACCTCCCGGACTCTGTGCTTTTTATGCTGCAAAAATAAATATCGGTTTAAATATTATGAAATGAAACAGAAAAATTATAAATTTTACAGAAAAAAATTATTTTTTTATAAAAAATGTTAATATTATTGAAATTACGTTATTAATATGTTATATTCATAATATTCGAATTACAAGTAAAGACTAAAGGGAAATTTTGAGTTAAAGGAGATTAGATATATGAAGAAAATTGCAAGTATGTTGGCCGTTATTGCTTTATCTGCGGGAGCATCCGCTTATGCCGCCAACCCGTTTGTCGATGTGAAGGAATCAAGTTGGGCATATCAGGCGGTATCGGAACTGTCTAAGCAAGGCGTTATAGAAGGTTATTCAGACGGTACATTTAAAGGTAACAATCATTTAACAAGATTTGAAATGGCACAGATTGTTGCACGTCTGTTGGCACAAGAAAATCAGCTCAATGAAAGCCAAAAAGCAACGGTAACAAAATTGGCAAATGAATATTCTCAGGAACTTTCAAATCTGGGCGTACGTGTTTCCAATGTTGAAAAGAAGGTAGGAAATGTTGCATGGTCGGGTGATGTGCGTTTTCGTTATGCACATGAAGAATTTTTGACACCGTTTTCTGTGAATGCTTTTGGATTTTTTGCAAGTGGAGACGGTGAAGTTTATAAAGCGGATCCGATGTCCGTTCGTTTAAGACTGAATGCGGATGCAAAAGTGAATGACCGTACTCATGTAAAAGCAAGTTTGCTTCATGAATATGATTTTATAGGATATGAAGATCCGGTCGGCGGTGAATTTTACCCGGCGGGTACACAGCATACAGGCGTAAATCGTATGCACATCGAATATGCACCTACAAAAGATACTTTGGTAGATGTGGGCAGTACACAATTAACCTTGGGTACGGGTGCATGGTACGACAGCGATTTTAAAGGTATAGTAACATCCTATGACAACGGGAAGTTCGGATTGAAAGTGGGAAAAGGAAGAATGACTCAAGTAGCCTATCCCGTAAAACAATCTTTTGCAGAAGCAAAGGCGCATTTCAATAATGTGACTGCAGGTGCTTTTTACGTAGACGGTGATGTTACGATACCTCAAGGGTTTTTATCAAGAAAATATCCGATAACTGCACGCGGATTTTTCACCGATATAGCTCTTTCAGATCGTCTGTCTGTAAGTGGAGATTGGGTCAAAGTGGACAGTCCCAAGCTGTTAAGAGAAGGTTTATCAACCTTTAAGCATGCAGGAATCGATTACGGTAATATAAATTTGAATGAAGTCGGTTCATACAAATTAGGATTGCATTACTATGATGCACCGCCGTTATCCTATATCATCGGCAGTAATCATCCGAACGGTACACCGTTTGTAATAGGATTGGCAACGATGGGTGGAGCAAAATTCTGGATGGCACGAGTACAGTATGTACCTATGAAAAATGTAGAACTCCAAGCATACTTGAATTTTGACGGTGAAACTTATAAGACTAAGTTTTATCCCGGTGTTGACAAAGTACTTCCTATCAAAAATACATGGGGTATAGATTTAACTTATAAATTTTAATACAGATATGTCTGATACAAAAGGAGACGGGCGAATAAAGCCGGTCTCCTTTTGCTTGATTTGATTTTTTGAAATTAAGTGACCGAATTTGCGTTACTTAAAATTTGGCAATTTTGAAAAGTTTAATTTTTCGGAAATAAATATTTTTATAAATTTTTGATTTTGATATAAAGCACTTTTGAAGATCGTGTCCGATTTTTGGAAGTGCATTTATTATTTATAAAGAATTTCATTTATACCTTTTATGGCTCTATCTGAATTTGCATTTACTGAAGGATTGCAGCTCTTACCGAAACTGCTTTACATGAGGAATGATAACTTTGCTTACAAATTTTTGTATGTTTTCCGTATTCGGTATGTAAATACAACAATGTAGTACCGACAACTATAAAACGATTTAAAATAATATTATTTTAAATAAGTAAGGCATAATTTTAACGGAGTAATTTATACAAAACGGCACATCAAAAGCATTTTAATTATAAGATTACAAAAAGTTATAGAAAAAAAGTAAATCAAGATACTTGAATATAAAAATATTTTGTGATATACTTTGTTTGCTTGAGAAATAAGCGAGCTAAAATTATATAATAATTTTTTTAAATATATTTCCGAAAGGATGGAAACTATGGAAAAGGTAAATCTTCAGAAACAGTACGGTTTGTTTATTGACGGTGAATGGAAAGATGCTTCCGACGGCGGATTGTTCAAGTCATACAGTCCGGCTACGGGAGAAATGCTTGCGGAAATTGCCGAAGCTACCAAGGAAGACGTGGATCTTGCGGTAGCTGCAGCACACAAGGCATTACCTTCATGGTCAAAGACATCTCCGATTGAAAGACAGAATTTATTACTCAAGATTGCAGATATTATCGATGCGAACGCAAAGCATCTCGCAATGGTTGAAACTTTGGACAACGGTAAGCCGATCAGAGAAACAAGTACGGTAGATATACCGATGAGTGCAGATCACTTCCGTTACTTTGCAGGCGTTATACGTGCAGAAGAAGGAACTGCAACAATGATTGATGACAATACAATGTCACTTGTATTGAAGGAACCGATTGGTGTTGTAGGTCAGATTATTCCGTGGAACTTCCCCTTCCTTATGGCGGCATGGAAACTTGCTCCGGCATTGGCGGCAGGAAATACGGTAGTTTTGAAACCGTCCTCACACACATCATTGTCACTTCTTGAACTTGTACGTTTGATTAAAGACGTACTTCCGAAGGGTGTATTGAATGTAATTACAGGTGCAGGCAACAAGTCCGGACAGTGGATTTTGGAACATGACGGATTTGACAAGCTCGCATTTACAGGATCTACTCAGGTAGGTTACAAGGTATACAAAGCAGCTTGCGACAAACTTATTCCGGCAACATTGGAACTCGGCGGAAAATCTGCAAACATGATTTTCAATGACTGCGATATAGATCAGGCTGTTGAAGGTGTACAAATCGGTATACTTTTCAATCAGGGACAGGTCTGCTGCGCAGGATCCCGTGTATTCGTTCAGGAAGGTATTTATGACGAATTCCTTGCCCGTTTGAAGACGGCGTTTGAAAAAGTAAAAATCGGAAGTCCGCTCGATATGAGTACCGAAATGGGTTCGGCTATATATGAAAGGCAAATGCAGAAAGTTCTTGACTACGTAAAAGTCGGAGTTGAAGAAGGCTGCAAGCTTATCACCGGCGGAGAAAGATACATGGAAAACGGATGTGACAAAGGTTACTTCGTTCGTCCGACAATTTTGACGGCATCAAGCAACAGCGATCGTGTATGTCAGGAAGAAATATTCGGACCGGTAGTAGTTGTACAGAAGTTTAAGACTGTAGATGAAGTTATAGCACTTGCAAATGACAGCGACTACGGCTTGGGCGGCGGAGTATTTACAACCAACTTGCAAACCGCAATGAAAGTATCTCGTGGAGTACACACAGGACGTGTATGGGTAAATACATACAACGACATTCCGGCAGGTGCACCGTTCGGCGGATACAAGCGTTCGGGAATAGGTCGTGAAACACACAAGATGATTATGAGTGCATACTCACAGACAAAGAGCGTTATTATAAACCTCAAAGAAGGAACAAAAGGACTTTACAGTGTAAAGTAATTAAATAAAAAAAGATCGGATTGAATTTCAGTTAATCCCCCTTAAATTCATCCGGTCTTTTTTATTTGTCTATATTAATATTGTGAAAGGAAACATTATAACGGAAGTTTTACGTATTCTTCGCTTGGAGTTTCGATAATTGCGGTTCCGCTTGTCATATTTGTGAAAAATTCAATATGTTTATCCGAATTTTCCGTCAAACACAACATAGAAATTTTCACTTTATCTGTAAACAGTCTGTCGGTGACTATAATGTCCGTATCTTTTATGTAATTTTCAAACGCACCTACAAAAGTGTAGTTTACGGTAAGAATAATTTTTTGATGCGGAGTAAATCGTATAATTTTCGAGTCATTGAGTGCATTTGCAAGTGAAGATGAGTAAGCACGTGTCAATCCTCCGGCACCGAGTTTTATTCCTCCGAAATACCTTGTGACGGTTGCAACCACATTTGTAAGATTGTTTGCCTGTAAAACGTGAAGCATCGGATGGCCGGCGGTACCTTGAGGTTCGCCGTCATCGCTTGAACGTTCCGCAATTTGTTTTATCCCGATACGATAAGCCGAACAATTGTGAGTGGCGTCACGCATATCTTTTTTAACTGAAAGTATGAAATCTTGCGCTTCCTTTTCACTGTTTACGGGAGCGATTTGTGCAATGAATAAAGATTTTTTTATTTCGGTATTTTGCTTTGTAAGTTTTTCGATAGACTCGTAAGCTGTAAGCATATGAAACTCCTTTCTTTTTTATTCTAACATAATTGAATTATTAAACAATTTTCGTAATTGATAGTCTAAATGATAATCATTATTGACATGGTTTTTTTTGTTTTGTAAAATAACTAAAGCACATATTTTAGTTTTATAAAAATGTTATCAAAATATTATCAAAAATCGGATAGATAAAAGGACAACTATTTTCGGGAGGCAATATTGCACGTAGAATCCGGTGAAGCGATGGGGACATTTTTGCAAGTAAGATCCGAAAATGAAATCCCTTGCGATGTATCGTTGCACATACGAAAAATTTTCGGAGATATTGAAGCTGTGTGCAGCAGATTTTTGAAAGAAAGCGAAATTTCACGAATAAATGAAAATTCCGGCATTCGCTCCGTAAAAGTTTCACAAACTTGCATGAACATTATAAAAAAATCCATGCAAGTTGCAGAATTTACAAACGGAGTTTTCGATCCTTCAATCGGTGCAATGTCATCTTTGTGGAATATAGGAAGTGAAGGTGAATATGTTCCGACCGAAAAAGAAATACAAAAGGCATGGAGCCTTGTAGATTATCGCAATATACTGATTGACGGAAATTCCGTATTTCTTGAGAATAAAGGCATGTCGCTTGATTTGGGCGGTATTGCAAAAGAGTATGCAATTCATCAAGCTGCAAATTTTTGCAGAAAAAAGAAGCTTGAAGGAATTATAATTGATTGCGGAGGCGATATTTCGACCGTAGGGAAAAAACCGGACGGAAGCGATTGGCGTATAGGTATACAACATCCGCGCAGAAGAAATAATTTGATTGCTTCCGTTGTTCTTGCATCTTGGAATACGGTTGAAACTTCCGGAGATTACAGACGTTTTATAAAGAATGACGATTTATTTCAAAGTCATATTTTTTCAGTAAACAACGAAAAAAGAGTGCAGCTTTTAAGTGCGACATTGGTATATGACGGAAATTACGATTTTTCCTTGACATCTTCTGCGCTGCTTGCCGGAGGATTGGACTTTTCAAAAAGAATGCTTAAAAAATGCAAGGGGATGGAAGCGATTTTGATAACTGAAAAGTTTGAAGTTTTTGTTACGAAAAATCTGTATGATTACTGTAATGTGATTTCCGATAATTCGGAAAAAATATTACTTGATTTATAAAAGGGGTGTAGTAAGTGGAAATTATAGAATTATTTCAAAAAGGCGGTTTCGTCATGTACTTGTTGCTTCTTGCATCTATATGCACGATAGCGATTTTGGCGGAACGTTTTATGTTTTATAGAAAAGCTTTGAAAGGTATTGTACCTTATACCGACAATTTGGAGAAAATTCTTTCCGGCAAATCTTGGGAAGAAATTATGCAAAGTTCACTTATATACAACAATGTAGCGGTTATTATGATGAATGAAACCGCAAAAGCAGTTTTGAACGGGTATGATGCGGAACTTGCTTTGGATCGTACATACACCGCTTTGGCTGCACAGTTCAGAAGAAACTTGAATTATCTTTCCGCAATTGTCACACTTTCACCTTTGCTCGGACTTTTGGGTACAATTTTCGGTATGATAAACTCATTTCAGATTTTCAATTTGCAAGCCGGACAGCCTATGGCGATTACCGGAGGTATAGGTGAAGCGCTTACAGCTACGGCTTTCGGATTGATCGTTGCCGTTTTTTCACTTGCAGTTCACACGTATTTTGCTTCACGCATGGATAATGCACTTACGATAATGGAAAAAACAGGAGCCGTTCTTCTTTCTGAAGTAAGAAAGAGAGGTTAATCATGTTTGGTAAACGTAATTTTCACAAAGTGAAAGAACCGTCGATAATTATCGTTCCGATGATAGATATTATGCTTTTTCTTCTCGTGTTCTTCATGATGGCGACAATGTATATGACCGAACTTAATACAATGTCGGTAAATTTGCCTCAAGCGTCCGCATCGAAACGTGAAACGAAACCCGAAGTTATCCCCGTAACGGTACTGGACAACGGAGAAGTTTATTATGATAAAGACACCTCTCCGTCCCAAGATGTGGTTCAACGTATGAAGAAAAATATTTCCGAAAATCCTGAAGTTGTATTTGTGCTTCGTGCCGACAAGAGTACGAATTACGATGATGTGACGAAAGTGCTTGATGCTTTGAAACAATCGGGGGCCAAGCATATTTCACTCGCAACGGAAGTGAAGGCTGATAAGAAATGAAATATTCGGCAAATTGGCGATTATGCTTTATAGTTTCGCTCATTGTGCATTTTATATTGTGGTCGGTTCTGACATTTGTCGTACCGCTTTTGGATTTTTCATCTGCCAAAGTTTCGGATGATGCAATAATGCTTGAAGATCTTCCGACAGGATATGAAGGCCCCGGATGGGGAAACGGTGAAGGTGAAGGTACGGGTTCCGGTGACGGAACGGGAGTCGGAGCACCTCAAAATGAGGATGATAAAGCCATAAACAAGGAAATAGGTGAAAGCACTACTTCAGAAGACAATACGGGCGACGCCATGAATTATGACGAGTCCGATGACGAAGTATTGGATTCTTCCGAAGAGAATGCCGAAGATACCGAAACAAGTCCTATTATTGCGGATAACGAAGCCGATGCCATTGCTCAGCTTGAAGAGCAGGTAAAACAAGCCAAAAAAGACTCGACAAAGAAAGTTTCAAGTGTAATTATTATAGGAAAAGGCACTGAAGGAGGCGGCAGCGGCGGAAACGGTCGTGGAGGCGGAAAACCTCAAATAGGTACACCTCCGAAACTTATAGAAGATTTTTATCCGCCGAACAATCTTGTTCCGTTCAAGGGACGTATACGTGTATTTGCGACAATCGGTAAAGACGGACTGATTCACAAAACAAGTGTTGCAGTTACATCAGGTAAACGCAGTTATGATGAAATAGCAATGTCGGCGGCAAGAAAATGGAGATTCAAGCCGGCACTTGATGAAAACGGTGAGCCTATGGAAGTTACGAGAGTTATTTCAATTTCATTTAACAGACCGAATATAGCAAGGCAAATAAATGAACGTAAATACTCCGATTAAATATGGAAAGGATGTGCGACTTGATAAAGAAAATATTGTTTGCCGTAATTTTTGCGGCATCATTGGTTTTAGTGCCTTTCTCGTCAAGAGCATCTCAAGATTGGGAACAAATATATGATCATATAGACAGTATGATACACACTTCCGTAGAGCAATATGCATCGGGTGACCTTGAAGGTTCGAAAAAAACCGTCAACGACACTTACTACGGAGTATATGAAAAAGACGGACTTGAAAAAGCGATACGTTCCACAATTGCATCAAAAAATGCGAATTTGACCGAATATCAATTTTCAAAATTGAAAAAAGCTATAAGAGAAGACCAAGGTGAAGCATCGGTAAAGAGTGAAGCCGAAACTTTGCTCACAATGATTAAATCCGATGTGATCACTCTTGAAAACAAAAATGTCGCAGGAGGACGTTGGGCATCGTTCTTTACGTCATTACTTCTGCTTTTACGTGAAGGTATGGAAGCGATTTTGATGCTTGTCGCAATTATCGCCTACCTTCAGAAATCCGGAAATACGAAGTACATGGGAATGGTATATAATTATGCCATAGGTGCTGTGGTTGCAAGTTTTATAACCGCCTATATATTCTCGGAACTTATGGATAAGTTTGCCGCAGGAGCAAATCAGGAACTTATCGAAGGTATAACGGCACTCGTGGCCGTATGCGTACTCTTGTCCGTAAGTATATGGATGAGCGGAAAATCCGAAGCGAGAGAATGGAAGAAATACATTGAAAATATGATTAATCACAGTATAACTTCCAAACATGCAAGAGCATTGGGTATTGCAGCATTCCTTGCAGTGTATCGTGAAGGTGCCGAAGTAATTCTGTTCTATCAGGCACTATTCAACAACTCGAGCGGAGATACCGAAATGATTTGGTTCGGATTCGGTACGGGATGTATTCTGCTTTTGATTATATTTGCTGTAATCCGTAAAGGTTTGGTACGTATACCTTTGCGACCGTTCTTTATAGTTACGAGCCTTTTGATGTTCATCATGGCCGTAGCATTTGCCGGTGGAGGAGTAAGCGAATTACAGGAAGCCGGCATTATACCGCAATCTGTTATAGCATGGGAGTATTTCCCGAATGCAGACTGGTTGGGTTTGTATCCGACTTATGAAACCGTGGGTATACAGATTGTTATATTACTTTCAGGTCTTATTACGCATTTTGTAAGAAAACGTCGTAATAAAAATATTTAATTTTACATCAAAAAATGATGTAACAGGAGGTTTAAAATGTACAAGAAATTATTGGCTGCCGCAATGGCAACTGCTCTTACTATGACAGGTGCATCCGTTATGGCTGCAGGTTTTCAGGAATATCCTATCGGAGATGAACAAGAAAGCCCCGAAAATCATTTCAAGGTAGCACTTGTTTACTTCCAACCGGTACAAATGGAACCGGCAACATCTCAACTTCCGCCGGACAAAGCCGATATACATATAGAAACCGATATTCACGCAACGGAAGGCAATGAATGCGGCTTCGGTGTAGGTGAATGGATACCGTACCTTACGGTTCATTACAAAATGACGAAACAGGAAACAGGAGAATCGATTGAAGGTGTATTCATGCCGATGAGTGCAGATGACGGTCCGCACTACGGTGCAAACGTGAAAATGTTGGGTGCCGGAACATACGACTGTGAATTTACAATCGACAGTCCTGAAAGACAAAATTACTTGCTCCATGTAGACAAAGAAACAGGAGTAGAAGGACATTTTTGGAAAGAACCGGTAGTTATGAAGTGGGTATTTAACTACGTTCCGCGTCACTGGTAATTTTTGCCGGACGGAGAAAACGTTTTTTCCGAATTGAAATTCAGCCGACCGGCGGGGAAACCCTCGGTCGGTTATTTATTTGAAAGGAAACCTCGAATGCAAATGTTGCAATTGTTTTTGAGACAATTAATACCTGTCATGGAACACGGTATAGCACTTCTGATACCGCTTTCCGTATTGGCGGCAATGCTTGACAATCGTGAAAAAGGTCGATTTGTACGTTACTTTAAAAAAGCTGCATACTGGGGATTTTGGGGTTCGATTTTCATTATGGCGGTAAAACAAGGCACGAGAACTGCCGTAAGTCGTGAAGTTTTTGAAGGAATAACGGCATTTACGGCAATTTGCGGTGAAGTACTGCTGCTGCAATTTTTGAGATCGGAAACTGTAAGTGAATTAAGAAAGGAATTATTCAGAAATTCCATAATGCTTACGGTCGTATCACTTTTCCTGTATTACGGAATGGAAATTTTGATTGTGCCGGTGACGACTGTAACCACTGCCGAAGTAATTGTTTCAATTGAAACCGCAATAAAAATTTTGGGAGCGGTTGTAGGACTTTTATTTGCATGGATGGGTTCGATTTTTGTTTATCGTTCTGCACGTTCCTTGAGAAGTAAAAGACTCTATGTCGTATTTGCAATTCAAACGGCGGCACTTCTTTTCCAGCAAATTGTATACATAGTACAAATATTGATGGCAAGAAACATACTTCCTTTGCAAAAACTCATAAACATAATGGGTCCGCTCATAGATCATCAATCGCAATTTGTATTTATAGTTTTTGCAGTTGCATTTGCAGTACCTTTTGCACTCTTTCTTCAAAAAAGGCCGGCACGTAAAGATAATGAAAATCCGGCACAATATAGAAAAGTCATTGCATCCGACATACATAAGAAGAGATGGGGTAAGGCGATGGTTGTATACCTTGTCGCAATGATTTTGATTTCAAGTGTCGGAAATATGTATGCGCACAAAAAAGAAGAACTTGTTCCGGCAGTAAACGTAACAGCCGTAAACAATGTCGTGTCGATACCGCTAAGCAAAGTAAATGACGGACACTTGCACAGATTTGCATATCACACTCAAAAAGGTACGGCGGTAAGATTTATCGTTGTACTGAAAGGCGGCTCGGCATACGGTGTGGGATTTGACGCATGTGAAATTTGCGGAGCTACCGGTTACATTGAACGTGAAGGACAAATAGTATGTAAACTCTGTGACGTAGTTATGAACAAGTCCACAATAGGAATGAAGGGCGGATGTAACCCCATTCCTCTTAAATACTCGGTAAATGACGGTAATTTACAAATAGAGCAAAATTTATTGGACGAAGGTGAAAAATACTTCCGTTAAAGAAAGGAGAAAACAGTGTTTTGGCAAATGGTGAAAAATGCCATGTTAAGACAGGGAAGACAACTTCTTTTCGTGGCATTGACGGTTGCACTGGGTATATCGCTTGCTACAGCGATGCTTAATGTAATGTTTGACGTAGGAAGTAAAGTAAATCAGGAACTCAAAGCATTCGGCGCAAACATTACCGTAACACCCAAAAATTCATCTATACTCAAAGACATATACGGACTTGACGATGAAAAAGCACCGAAAGAATACTTGCCCGATTCGGCAATAGGAAGTTTGAAAACGATTTTCTGGGCAAATAATATTGTGGCACTTTCTCCGCATCTTAACGGGAAAGTAACACTCAAAGGAAATAATGAAGTTTCCGTTACGGGAACATGGTTCGACCACAACATGGTACTTCCTACCGATGATATATTTTCCACAGGTGAACAATATATGAAATCATGGTGGCAAGTATCCGGAAGTTGGCCGAGCGAAAACAATCCCTCCGAAGTACTTGTCGGGAAAAAACTCGCCGATAAAATGAATATTAAAAACGGTGACGAACTTTCATGCCAAGGAAAAGGCGGAGAAGAAAAATTGAAAGTCGTAGGAATAGTAAACGGCGGAGGCGAAGAAGACGGAGAAATTGTCGCACAACTTCCTGCAGTACAAAAAATGTTGGGACTTGAAGGAAAAGTGGACTCCATAACGGTAAGTGCGATAACCACACCGGAAAACGATTTGGCAAGAAAAGCTGCGGCAAACCCGAAAAGTCTGTCGCTGAAAGAATACGAAGTGTGGTACTGTACGGCATACGTAGGATCCATAGCTTTCCAAATAGAAGAAGTAATACCCGACTCGGTAGCAAGACCCGTACGACAAATAGCGGAATCCGAAGGTAAAATATTGAACAAAACCGAAATGCTCATGTTGCTGATTACCATACTTTCACTTCTTTCCGCAACAATGGGAGTATCAAACCTTGTAAGCGCAAACATTATGGAAAGAAGTCGTGAACTCGGACTTTTGAAAGCACTCGGAGCTACCGACAGAGCTGTTGCAATCTATGTACTGACGGAAATTTTTATAGCGGGACTTATAGGTGCAGTTGTCGGATACATAGTAGGACTGGGATTTGCACAAATTATCGGACATGCGGTATTCAACTCCGCAATCGCTGTAAATCGCGGAGTCATTCCTATTTTATTTTTACTTCTTGTATTTATGATTTTATTGGGAAGTTTGCCCGCAATCCGTATGATACTCAAATTACGTCCGGCAAATGTATTGCATGGCAGGTGATGAAATGAATATAAAGAAACTTAAAATGTACTTGGTTTTGGTAACTAATGCATTGATGCGAAGAAAATTACGTATGTTCATTGCACTCCTTGCAGTTGCAATCGGAGCGACAATAATATCCGGAATGATGACGGTATACAAAGAAGTACCCGAACAAATGGGAAGGGAATTTCGTGCTTACGGTGCGAACCTGCTTTTAATACCGGCAGACGGAAAAAAGACATTCGATCAAAGCAAACTTGCTGAAATATATAAACTCTTGGACAAAAAAGAACTTGTAGGAGCATCACCGTTCCTATACGAAAGACTTAAAATAAATGAAAGTCCCGTACTTACGGGCGGAACGGACTTCGACGTTTTGAAGAAAGTCAGTCCGTACTGGCAAATAGAAGGTAAAATGCCTAAAAAAGGCAGCAAAGAAATGCTTCTCGGAAACGACATAGCACAAAAATACCGTTCAAAAATCGGAGACACTTTAATAGTAAGCACACATGACGGAAACGTGGAAGAAAAATTTACCGTAAGCGGAATAGTAAGAACGGGCGGTAAAGAAGAACAATTTGCATATGTCGACCTTTCGATACTTCAACAAATGACGGAAAAAGAAGGACAAGTAAGCGTTGTACAAGTATCTGTAGTGGCGGACGAAAGCAAACTGCAAGCATTTGAAAACAAACTTCACTCGCAAGACAAAGAAGTACAATCACAAATAGTCAAACAAATTGCAGGATCGGAAGCTGCGGTGCTGGCAAAATTGCAAGCATTGGTACTTTTGGTAACACTTGTCGTATTGCTCCTTACATTGGTATGCGTAGGCACTACAATGACGGAAGTGGTATCCGAAAGAAGAAAAGAAATCGGACTGAAAAAAGCACTCGGAGCAAGCAACAAAAATATAGCATTTGAATTTTTGGGCGAAAGCGGAATGCTCGGACTCTTCGGAGGAATAGTAGGAACCGCATGCGGATATATATTTGCACAAGCGGTAGGAATGAACGTATTCGGAAGAGAAATAGGATTTTCATTCAGCGTGGCAATATTTTCAATAATAATTTCCATATTGATTACATCACTGGCAAGTCTTATACCGGTAAGAACTGCGGTAAAAATAGAACCGGCGATAGTTTTACGAGGCGAATAAGGAGAAAATATGAGTTTATTACAATTAAAAGACGTATCCATGCTATATGGAGGGAAAGTGCCGGCACTTAAAGAAGTAAACTTGACAGTTGAAAAAGGCGACTGGCTTGCAATCATGGGACCGTCAGGATCGGGAAAAACAACTCTTATGAACATAATAGGTTGCATGGACAGAGCAACATCGGGAGAAGTAATACTTGACGGAATAAATCTGCGTGACGTTACAACGGACGAACTTACACGTATAAGACGAGACAAAATAGGAATGGTATTTCAACAATTTCACCTTATACCCTACCTTACAGCAGTTGAAAATCTGATGGTTGCACAATACTATCACAGCGTACCCGACAAACAGGAAGCGTTGGAAGTACTCGAAAGAGTAGGACTCAAAGACAGAGCCGACCACTTACCGCGAGAACTCTCCGGAGGAGAACAACAACGTGTATGTATAGCAAGAGCATTGATAAATTACCCCGTATTGCTTTTGGCGGACGAACCTACAGGAAACCTTGATGAAAAAAATCAGGAACTTGTAATGGAAATATTCCGTGAACTCAATGCCGAAGGACATACGATTATTACCGTTACACACTCCGACGAAGTAGGAAGAGCGGCAAAACACAAAGTAATAATCGAACATGGACATATGAGGAAAGCGAGAGAAAACGAATGAAAAAATACACACTTTTGTTGATGGCAAGCGCACTTGCAATTGCAAGCGCAGGATGCGGAAACAACGACTCCGCAAAACCTGAAAACGAAAATGAAAAAAATGTATTGAACAATACAAAAGAAATACTCGAAAAAGCAAAAGACGGAACATATACGGGAACCAGCTCACCGGACAACAGAGGCGGAATAGGAAAACTCACAGTAACCATAAAAGATCACAAAATAGCCGATGTGCAATTTGAAGGAATACAAAAAGACGGAACCGTAAAAGGTGAAGACTACGGAAAAACAAACGGAGAAATAGAAAACAAAGCATTTTACAACAAAGCGCAAGCGGCAGTAAAAGCAAACGGTGAATACGCACAAGCACTTTTGCAGAAACAGGAAATTTCAAAAGTGGACGGAATATCCGGCGCAACAATATCCTACAAACAATTCCTTGAAGCTGCGCAAGACGCATTCGAAAAAATGAAATAAAACACATTTAGGTACAAGCTAAAATAAAAGCTTAAACAACTTGAAAACATAAATAAAATTAAAATTTCATTTATTATTAAAAAATATTTTGAAAAAGACTTTTCAAATACACTTAAATCTGTTATAATGAATTCGGAAGCGATGGAAAACCACGCTTTTAGAGAAAGACGGACAAAATCCGTTAAGAGATTATGAAATCCCAATCATAAATCTCACTCCTTTCTAACTCCCTTTATTTTTTACACTCCTAGTGAAAAAAACGACCCTCGGGGTCGTTTTTTCTTTACCTGAAAAATGAAATATTTACATTCTTGACGTAATTTAGTTAAAGTTCTATTATAAAGATGAATAAATATACGGTAAAGTAATTATTCGCAGAACGGAAATAAAATTATTTGGAGAATGGAAATGAAATTCATAACAAAAGATGATTTTATAGATGTATTGGAGCTTTCAACAAGAACAAACAACTGTTTAAGACGAGCGGAAGTTCATACAATAGGAAGTTTAATTGAATATGCCAAAAGCAATGATTTAAATATGATCTACGGAATGGGACGCCTCAGTGTGGAAGAAGTGGAAAGAGTTCTCAAAGAACTTGAAACGGGCGATAATTCCAAATTTATACTTATAGACAAAGGCACGTTGGACATAAAAGAAAAAACGAAGTGCAGATCTGAAAAAGATGAAAATATAAGGAAAGAAAATTTACTTATAAGCGCCGGCGACTTCGATGACGAGATGAAAGAAAAACTCTGCGAAAAAAATATATTTCTTTATACCCAATTGTGGGACAAATCCATATCTGAAATATATTCACTGGGAATAGCGAAATATAAAAGTATGTGGGACTTCTTTTACAAAACCTTGGAATCGAGAGATTTATACGATAAAGCCACCTCGGAAGAAGCGAAATTCCTTCTCAAAAATTACAAAATTTTAAACCGTATAATTGAAGAACTTGTACCGTATGTAAATAGAAATAAAAATGTAGCAGTATTGCAACTTCTGCACATATTCATCACAAACAGATACGATGAAAAAACATTTTTGAAATCGCTTATCGAATATGAGCCGATAAAAATGTTTCTGAACGGCAAAATAATATTTTTCCTGAAAAGAAATCATTATGCAAGTAAAAGCGAAATATTTGAAATAATTCCGGAATGTCTGCAAAAAACGGAAATTATGGAAGATATTTTGAAAAATATGGAAAAAGGAAAAATAATTTGCTTTGAAAAAGGGAAAATATGTCTTTATTTACCTTCCTTTTCGGAAATTTTGGATAAAATACCGAAACAGAGGACAAAAGAAATAGTGCGTAGCCGTTTCTCCGGAAAAACGCTTGAGGATGTTGCAAAAGAATTCGATCTTACACGAGAACGTGTAAGACAAATAGTAAGCAAGGTAATTTCAGGTTTTCCGGATGTAAAAGAAAACAAATATATTTACCTTTACGAAAATTACCATATAAACGAAGACGAATTTTGTGAAGCGTTTTCCGAACCGGTAGAAACGTATATGTACTTGAAAACCATATGCGGAGTAAAAAACGGTGACAAAAAAGAACTGGACGAAGAAATTCTTTTTGACGAAAACATACCTTCGCAAATGAAAAAAATGCTCGAACCCGTAATTTACAAAGATTATGTAAGAATAGGTGCGACCGCAATAAGAAAAAATCGTCCGGAACTTGTCAAGTACGTAGTGAAAAAGTATTGCAAAGAACAAACGAGGTTTGACAAATTTCGTGAAATATACATGAATTTTTTAAAGGAAAACGGTATAGATAACGAAACGGCACTTTGGATAGAGGACAGAGCATATATAAATCAATTGAGTGAATGCAATTACGTTTTATGGAATCAGGGAAAGAGCTTCAGATATTACGATATAGCCGGACAAGATTATGAAGATTTATTCGACACATTGGATTTGGAGCAATACGAAGACGTGGAATTGTCGACTTTGAAATTTATAAACGACTATCCTAAACTCATGGGAAGATACGATATACATGATGAATACGAATTTCATAATTTACTCAAAAAGATAATCCCGAAAGAAAATACATATATAAAATTCGGAAGAATGCCCACAATGGAATTCGGAAATCCGAATACCGACAATCAAGTATTGGAAATGCTTTTGCAATATGCACCGATTTCGGTAAAAGATTTTGCAAAAATGTATGAAAAGCAATACGGTGTAAAAGCTGAAACGGTAATAGGAAGTTACATGAAGAACTTTGACGATTATTTTTATGACGGTGTTTATACATTGTCGGCAGACAATTTACCTCATGAAGAATTTGAAAAGATGAAAGAACTTCTTACTCAAGATTGCTATGCGATACTCGAAGTAAAACAAATATACAAATCTCAATTTCCGTATAAAAGTATATCTGCGATAAATCCGTATACATTAAAAACGTTGGGATTTAAAGTATATACGGGTTACATTATAAAAAATACATACGATTCGGCATTGAGTTATTTTAAACACATGCTTACGAAAGACGATATAATAGACATCGGCAATTTGAACAGACACATAAGAAATTGCGTGACATTTATATCGACACTTTATGACCTTTGTGCAAAATATGAAATAATTGAATTTGAACCGCATAAATACATAAATATAAGGAAATTGGAAGAAAAAGGAATAACAAAAGACACATTGAAAGACTATTGCAATGCGGTAGCGGAAAAAGTAAAACCGGGAGAATTTTTCACCGTAACATCACTTCGTAAAGACGGATTTACGCACAAAATTGACGATGCGGGATTCGGATATTGGTTCTATGTATCCATACTTGCGGAAGATTATGAACATTTCTCGTGCAGAAGAATGGGTAAAACACGTCTGTTTTACAGAGGACGTGAAAAGATAAGAATGTCGGACATGCTTTCCGTACTGCTTTCGGCAAGAAAATATATTTCCCTTGAAGAACTTCATCGTCTTTTGGCCGATTACTATAACATACATGTAAACATGTACAAAATAATAGAATTTATGAAAGAAACCGATTTGCACTACGATCCTATAGACAAGAGAGTTTATCGGGATTATGAAACATATGAAAAAATGAAATCATGAAATAATGAAAAAAGATGACAATGCGATTTGATATACCGTCATATTCGATAAGGTATCATTTTGCAAAGTCATCTCTTTTTTTATTTCTGTGTTTTGTGCCAAATTGTATAACTTGCATCACTTTTTACAATTTGTATATTCGCACCCTTTATTTTACTTATTTCATTTTTAAATTTATCGATTTTTTTATTTTTCGTGATTATGTAGCAATCTTTGTCGTTTAATGCCGTACTCTTTTTTATAAGAGGCATAACATTTTTTGCGTTCCAATCCAATTTTCCGGGTTTTACATCTTCAAACTCGTTATCCTCGACAGTGGAATATATTTTTCTGTCACTGTAAAAAACCATACTTGTACTGTAATTTTCATAAAAGTAAACAGGTTTTTCGGATGAAGCCTCAAACTTCAGAAATTCTCCCGTTTCTTTGCCGGCGTTCATGGCCATGTAAGGCGGTGCAGCAAAAATTAAAAGTAAAGTATAAATTACGGAAAAAACAACGGAGACATTTATTATTTTTTTGAAATTCGAAGTGTATAATTTTGCCGTCATTATGGAAAGTGCAAACAACATCGGGAATGTATAAGTCGTATACTTTGTAGCTATACATTGGAAAAATGCAAAAACAACAACGGAATAAATTATCAAAAGCTGAAATAAACTGTCAGATTTTTTGAAAGAAAGAGTTTTTTCTTTATATTTTTTGTACATTTTGTATACAAGGAAAAAGCTCCAAGGTGCAAATCCGACAAAGAACATAAGTATGTAGAAGTACCATACATTTTGTGCAGGATGCTCGGAAACCGTCGCACGAAGGTAATTATGAACTCCGAAGAAATTAAGCAGAAAATCGTTTCCGTGTATACCGTACATTGTTCCGTACCAACTTGATGTAATAATCAAGAAAAGAATTATTCCGAAGATGAGTTTTACCTTGAGAAGTTCTTTAATATCTTTTTTGTACAAAAGGAAGATTACACAGGCAAGTCCCGGAAGTGCAAGTCCGACAGGACCTTTTGTCAAAGTTGAAAGTGCAGCGGTAATGTAGCACAAGTAATAATAATTTTTGTTTCGTGTATAACCTAAGTAAAAATACGCTACCGACATACTCATAAACAAAAACAGCGTTACATCGGTAAGTACCGAATGAGTTAAAAGCCACATTTCAAAAGACGAAATTAAAATAAGTGATGCAAGAAATCCTGTTTTTTGACTGTAAACTTTTGAGGTGAAGTCATAGGTGAAAAGCACTCCGATCATACCGAAAACGGCTCCGGGTATACGTGCCGCAATTTCCGTAAAACCGAAGACGGAAAATGAAATCATCAATTCCCAATAGTAAAAAATCGGTTTGTCATACCAATATCTTCCGTAAATTTGCGGTGATATCCAATCTTTTGCAATAAGCATTTCTTTTGCAGTTTGAGCATAATTCGACTCAACCGTATCGGTTATGGGAAGATTGTAACTTCCGAGTAAAAAAATTATAAGTGAAAATAATCCCAAGCATATATATGGATGTTTTTTTATAAAATTCAAAGTTGAAGCTCCTTCTTTCAAAATTAAAGCTCTTTCTATATGTTTTATTAATATAATACCATTTACATTATAAATCATCATGGACTTATGTCATAAGTCGATTATAAATCTTAATATTTCTTTGATACAAGTAGACAATAATTGTATAATAACATGAGTAATGTAAAATATATATGTCCCTTTTTATTTTGTATGGTAGTATAAAGACGTAAACTTAAATACATAAACTTTTTGGAGGTGTTATTTTGGCATATGTGTGGACCTTCATTACTGCACTTGCGGTTACATTTGTATTGACACCGTTAGTCAAGACTCTTGCAGTAAAGTGGGGAGCAGTAGATAAGCCGAATGCCAGAAAAGTTCATCATGGTTTGATACCGCGTTTGGGCGGATTGGCGATATATGCAGGATTTGTCGTTTCCGTTGTTTCAACCATAGGATTGACTTATGAAATGACGGGAATTCTTATAGGTTCTACCGTTTTGGTGCTTGTGGGTATATCGGATGATAAATTTTCATTGCCGGCAAAAGTAAAGTTGGCCGGACAAATAATATCTGCGGCAGTATTGGTATGTGTTTTCGGTGTAAGTATAAAATGGTTGGTACTTCCTTACTTCGGAATGATATATTTATCCGAATTTATTTCGGTTCCTCTTACCATATTTTGGATAGTGGGATTTGTAAATACGGTAAATTTGATTGACGGACTGGACGGTTTGGCTGCCGGAGTCGCATCTATCGCATCCATTGCAATTGCACTGATGGCATTTCAAATGGGACAATGGATACCGGCGGCGGCAATGATTGCAATGTCGGGATCTTGTATAGCGTTTTTGCAGTACAATTTCAATCCCGCAAAAATATTTATGGGTGATACCGGCTCCATGTTCTTGGGATACGTTATTGCTGCGGTGTCGGTAATAGGAGCGGTGAAAACTGCCGCCATGGCAGTACTTTTGGTACCGCTTATAGCACTTACGGTGCCTATTATGGATACACTTCTTGCGATTGTAAGACGTAAATTGTCCGGAGTACCGATTTTTTCACCGGATAAAAATCATTTGCACCACAGATTGCTTGCGCAAGGTTTGAGTCAAAAACAAGTTGTTTTGATAATGTATGCGCTTACGGCATTCTTCTCATGCTTTGCATTACTCGTTATACATTTAAGTTTGTGGATAGGTGTATTGCTTGCGTTGATTGCTCTAATTCTATTCCTTATATGGGTAAAAAAATTGGGAGTAATGAGCGGTAAAAGAAATCAAAAAAAGGAATGTGAAACGAACGGAGGAAAAAAGTCGTGAAGGTTATGACAATATTCGGCACACGTCCGGAAGCTATAAAAATGGCACCGGTAGTGAAAGAACTTTTGAAACACGAAGAATTCGATGTAAAAGTATGTTTAACCGCACAGCATCGTGAAATGCTCGACCAAGTGGTAGATTTATTTAACTTGCCGGTAGATTACGATTTGGACATAATGAAAAAAAGTCAATCTTTGTACGATATAACTTCACGTGTGCTTTGCGGACTTGAAGAAGTTCTTGAAAAAGAAAAACCTGATTATGTACTCGTACATGGAGATACGACTACAACGTTTTCCGCCGCACTTGCAGCATTTTACAAAGGAATAAAAGTTGCACACGTGGAAGCCGGACTTCGTACGGGTAATTTGAGATCTCCGTTTCCTGAAGAAGCAAATAGAAGATTGACAGGAGTTGTTGCAAACATACACTTTGCACCCACTGAAGTTGCACAATCCAACCTTCTTCGTGAAGGCAAGAATCCCGATACCGTTTTCGTTGTAGGAAATACGGTAATAGACGCACTTTTTCATACGGTGAAAAAAGATTACGAATTTGAAGATAAAGAAATACAAAACATAGAAGAACACAAGCGTGTAATACTTGTGACTACACATAGAAGAGAAAACTTGGGCGCACCGATGCACCATGTATATCGTGCATTGAAAAGACTCGTGAAAGATGTACCGGATACGGAAGTAGTATTTCCCGTACACAGAAATCCTTTGGTAAGAAAATCTGTAAGAGAGGAACTTTTGGGAATACCTCAGATACACCTCGTTGAACCTATGGAATATGAACCGTTTACCAACCTTATGTCAAGATGCGACATAGTTTTGACGGATTCGGGAGGAATACAGGAAGAAGCGCCGAGTTTGGGTAAACCCGTACTTGTACTTCGTGATACGACCGAACGACCGGAAGCAATAAATGCCGGTACCGTAAAGCTCGTGGGAACCGATGAAGATAAAATATACAATGAAGCGTATAAATTATTGACCTTGGAAGATGAATACCGCAAAATGTCGGAAGCTGTAAATCCCTACGGAGACGGAAAGTCGTCACAAAGAATTGCACAAACTCTCTTGTATATAGAAAAAATAAGTAATAAAAAACCGTCTTTATTTATAGCAAAGTAAGATTTCTTATGATACAATAAGGAATGTGTAAGTGGTGTTATGCTTATTTATTGAAGTTGTATGCCGTTTGCGTACAACCTTTAATTTGTATAAGTTGCATTTATCGGCCGAGTTGCAAATATAGGTACGGTTATGAAACAAAAAGTTAAAAAAGAAAGCGGTAAAAAATCCGAATTCAATCCTGTACATATCGTTGCATCTGCAGCGGCAGCGGGAATAACACTTTTGATTTTTATAGCTATAGGATTTTGGCTCGGAGATACTTGTGATAAATATTTGGCATCAGGACCGTTCGGCGTAATGCTCGGAACGGTTTTCGGTGCGATTTTAGGACTATTATCATTAATAAAGCAGATGTTGGAGAAGAAATGACAAATGATGTATGATCAGACTTTCCCTATGTATGCAAAGCGAATGATTATTTGGCTTACCGGCATGCTTATTATCGGGACTGCATTAATTACAGTTATATGGGGTTGGAAAGCCGGTCTTGCATGGGCAATAGGATCATTTTTCCATGCTGCTTTTTTCTATGTATTGAGAATTCGATACTTTAAATGGGTATCGAAAGATGCAGAACCGACCGCAATAGGTAAAAAAATTGCAGGTTATGCCGGATTGAGATTTATACTTGAGATTGTAATAGCGGCGGTAGTTGTAATTTATACACCGCTTAACGTAATCGGTCTTATAGGTGGCTTACTTTCATTGCCGCTGGCGTCATTATTTGAACGTGCGGTCAATGTTATTAAGAAATAAATCTTTTCTTGACATTCTCGTAAGAGGGAGGAGGTGAGATTATGCATCTTCATACGGGTACACACGTTGTTGCACAATTTTTGGGTATGGGTGTCAATTTGGACACTCTCTTTACTACATGGCTTACAGCTATTATAGTTTTCATTGTTGTCTTTATGGCAAGTAGAGGAAGAGCATTGGTTCCGAGCGGAATTCAAAATGCGGTAGAATTTGTCATTGAAGCACTCTGTGACCAGTTTGAAAAGAATGTGGGAAAAAACTACAGACAAGTAGTTTATGTACTTCTTACATTATTCATGTTTATATTCGTAGCAAACGAAATAGGATTGTTGCCGACAGAACATTTAACGGCATCACCTACAAACGATGTAAATACGACATTGGGACTGGCTATAGGATCATCGCTGTTCGTTCATTTCTTCAAAATTAAAAACAGCGGATTTGGACATTGGATTAAACATTTTTTCCAACCGATGCCGTTCTTTGTAGTTATCAATGTAGTTGAAGAGATATCAAAGCCTATTACATTGGCAATGCGTCTGTTCGGAAATATTTTGGCAGGTGAAATTCTGCTTGAAATTTTGTGTTTCATGGCGCCGTGGTTAGTACCTATTATCTGGATTGCATTCAGCCTTTTCGTGGGGTTGATTCAGTCTTACATATTTACCACCCTCGTGTCGATTTATTTGAAATCGAGTGTCGAGTAAACCGCGAACCGTACCTTCGGTAAAAGGAAATACGGTGCCGGCCGAAATCCGGTAAAAATAGAAAAAAGTTTAATTCTCAGGAGGAATTATTATCATGGATCAGACAATTGTTGTTCAGTTTTCTCTTATTGCAGCTACCATTATTGCTTGTGTGGCAGCAGCTTCTGCATCTTTTTGTGACTCCCGCGTAGCAGTACGTGCTATCGACGGAATGACTCGTCAGCCGGAATTGGCAGGCCAGCTCTTCACAAACATGCTCGTTGCTATCGGTTTGGTAGAATCTATTCCGATTATCGCAGTAGTTATCGCTATCGTTCTTGTATTCGCCAACCCGTTCCTCGGCTAATTCAATTTTATTTGTTAGCCTAAGGAGGGGAGCTCATTGGTAGAACTTAATGGTACACTGCTGATTCAGATCCTCAACTTTATTATTCTCGTCGCTATTTTGGGGCATTTTGCATACAAGCCGATAATTAAGGTATTGGATGCGCGTAAGCAACGTATTCAAAACGACTTGGATTCAGCTGCTGCATCTAAAGCCGATGCGGCAAAGTTGAAAGACAGTTATGAAGAACAGCTCCGGAACGCACAGGCGAAAGCGCAGGAAATTGTAACTCAGGCGGTAAAAGAAGCGAAAGTCAAAGCTGAAGAACAGATTGAGGCCGCTCATATCGCTATAGAGCAGGAAAAAGAAAACGCAACGAAACAGATTGAAAGGGAACGCAAGGATGCTCTTGATGATCTGAAAGCACAGGTTGCCGTTCTTTCTTGCGATATTGCTGCGAAGATCATCAGCAAAAATATGACTCCGGAAGAAAATGGCCGGATTATAGAAGACAGCATCACAAAATTGGGTGCGGTCAAATCGGGTAAATGATTATGGATAAGAACGTAATCCTTGCAAAAAAGTACGGACGTGCTATCTATGACATTGCCGCTGAAACGCAGAGTTTGGAATCGATCGGCAACGATTTGAAATTGATTGCGGATACCTTAAAGGAAAACGCGGAACTTTCAAATTTGCTGACTCATCCTATTCTTGCAAAGAATATCAAGAAAAATACTATAGAAAGTCTATTTACAGACAAAGTTTCAACGTTGGTGCTGAATTTCTGCTATGTAGTCATTGATAAAGAACATATGAATCTTTTCGGTGATATGGTGGAAATATATAACAATTTGGCATGCCACGGATTGGGAATGGAAGAGGCAATTGTTACAACTGCCGTTCCATTGACAGACGAACAGGCGGAAATGATTAAAGAAAAACTTGGAGCACAGCTCGGTTGCAAAATCATTTTGAAGCAAAAAGTTGATGCGGCACTTATCGGAGGTTTCACAATTCAGATTGGGGACCGATTGATTGACGGTTCTGTAGTTAGACAGCTGAATGCACTTAAAGCGATGATGATACAGTGAGGTTGAGGTGACTTATAGGAAATGAAAATCAGTTCAGATGAAATCATATCTGTGATTAAAAAACAGATTGAAAACTACAAAGTAGACCTCAATGTTGATGAAATAGGTACAGTTCTGGAAGTCGGTGACGGTATTACCCATATTTATGGATTGGAAAACTGTATGGCCGGCGAATTGCTCGAGCTGCCGAATGGCGTATATGGTATGGCGTTAAACTTGGAAGAAAGCAACGTAGGTGCCGTTCTTTTAGGTAAACACGAAACCATTAAAGAAGGCGATACGGTAAAAAGAACCGATCGCTTGATGCAGGTGCCGGTAGGCAATGCGGTTATCGGCCGTGTTGTCAACTCCCTGGGTCAGCCTATCGACGGAAAAGGCGATATCAAAACTGATGCTTATCGTGACATTGAAATTAAAGCACCGGGCATTGCCGAAAGACAGCCGGTTAATGTACCGCTGCAAACAGGTCTTAAATGTATTGACTCGATGGTTCCGATTGGCAGAGGCCAGCGTGAACTTATCATAGGCGATCGCGGTACAGGTAAAACAGCTATTGCGATCGACACCATTTTGAACCAGAAAGGTCAAAATGTAATTTGTGTATATGTATCCATCGGACAGAAGAACTCCAACGTAGTTCGTGTGTATGAAAGACTCAAAGAAGCAGGAGCAATGGACTACTCCGTAATCGTACACGCAGGTGCTGCGGAAGGTTCTCCGATGCAATACTTGGCACCGTATTCAGGTGTTTCCATCGCGGAACACTTCATGCACCAGGGCAAAGACGTTCTCATAATTTATGATGACTTGTCCAAGCACGCTGTTGCATATCGTGCCATGTCACTCTTGCTTCGTCGTCCGCCGGGACGTGAAGCTTATCCGGGTGACGTATTCTACCTGCACTCAAGATTGTTGGAACGTGCTGCACGTTTGTCCGAAGAATTGGGCGGCGGCTCCATTACTGCACTTCCGATTATCGAAACATTGGCAGGTGACGTAGGTGCTTATATTCCTACAAACGTTATTTCTATTACCGACGGTCAGATATTCCTTGAAACAGGATTATTCTACTCAGGTGTACGTCCGGCTATCAACGTAGGTTTGTCTGTATCCCGTGTAGGTGGATCCGCACAAATCAAAGCGATGAAGAAAGTTGCCGGTACACTTCGTCTTGACTTGGCACAATTCCGTGAATTGGCTGCATTTGCGCAGTTCGGTTCCGACCTTGATGCCGCAACAAAGGCACAAATCGACCGTGGTCAAAGAACAACGGAAATTCTTAAACAGCCGCAATATAACCCATATCCGGTAGAAGACCAGGTTATGGCTATATATGTAGGTGTTAAAGGATATCTCGATGATATTGAAGTTGATGAAGTTGTAAACTTTGAAAAGCAATTACTCGACTTTATGCATACAAACCATCCGGAAGTAGGAGAATCTATCCGCACGGAAAAGAAACTCATCGAAGCAACGGAAGAAAACTTGCGTAAAGCAATTGCAGAATTCAAAGAACGTTACAATGCAATAAAATCAGCAAAGCAGTCTGAAACGGTAGAGGGGTGATCTGAGTGGAGAGTACGCGTGATATAAAAGGGCGCATTAAATCTGTCACCAACATCCAACAGATTACGAAAGCAATGAAGATGGTAGCTGCTGCACGTCTGCGTAAAGCAGAAGAAAAAGCAAAAGGCTCCCTTCCATATGCTGAAAAGATCGGAGAGCTTATGCGCCGTGCTTCTTCGGCGACCCCGGATTTCGACAGTCCTTTGCTAGACGTACGTGAATCCAAGAAAGTTGGTTACTTGGTAATTTGCGGTGACAAAGGATTGGCGGGCGCTTATAACTCTAACGTTATGAAACGCACTATCCAGGAGATCTCCGGCAAAGATCCGTCTACATACAAACTCTTTGTATGCGGAAAACAGGCTAAAAAATACCTGAATTTCCGTGGATACAAGACGGATTCTTACCACTTCGGCTTTTCAGACAAACCTCAAGCTTCCAATTCTATAGAACTTTCTGAACAAATGATTCAGCAATTCTCAGATGAAGAAGTAGATGAGGTATACATTATTTATACTAAATTCTATACGGCTCTTCGCCAGAAGGTCATGGTTTCTCGCTTGCTTCCTATAGAAGTTCCGAAAGATCATGAGGCGGCAGCACCGGAAAATATTGAAATGGAAGAAGTTCAGGAAGAAGAACCATATATTTTCCTTCCGAACGCTTCGGAAGTATTATCCAAACTGCTTCCCCAGTATATCCAAGTGCAAGTTTATAATGCGATGCTGCAATCAGCGGCATCCGAACTGGGCAGCCGTATGGCGGCAATGTCCGCAGCTACCGACAATGCAGCGGAAAAAATCTCGGAACTCAACCTTACGTACAACAA
Organism: Dialister micraerophilus; assembly: GCF_947090205.1. Lineage (NCBI taxonomy): Bacteria > Bacillati > Bacillota > Negativicutes > Veillonellales > Veillonellaceae > Dialister > Dialister micraerophilus. Next base: position 43,504 of record NZ_CAMUNF010000011.1, read on the forward strand.
AGCACGTCAGGCACAAGTTACCAACGAAATTTCCGAAATCGTCGGCGGTGCGGCAGCTCTTGAATAATCTGCACTAAATAAAAGAAGGAGGAATGCTTCTTCATGGCAAATGAACATGAGGGGCAGGTGGGTAAGGTCGTTCAAGTAATCGGCGCAGTTGTCGATATTGCTTTTAAGGACGATCAGGAACTCCCTGCCATCTATAACGCAATTCACGTAAAAGATGAAAACGGCAATGTTCCTGTTGATGTCATCTGTGAAACCATGCAGCACTTGGGCGACGGTGTCGTTCGTGCGGTAGCAATGAGTTCCACCGACGGCATGGTCAGAGGAATGAAAGCCGTAGATACAGGACGCGCAATTGCAGTACCGGTAGGTGACGGATGTCTCGGACGTATATTCAACGTATTGGGACAAACCGTAGACAACGGTACTGAAGAAGTAAAAGCGTCTGATTATTGGCCGATTCACCGCGCTGCGCCTGCATTTAAAGATCAGGCACCGGCGGCTGAAATTTTCGAAACCGGTATAAAAGTCGTAGACTTGATTGCACCATACGCAAAAGGTGGTAAGATCGGTCTGTTCGGCGGTGCCGGCGTAGGTAAAACGGTCTTAATTCAGGAATTAATTCACAACGTTGCAACCGAACACTCAGGATGCTCAGTATTCTGCGGAGTAGGTGAACGTACCCGTGAAGGTAACGACCTTTGGGGTGAAATGAAAGAATCCGGCGTATTGTCCAAAGCCGCACTGGTATACGGACAGATGAACGAACCGCCGGGAGCACGTATGCGTGTTGCACTGACAGGACTTACAATGTCTGAATACTTCCGTGACAAACAAGGACAGGACGTGTTGCTCTTCATTGACAACATATTCCGTTTCGTACAAGCAGGTTCAGAAGTATCTGCATTGCTCGGACGTATGCCGTCAGCCGTAGGTTACCAGCCTACACTCGCAACCGACATAGGTGAACTGCAAGAACGTATTACATCCACAAAAGACGGATCCATTACATCCGTTCAGGCGGTATACGTGCCGGCAGACGACTTGACAGACCCGGCACCGGCCGGAGTATTTACACACTTGGACGCAACAACGGTATTGAACCGTTCAATTGCAGAATTGGGAATTTATCCGGCAGTGGATCCTCTCGACTCCACAAGCCGTATACTCGACCCCAATACCTTGGGTGAAGAACACTACGAAGTAGCACGTGGAGTTCAGGCAATACTTCAGAGATACAAAGAATTGCAAGACATCATTGCAATTTTGGGAATGGAAGAATTGTCCGACGAAGACAAAGTCATCGTTGCACGTGCAAGAAAGATTCAGAGATTCCTCTCACAACCTTTCTTCGTAGCGGAACAATTTACAGGTTCTCCGGGACGTTATGTACCTTTGAAAGAAACCATCAGAGGTTTCAAAGAAATACTCTCAGGACAGCATGACGACTTGCCGGAAGGTGCCTTCTACATGGTAGGTACCATTGACGAAGCAATTGAAAAGGCTGCATCGATGAAGAAAGGGGAATAAGCCATGGCTGATACCCTTACATCTCCAATGCACGTTGAAATCATTTCACCGGATGGCCCGATATATGTAGCCGACGGCGTAACAATGGTAGTAGCTCGTGCATCGGACGGAGAATTTGCAATAATGAAAAATCACCTGCCTTTAGCATCCGCATTGGATATGTGCGCAGTACGTATCCATACAGGAAATAAAGAGCAGAAAGTTGCGGTATTCGGCGGTTTTCTTGAAAACAAAGATAACAAAGTAACGATTATCGCACCGCTGGCAGAACTTGCTGAAAATATCGACGAAGCTCGTGCAATAGAAGCACAAAAAAGAGCTCAAGAAAGAATTAAAGCACGCAAAGCCGGTACGGACATCGAACGTGCAAAACTTGCACTCCAACGTGCAATAGTACGTTTGAAAGCAATCCGAAATTAAAATTAGACCTTGCTTATACAGCAGGGTCTTTTTTTTACGCAAAAATATGTTAAAAAAATAAAAACATTGTTTATTAATTTGTAAAATAAACAAATATGAGTATAATATATATAAATCTCGATATAGGAGGCACAAATGAAAGAAATATACTTGGCAGGAGGATGCTTCTGGGGAATGGAAGCATATTTTACAAGAATTCATGGAATAAAACATGTAGACTGCGGATACGCAAACGGAAAAACAAATGAAACTGACTATGAAAAAGTAGCTGTGACGGGACATGCCGAAACAATACATGTAATATATGATGAAAATGAAATTACACTTCGTCAAATACTGCTCTTTTACTTGAGAGTAGTAAATCCGACCACATACAACAGACAAGGAAACGACTACGGAGCGCAATACAGAAGCGGAATTTTTTATGTAGATGAAGCGGATGCGCAAGTGATAAAAAAATTTTTTGACGAAAAACAAAAAAATTACGAAAGGAAAATACTCGTAAAAATTGAACCGTTGAAAAATTATATTTTAGCCGAGGAATACCATCAAAAATATCTGGAAAAAAATCCTAACGGTTACTGTCACATAAACATAGCAAAAGCATACGAACCTTTAATAGATGAAGGAATGTACACAAAAAAGAGTGATCAAGAACTGAAAAAAGAACTTACACCTGTCCAATATGAAGTAACTCGTGAAAATAAAACCGAAAGAGCATTTGAAAATGAATTTTTCGATAAATTCGAAGAAGGTATTTACGTAGACATAACAACAGGCGAACCGCTTTTTTCATCAGAAGACAAATTCGATTCAGGCTGCGGATGGCCGGCATTTTCAAAACCGGTTGCAGACGAAGTAATAAAAAAACACGAAGACTACAGTTACGGAATGCACAGAACGGAAGTAAGAAGCAGAAGCGGAGATGCACACTTGGGACATGTATTTGATGACGGGCCGAGCGAACTCGGAGGCAAAAGATACTGTATAAACAGTGCCGCACTTCGTTTCATTCCGAAAAAAGACATGGAAAAAGAAGGCTACGAATACCTTCTGAAAAGCAAGAAATAATTCGTAAAACAGTGGAGGAACCATGAACGGAAATTACGACATATTTGTCGGAACGGTTTTCATATCGGGAATACTGTCATTTTTTTCACCATGCGTATTTCCTTTGATTCCTGTATACATAGGAAAACTTACAGATGAAACGGAAAAACATGAAAAAAGTGTAAATATATACTCGATACTGAAAACGCTATTTTTCATACTGGGACTGTCCGCCGTCTTTTTGAGCTTCGGATTGGGAGCCGGAGTCTTGGGCAAATGGATACATCATCCGTATACACGATATATAACGGGATTCATAGTAATTCTTTTGGGAATACATCAAACGGAACTCATAAATATCGGCATACTTCAACGACAAAAAACAATGACGGCAAGAAAAAGTGAAAAAACCGGAATTCTAAGCTCATTTTTATTGGGGCTTACATTCAGCTTCGGCTGGACACCATGCGTAGGACCCGTACTTGCATCCGTACTTGCAATAGCTGCAACTCAAAACGGATCGGCAATATACGGACTCATACTTACAGGCGTATATGCATTAGGAATGGCAGTACCGTTTATGATTATTACACTTGCGGCATCATGGTGTATGAACTATTTTACATCAATAAAAAAACATATGGTACTTTTGAAAAAAATCGGCGGAGCGATAATTATTTTTATGGGAATTTTACTTATAAGCGGACAAATAAACTCATTTACCGCACTCATTTCGTAAAAGGAGAAAACATGAATAAAACAATAAAAAGCATAATGATGATTTTTGCCGCCATGTTTATGATATGTGTAATCTCGGGCTGCGGAATTATATCTGACGATGTAGAAAATAAAGATGAAGCGACAAGTACCGTATACGACGAACCGTTGGACTTTGAACTTAAAGACGTTAACGGAAAAACATACAAACTTTCCGATTATCGTGGTAAAAAAGTATATATAAAATTTTGGGCAAGCTGGTGCGGAATTTGTATCAAAACACTGCCGGAAACCGATGCAATGGCAAAAAACAGCGAAGATATTGTTGTTCTGTCGGTAGTATCACCCGGTATAAATGGAGAAAAAACAAAAGAAGAATTTATTCAATGGTACAACAAAAACACATTTGAAAATTTACCGGTACTTCTTGACGAAGACGGTGAACTTTCGAAAAAAATGAGCATACAAGCATACCCGACATCCGTATTTATCGACAGTGAAGGTAAAGTAAAAGAAATAATCCCCGGAGCGATAAACGAAGAAATGATAAGAAAACTCATGAAAAAGTTGTCATAATTCAATAAAAATCCGAAAATCAGTGAAAATTGTATACAATACAAAAGAAAAGATATATACTAAGTACATAATGAAAAGGGAGGATACGCAATGAAAGAAACATACAGCAGAAAAAAAACAGTTTGGCAAAGAATGAACGAAAAAGAACGTCAAGCAGCAATTGACCTTTGTGAAAAATATAAACAATTTTTGGACACCGCACGCACCGAACGTTTAGCAACTGAGGAAATTATAAGACGTGCAAAAGAAGCCGGATTTAAACCCCTATACGACATGAAAACACTCAAAGCCGGCGACAAAGTATATTGGAATCAAAAAGGTAAATCCGTAATTTTATCCGTAATCGGTAAAAAACCGGTACACGAAGGAACAAAAATTGTAGGATCTCACATCGATTCTCCACGTCTGGATTTAAAACCCAATCCCGTAAATGAACAAGACGGACTTGTATACTTCAGAACACACTATTACGGAGGAATAAAAAAATATCAATGGACATGTATTCCTCTTGCACTTATCGGAGTAGTATTTACAAAATCCGGTAAGAAAGTGGAAATTTCAATCGGAATGAATGAAAACGATCCGGTATTCTATATAAGTGACTTACTTCCGCACATGGCACAAGAACAAATGAAAAAAACCATGGCACAAGGAATAACCGGAGAACAATTACAAGCACTTATCGGTACACACTCACAAGACGGTGAAACACCGAAAGAAGCAATCATGAAATTGCTCAAAGATACATACGGAATCGAAGAAGAAGATTTTGCAACCGCAGAACTTGAACTCGTACCGGCAATGAAGAGTCGTGACGTAGGATTTGACAAATCCATGCTCGCATCATACGGTCAAGACGATCGTGCATGCTCATTCTCCAATATGGAAGCAATACTTGCCGCAAATGCAGGCGAATACACACAAATCGCACTGCTCACCGACAAAGAAGAAATAGGATCCTACGGAAACACAGGAATGGAATCTTCATATTTTGTAAAATTCGTAATGAAAATGCTTGCACTTCAAGGACAAGGAAGCCTTTTGGAATTTTACGAAACAATGGAAAACAGTGAAATGCTCTCGGCAGACGTAAACAGCTGCATGGATCCGATGTTCCCCGAAGTATCTGAAAAATCCAACTCGGCACTTCTCGGATACGGAATAAGCGTAACAAAGTACACAGGATCACGAGGCAAAGCCGGAAGTAACGATGCAAATGCGGAATTTTTACACAAAATAAGAACAATATTCAACGAAGCGGGAGTATGCTGGCAAATCGGCGAACTCGGCAAAGTAGACCAAGGCGGCGGCGGAACAATCGCATTCATGATAGCAAACTGGGGCGCCGAAGTAGTAGACTGCGGAACTTCAATGCTCTCAATGCACGCACCGTTCGATTTGGTAGAAAAAGCGGACATTTACGGAACATACTTGGCATACAAAGCATTCTTCGAAAGTAAATAAAATTAAAAATATAAAAAAATCGGAATATGGAGAAATCCTTATTTCGATTTTTTACTTAAACACCTGTAGTAAATATCTCTTTTAAAAAAAGTTATGATGAAAGGTACGTATTAAACAATTCAAAACCCTTACGCCGCAAAACATCATATTTCATCATTGTGTATGTCGATTCCTATTCCTATATTTATACTATTTTGTGTTTCTTTTGTTGTTTTGTGTTTTATTCGCACATTGTATGTGTTTGTATTATCTCTTTTTAGTTTCCTTTGTTTTGCATGTAACTTAAATTTATTCCTTGTATGCCTTGTATTCCGACTGCAGCTCCGATTTGTTTGTTTTCGTTTTTCGTTTTTGTTTCTCTTGTTGTTGTGTTTTCTTTGCTTATTATATTTATGTTTTTGTTTGAGTTTATGTGTATTTCTTTACTATAAGATTACTTGGCTTTTAATCTTTCAAACATAAACCCAATAAAATAATAGGTATTATACTAATTATTGTTCCTAGAAAACAACATATAAATGTTTCTCTTAAGCGTTTATAATCAGATTCTTTTTTTACAAAAATATTTGAATATTTAGTCATTTGAAGCCTAAACGATATTGTTCCGGTAATTCCTGCCAATTCGAAACATATAGCGCTAAATAAGCTTAAGTTAGAATTGATTGAATTTATCATTTCTAAAAATGCAATAACACAGCTTAAAATCATTAAAACGGAAGGTATACCTATTAAAATCACTTTAATTAATTTATTTTCTTTTTGTTTTAAAAAATATGTAAATAGCAGATAAATAAATACCCAAATTCCTATAAAAAAGCACCATATACGTACATCATTTATTTGTATAATCCTATGAAATAAATCTATCATCTTATTTCACCTTCATATATTTCTCGTGCTTTTTCTTCTTTTATAGTCGGGATATCATCTTTTATTTGAAATTTAAAATATTCTCCGTTTATACTTCCAATAAAAGCCCCTGCACCAGCACCTACACCGGGTAACAAAGCATTACCAATACCGTCACCCAATATAGCTCCACCTATAGGAACAGCATCTGCAACCCAAGCTTTACCTAAGTTCCAACCGTCATATTTATAATAATCTTGATACATTTCATATCCTGTCATAAGTAGAGTTACTCCGCCTACTTTTACTACTGTTTTAGCCAAAGGATTATTTATTCCATATTGCATTATTATCAGTTCGGGTGTCATGTCAGCTTTACTTGAGATAATTTCCGACACAAAACTTTCTCCTAAACTGAAACTGCTCGGATCATATATTTTAGGTGCAACGGGAAGCCCGTTTATTCTTATCTGTTCCATAAAAATATAGTCCAATTTTCAAGTTTTTGTTT
>NZ_CAMUNF010000012.1:0-30817 GCF_947090205.1 Dialister micraerophilus
ATATGATAATAAAGAATAAAGTTTAAAATAGCTTTCGTGTAATTGGAAATCATGTTTACGGTGATAAGCCGTAACGGGGGTTCGAATCCCCCTCTCTCCGCCAACGGTCCCGATTATACGGGACTTTTTTATTTTTCAAATTAAACTTTATTTTCCGTTTGCATAAACGTTCTCAATAGGATATAATTTATAAAATTTATTTTTACAACAAGGAGGTATATCATGAGTAATTCAATAAATACAAAACTTCATGTAATCGCTTCTCTTGTTGTGCTTTCTGTAAAGAAAGTCTTTAGTGTTGCCTTTTTCAGTTTTTTCAGTGTATTCAATTTTTTACTCGAATACTTAGCAAGTATAGTACTGAGAAGAGCAACTTATGTATAACTAAAAATCACTGTCTTACATAAAATAAACACAACCGCTTCGAGGGCATACTTGTCAAGGTATGCTCTCTTTTTTATTACGAAAGGAATATAACTGCAATTTAAACCGAAGGAGGATTTCATGGATTATCCGCTAAAAAATATAAATGAGCTGAGTAGAATTAAAAAAATATTTTTTCAAAAAAGAAATTCTTCTATAGTTCTTGCACGATTTAGAATTAAAAATTTTACATAAATCGGTGTCAATTGTTTTAAGAATTATAGGAGTAAATTATGAATAAAAATTTCAGCATTTTAAACGTTATAAAATTAGCCGGAGCTTATATAGCATTCTGCATCGGTTCCGGATTTGCGACAGGACAGGAACCGTTACAATTTTTCACTGCATATGGATTGAGGGGAATTATCGGTGCTTTGGTAAGTATGCTTTTATTTGCCGGACTCGGTGCGGTTCTTATGGCTAAAGGTTATGAGTTGAAATTAAAAACTCAAACTACCGCTTTTCGTTATTACTGCGGTAAATATGTAGGAATTTGTTTGGAGATATTCACGGTTGTATTTTTGCTATGTGTTGTTTCAATTATGATTGCAGGTACAGGTGCCGTTGCAAGTGAGTATTATAATATAACTCCTAAAATCGGCGCTGTAATTATGGCGGCAACTTGTGTGATTACAGTCATTGCAGGGCTTAAACGTCTTGTCGACATTATAGGTATGATCGGACCGATAATTATTGTTTTTTCTATTTTGATAGGATTGATTACTCTTATAAAAACAGGGCATTTACCTAATACATTAACAGATTTGCAAGCTTCAAATTTGCTAAATTTACGTATAACCAAAGGATGGTGGTTCAGTAATTATTCCGTTTTGGATTCCGCATGGTTCGGCGGTGTACTCTATGCAACTTTCATGATTGTTGTAGGAATTCCTTTTTTAAGCGGAATGGGCGCTTCTGCAAATTCCAAACGTGAGGCTGTTTGGGGCGGAATTTCAGGCGGAATTTTCTTGATGCTCCCAATCATTTTAATTGTTTTGGCAATGTTATGTTATCCGGATCAAATTACCATGCTTGAAGTACCTCTTTTGTATATTGCAGATCAAAATGCTCCTGTTCTAGCCGTTATTTTCTCTATAATATTATTGCTCGGTGTTTATTCTACCGGTGCACCGATGTTTTGGATGATTATGGATTGGATTGAGGGTTTTGTTTCTTCTAAAAAAATACTTCTTGCTATAACCGTACTTTTAGGAGTTATAACTTACTTCGGTTCAAGTTTGGGATTCGGAAATCTTATTGCACTTTTGTATCCTATATCCGGACAAATCGGAGTATTGATGATTCCTGTTATATTGATAAAGGGCTTAAAATAATATATAGACACCTTCTCTACAATGCAGGGAAGGTGTTTCATTTTATGCTTTAATCAATATAAATATAAATTTATTTTGATTAAATAATTGCAACTTATAAAATTTTTATTTGCATTATTGTTTTGCATAGTATATAATTAGAAAAATTTTCAAATGCTTATGAAGGAGGCTATTATGAATAAATTATCCGTTAATTTAACTGACATTCATATGAAGCCTTCTTTTGTTTTGCTCTCTCTCGTTTTTAAAATGCAGAGAGTTTTCAGTGTTGCTTTTTTCGGATTTTTTAACATGGCATATTATTACTACTTTTATGGTATCAATGCCAAGTTTTGTCTTGAAAAAAGTAACTTATGTGCAGCAAATTGATTGTTGTATGTAAATAAATCCGTAAATTGAAGGAAGACAATACTTGGCACAAGCTATTGTCTTCCTTTTAATTTAAAATTTATTCAATTTGAAAATTTAAATCATTGCAGGTAATTCGATATGCAATTTATTACAGGAGGTATTTATGAAGTACAGAATTCGTAAAACATTGGAAAATTACAAAATTACAACTTATGTGCATGCCGATGAAGTTTTTCCGGATAATTTAATTGATTGTTCTTTAGGAATCAATCCGTTCGGATTTACATCTGAAATCACACCGGAAATTTTCAAAAAAGCTTTCGACACTATTTCAAGATATCCTGATTTCCCTTATCCGAATTTGCGGAAAGCTATTGCTGAATACTTATCAGATGTTGTAGAAATAGCTCCTGAACAAATTGCATTAAATACCGGTTCCATGGGTGTTATTTGGAATTTGGACAGGGTCATAATAGATGAGTCTACAAATGTTATAGCTGTTGCACCTACTTTTTCTTCAACTTTAAGTGATATGCGTTCTTTCGGTGCAAATATAGATTTGGTTCTTTTGAAAGAAGAAGACGATTTCAAATTAAATATAGATGATTTAATAAATAGTTTGAAACCTACTCATCATGTTATATACATAGATAATCCCAACAACCCGACCGGACAAATTATTCCTATTGATGATTTACGCAAATTGGCAGGTTATGCTTTAAAGCAAAATACTTACTTGATTGTTGATGAAGCTTACGGAGATTTCATGGATTTATCCAATTCAGCGGTAACACTTGTAAATGAGTTCCCCAATGTAATAACTATAAAAACTTTGTCTAAAGGATTCGGTTTGGCAGGTTTACGTACGGGATACATGGTTATGAACAAGAATTTCATTCCGTACATGTCTTTGTATCCCGGAGAAATGACTGTAACCGGTGTAGCTTCTTACATTATTCCTTTGGCATTGAAGGACAGAAAGCACATTGAAGACAGTTGCAAAAAAATTGCTGCAAATAAAAAGAAATTACTTGATTCTTTGACCGTTTTGAAATCTTCAAAAACCGATTTAACCGTTCCGATTGTATTGTTATATACAGACAAGGACATAAATCTTTATGATTTATTTATAAAGTACGGTATTAAATCTGAACGTGGTGAAGATTTTGATGCAATCGGAAAACGTCATATTCGCATACGTGTTCCTGCAGACCCCGATGAATGTATAAAAAGAATTAAGATTTTACAAAATGAATTGATTTGATTTTATTTTATAAAATATGGAAACATTGTAGTATAGGAGTATAGTATGAATAACCGTTTCAGTATTTTAAATGTTATAAAATTGGCGGGTGCTTACATAGCATTTTCCATAGGATCCGGATTCGCCACCGGACAAGAAGTAATGCAATTTTTTACCGCATTCGGTTTTAGCGGAATTATAGGTGCCTTGGTAAGTATGCTTTTATTTGCCGGCCTCGGTGCAATTCTTATGGCAAAGGGTTATGATTTGAAATTAAAAACTCAAACTACCGCTTTTCGTTATTACTGCGGAAAACATTTGGGTTTTTGCTTGGAAATATTTACTGTTGTATTTTTATTTTGTGTAGTTTCCATTATGATTGCCGGTACGGGTGCCGTAACGGGTGAATATTTCAATGTAAATCCTAAAATAGGTGCGATACTTATGACTGCGGCTTGTATAATCACCGTCCTCATGGGATTGAAACGTATGGTTGATGTCGTAGGAATGATAGGTCCGATTATTACCGTTTTTACTATTTTGATAGGTGTTGCAACTTTAGCTAATTTCGGACATTTACCAAGTGCTTTAACTGACTTTCAAGTACAGCAATTATTTCAATTACGTGCTACCGGCGGATGGTGGTTCAGTCAATACAAATTTTTGGATACAGCTTGGTTCAGCGGTCTTTTATATGCCGCTTGTATGATTTTAGGTGCCATTCCGTTTTTGAGCGGACTCGGTGCTTCCGCAAATTCCAAACGTGAAGCTGTTTGGGGCGGAATTTTAGGCGGAGTTTTCTTGATGCTTCCGGTTATTCTGATTGTTTTATCAATGTTATGTTATCCCGATAAAATCGCTGGCCTTGAAGTTCCTCTTTTATATTTGGCAGGTAAAAACGCTCCTGTTCTTGCTCTTATTTTTTCAATTATTTTATTACTCGGAATTTATTCGACAGGAGCACCTATGTTTTGGCTTGTTATAAACTGGGTAAGCGGATTTATTTCATCCAAAAATTTATTGCTGATTTTAACTTTGGTTTTAGGAGTTATAGATTACTTCGGTGCAAGTATAGGATTTGGAAATTTAATTTCTATTTTATATCCTTTTGCAGGACAAATAGGAATTATTATGATTCCTATAATTCTTTTCAAAGGTTTGAAGGGACAATAAAATATTCGCAATATAAAAATCATTGCTCAATTATATTCATAAATTTGAGCAATGATTTTTTAATTATAATTTCTTTCTTTAAGTCTTCTGTCCAAATCACGTTTAACCGCTTTTTCGGCTATATCTCTTCTTTTATCATGGAGCTTTTTACCTGTTGCTACCCCTATGAGACACTTTATTTTACCCCTATTAAAATAAATTTTTAAAGGTATCAATGTATAGCCTTTCGTTTTCATCATAATTTCCAATTTATTCAGTTCTTTTTTATGTACAAGCAATTTACGTGTACGCAAAGGATCGTGATTAAATCTGTTTCCTTGTTCATACGGACTTATATGAGCGTTCCACAACCAAAGTTCACCTTTCTCAATTCGTGCATAACTGTCTTTTATATTCATACGTCCTGAACGAATTGATTTTACTTCCGTTCCGGTAAGAACAATTCCGGCTTCATAGGTATCATGTATAAAATAATCGTGATATGCTTTACGGTTAACCGCACTGGGCGATGTAAATTCTTTTTTTATCATATATACCTCTTTTATTATTTTTACTTACGCTTGTTTTTTACTTTTTTCTTTTTCTTTTTTGTATTTGTTTTTGTATTTTGTTCGTTAAACATATCCAATGGAGATTTGAGTTCTCCTATAATAAAATCAAGTTCCTTTTTCTCGGTATCCGCTTTTACAAGTGTAACTTTAAGCGGCATTCCCAAATGATAAGTTTTTCCGCTGCATTTTCCTTTGAGCAGCATCGTATCTTCCATGTATACATACTCATCATCTTCCATGTCGTTTACATGTACCAATCCTTCAGCTCCGTTTTCCAATCCTACAAAAATACCGAATGAAGTTACTCCCGTAATTTGTGCATCAAAAGGTTCTCCTACAAATGCCGTCATGTATTCAGTAATTTTTAAATCTGTTACATCTCGTTCGGTTTGTGTTGCATTTTGCTCCGTTTCAGAACAATGTTCAACTGCTTTTACAAGAAATTCGGTTTCTTTTTCACGTTCAGATTTACTTTTTTGTTTTGTAAGTGCATCTTTTATAAGTCGATGTACCATCAAATCGGGATATCTTCTTATGGGCGATGTAAAGTGTGTATAACACGTAGATGCTATTCCGAAGTGTCCTTCATTTTCAGTGCTGTATCTTGCTTGTTGCAACGATCTCAATGTCATTGCCTGTATTGCGTATTCGATATCTTTATCTTTTACATATCTTAATAATTTTTGTAAATCTTCGGGTTGCACTTTTTCGGGTATTTTTATCGGTATTGCACAAACTTCCATAAGTTTTCTTAAATTCTTTATTTTGTCGTTATCGGGTATTTCATGTATACGATAGACAGATGTGTTTCCTGTTTTTTTCAAAAATCTTGCTACGGTTTCGTTTGCGGCTATCATGGCATCTTCTATCATTCTTTCGGATATGCCTCGTATTCTTTTTTCTATACGTAAAGGTTTACCTTCTTTATCGAGAATTACTTTGTATTCGGGAAAGTCAAATTCAAGTGCTCCTCTTTGTATTCTTTCTTTTCGTAAAATTTCCGTACATTCACGAAAATCCGAAAGCATGGGTACAAACGGTTTCAGTTCTTCACTTATAATATTTTCTTCAAATATTTGATTTATTTCGGGATAAGTACATCTTCTTGAAACTCGTATTATTGAAGGTGTTATTTTTTTTGTTTTTATTTTACCTTCACGAGTTACTTCCATTATACATGAAACCGCATATCTGTCTTTATTTGCATTCAAACTGCACAAGTCGTTTGATAACTTAAACGGAAGCATAGGTATTACTCTGTCCGACAAATAAACACTGGTTCCCCTCTTATATGCTTCTTTATCAAGTTCTCCGGCTTTTTTTACATATCTGCTTACATCTGCAATATGTACTCCGAGTATGAAATTTCCGTTTTCCGTTTTTTCACAATGTACGGCATCATCCAAATCTTTGGAGTCTGCTCCGTCTATTGTTATAAGTTGTAAGTTTCTGTAATCTTCAATATTTCTTTCAGGAATGATTTTTTCACTTAAGGATTTTGCTTCTTCAAGTACTTTATTTCCAAAAATGTGCGGTAAACGGTGTTCCGCTATTATTGTGTCTATATCTACTCCCGCATCACCTTCGTAGCCCAATATTTCAGTTATTATGCCTTGTGCATTTGACCTTCTCCCGGGCCAACGATCTATTTTTACCATTACACGTTGTCCCGTTTGTGCATTTTTCGTATCTCCGTCCAATACATCTATTATTATAGGTATTTTTGCGTCTAAGGGTTCTACTTCCCCTCCGAATCTTGTCTTTTTGAATGTGCCTGTAAATGTATCGTTTGCACGTGCAATTATTCGTTTTACCGTACCTTCATTTCTATGTCGTCCATAGTATGAGAATATTATTTTTACTTCTATTGTATCTCCGTTTAATGCATTTAATCTGTCAGATTTTGATATATATACATCTTCATGAAATTCATCTGTTATCAAAAATCCGAATTTATCTCCGCATGATTGATATATACCTTCAACAATTGCTCCTGGTTTATATACTTTTAAAATTTTTCTTTCCATTCTTTCTCCTAAATAAAAAGAGCTTGCTTAAGACGGCACATAACCCGTTCTCAACGCAAGCCCGTATTTACATTTTTAAAATGTATTCATAAAACGTCCCAAGAGTATGCAAAGTACGGCAAAAGCAATACCGAATATAACGGTAAATTTTGCTAAAACCGCATCTTTACCGCGTGCTTTTCCGCCTGCCATAGCTTGAGTTCCTCCCCCGATGGAGCTTCCCATTCCCGGCTGTTTGGATTCTTGTGCAATAGTTACTACAATCAATAAAACAGATATCAACATAGTAATTCCGATTAATAAAAATTTCACGACTTTCCTCCTGTTATCTGCATTGCAGATATGGTCTTACCAAGAAATTAATCATTTTCAGTATATACCACAAAAGACTTGAGGTCAACTTTTTTATTTTTTACGTAATCTTTCGAGTTTTGCTTGTACATCTACCGGTAAATTTCTTCCTATTTCACTGCGCATATTTTTCAGATTATTTGTTTTTATAAATGTATGCTGCCTTTTTTTATCTTGTTTAAGCATACGTTCCAAATCGGCAACTGCCAAACGATACGAGCCATGTCCCAAAACTTGATTTTGTTCCGGCCCGTCAGACGTTACGACAAATATTGATCTGTATTCATCACGCCGCTTGTATGATTCACGTTCTATATAGCTGTCCGCAGTCATTCTTGCAGGTGTAAACACTATATGAAAATATTCGGATAATGTTTCTTCACGAATTTTCAACGATGTTCCTTGTCCGTCAAATACTATTATTATTTCAATGTCATTATGTGCACCGAAATCTTGAAGTGCGTCAATAAGCATTTTTCTGCCGGTTTCCAAGTCGTGCGTAGGATATTGATCGCTCATGCAAAATATAACATTGTATCCGTCAACTAAGTATAAGTCTTTCATATTAGCCTCTTTGCTTGACGGATTCATAAATCAAAAGTGCTGCAGCGACCGATACGTTTAATGAAGATACTTTGCCTTTCATAGGTATACGTACTAAAAAATCGCACATTTTCTTTGTCAGCAAAGATATCCCTTTACCTTCCGCTCCCATTACTATTACCAAAGGTCCTTTCAGGTTTGATTCATAGTATAGAAGTTCACCTTCCATATCCGCACCTACTACCCAAAAACCTTTTTCTTTCAAATGTTCGAGCGTTTGTCTTATATTACCTATTTCACATACCGGCAAATAGGAAAATGCTCCGGCAGCGGTTTTTATCGCCGCTGCCGTTACGGGAGCACTTTTGTGTTTCGGAAGCAACACTGCGGAAACTCCGGCACATTCTGCAGTACGAACTATCGCTCCGATGTTGCGTACATCTTCAACTCCGTCAAGTAATACAATCAACGGATCTTCTTTCGCTTTTGAAAGTACTTCTTCCAAGTCGGAATATTCAAAAGGTTTCATACTTGCAACAATGCCTTGATTGCGTACTCCGTCGGACATTTTATCCAATATTTCCTGCTCTTCGATTTGTACCGGAATATCTTTATTTTGCGCAATTTTTACTATATCTTTCAAGCGTTGATCGTTGTTTCCGGATTTTATGAAAATCTTTTTTATTTGATTTTCATTTAAAGCTTCTTTTACGCTGTTTCTTCCGCATATAAATAAATCTTCCGATTTTTTCAATGTTTTTCTTTTATTTTTTTGTGAAAATTGTTTTTTTACCGTCTGTGTTTTATTTGAGTTTTTATGTGTTTTATTTTTTATAAGCATTTTTCAGTTCCTTTAACAAAAAACACAGTGCTTTTTCCATTATAAAATTCAATCTCTCTGTTTGCCCTGACAGATACAAGTATCCCAATACACCTTCAAATGCGGTAGATTCACGATATTCTTCCACAGTTGCACTTTTGGGAACTGTAGAATTCGTATTTCTTGCACGTTTTGCCACTTTTATTTCACGTTCGGAAAATAAATCTCTCAAGTCATTCATTATTACCGCTTGTTTACGTGCGGACACTGCACTCATTGATATATCATTCAATACTTGTACATGGTAAATACCGGTTGCTATCAATTGACTACGAATAAAATGTGACCAACACACATCTCCCATGTAAGCCAATGTCAATGCATCCATTGAAAAACAATCTTGTTCGGTTAAAATTGTTTTTTGTTTACCGAGTCTTTCTACCATTAATTTTCTTAATAACAATACGCGTTTAAACTCCACGCTTTTTCCACCTTGCTCCCGTTGCGGAATCTTCTACAGTTATTCCCAATTCTGCCAATTTATCTCTGATTTCATCTGCCAATTTATATTGTTTTTCTTTACGTGCGGTTTCACGTACGGATAAAATCATTTCCATTAATGCATCATAATCACTGCCGGCATAAGATTCTTGAGTATTCCATTCGTTTTCCAAAATCCCTAAAATATCCAAAATCGTTTTAAATGTTTCCTTCGCTTCAATTACTGCTTCTTTGTCAATAGCAACTCCTGAATTTACGGCGTTGTAGTAAATGTTTATGTCTTTTACAAAATCGAACAATACTCCTGTTGCAAGTCCCGTATTGAAATCATCATTCATTGCTTGACGGAATTCTTCAATTGTTCGTGCTGCCGCCTTTTTGAGTGAAACGGATTCGTTGGTTTCAACTTTTCCGTCTTCCTTTTCCATTTCTTTGATACGAGCAATTACATCTTTCAACTTGCTCATGTTCTTTTCCGCTTCTTCAAGTCTTTCATCACTGAAGTCAAGCGGGCTTCTGTAATGTGTCGACAAAAGGAAATAACGCAATGCATCTCCGGAATATTTTTCCAAAACATCTTTTACGAGGAAGAAATTATTCAATGATTTACTCATTTTTTCCGAATTGATTGTTATAAATCCGTTATGCAACCAATATTTTACAAATTTTTGTCCGGTTGCTCCTTCGGATTGTGCAATTTCATTTTCATGATGCGGGAAAATCAAATCACTTCCGCCTCCATGGAAATCAAATGTAGCACCGAGATAGTGTGTGGACATTACAGAGCATTCTATATGCCAACCCGGACGACCGTTTCCCCACGGACTTTCCCAAAACGGTTCACCCGGTTTTGCACCTTTCCAAAGTGCAAAATCTCCCGGATTTTTCTTTGCGGTATTTACCATTACACGTGCGCCGGCAAGCATATCTTCTACTTTACGTCCACTTAATTTGCAATAATCTTTAAATGTGGAAATATCATAGTATACGTCATTTCCCAACACATAAGCATGGCCTTTTTCTATCAAAATTTTTACCATATCTATAATGTCTTCCATATGTTTTGAAACATACGGATAAATATCTGCACGACGTATATGTAATGCATCCATTACCTTGAAGTACGCATCAATATATCGTGTAGAAACGGTTTTCCAATCCGATTTTTCGGCATTCGCTTTATTTATAATTTTATCATCTACATCTGTAAAATTTTGAATGAAATCTACATGATAACCTATATATTCAAGATATCTGCGAATTATATCCCATGTAACTGCAGGACGTGCATTTCCTATGTGCGGATGATTGTAAGGTGTTACTCCGCAAACATAAATTTTCACTTTACCTTCTTCTATCGGTTTAAAAATCTGTTTTTCACGTTTCAACGTGTTATAAACTTTAATTTCCTCCATAAGTTCCTCCCCTTATTTATTACAATTAAAAACCACCGTCCTACAGAGGCGGTGGTCCGTTGTTCCACTCTGTCAATAATAATTATTGCACCATTGTTCTTATCGCGAACATACGGAAAAGTATACTGTAAATTCCACTTTTCAGCTCACGAATGCATTTTCCATTTCGTTATCATTCAGCAGGCTCTCAGCCGTGACCTGCATTCTCTTTGAATTATAATCGAATGTACTTTTTTCGATCATCGCTCGTTATAAAAATAAGCGTCAAACAGCTGACCTGGTCTTTTCCCCCACACTCGCCTGCAGGAACGTTCGCTACGCGGAATATACCTCTCACTACTGATTCTCTCGAATTTAATCGGCAGGTCTTACACCTAAACCGCACCATGCTCAAAGATATTTTTATCTTCTTACGTGGATCGTTTCGCCTGCGACTGGCATCGATTTTCAACCACAGACCTGTTGATGCTCACCATAATTATAAGAGAGCAGCATTCTTTCTGTCAACCGCAAAAGGTGATTTTATCCGGAAAACTCAATATTTTTTCATTACTTGCATGCAACACTTTTATTTCGTTGAAATATTTTCGGCTTCATCAGTACGTTTTCCATTCCGAAATTTTTCGTTAAATACTTCAAACTGCAAATCTCATATGACATAAGATTTTTACATATAATGTACAATCAACGCATATTATATTATTATGTTACAATATTTTATGAGGTGGTAGTATGGATTTCGCATTTATAATTCCCTTTCTCGTAGTTGTAACGGGAAATTCTTTTTATCATTTTTTAAGTAAATCTATATCTCAATACTTAAATCCTTTTTTGGGACTTACCGTAACTTACGGATTTGCTTTTCTTTTAAGTATAGGATTATTTTTATTTACAAGAACTGATAATTTTTCTATCGAAATAAGCAAATTGAATTGGGTAAATTTTGCAATGGGTGCCGCAGTACTTGCCATTGAGTCGGGCTGGATTATTCTCTATAGAAGCGGCTGTGATATCAGTAAAGGTTCTCTTTTTGCAAATATTTGCATAAGTACAGTTTTGTTTTTACTCGGTTTTTTCTTCTTTCACGAAAGTATCACTATAAAAAAATTTATCGGTCTTGCCGTATGTCTTATAGGTGTCTACCTTATGAGCGCAACTTAAAAATCACTTGATATACATGGATACCTTTTATCATTTTTTCTATTCAAATATATTTTTTTATAGTATGATTTATTTATATAAATCTTCTATTGTTTATCTATTAACTTCTATCTTTTCTTTTGATATAATGAGTTAGATTTTTAAAAAAGGAGATTTAAATGATTACAGAACGCGAAATATTTTTGACAAATCCTGTTGAAAAAGCAAAAGTTGAAGAATTTTTAAAGAAATTCGATCTTACTTTCACAGGTGTTATTGATTATACAATGGGACTGTTTGATGACGGTAAATTAATCGGTACAGGTTCTTTAGGCGGCCGTGTTATGAGAGATATCGCAATTTGCGAGGAATATAGAGGAAAAGGTTTAACTCATCGTATTGTACGCAATTTGCAAGGTGAAGCCGACAGAAGAGGTGTAACCGGTAATCAGATTTTTACAAAACCTGAAACCGTTCCTGTATTTGAACATATGGGATTTAAATGTGTTGCAGTTGCAAATCCTTATGCGGCGTTACTTGAACGTGGAACAAATACATTAGATGAGTATTTGGCACGTATTCGTCCTCTTTTGGGTACCGGAAAAGGTAAAAACCGCGGTGCAATTGTAATGAATTGCAATCCTTTTACTTTCGGACATCGTTCTCTTATCGAATATGCAATAAATAATTGCGATGAAGTTATTATTTTTGCAGTTCAGGAAGATCGTTCAATTTTCCCGTTTTCAGATCGTTTCTCTCTTATCAAACAGGGAGTCGCTCATATGCACAACGTGGAAGTTGTAAGCGGCGGTGATTTTATTATTTCAAATGCTACATTCCCCACTTACTTTATAAAGGGAACTGATGAGCTTGCAGCACAAACAAAATTGGATGCTACGGTATTTGCCACACGTATCGCACCTGCACTCAACATAACCGTACGTTTTGTAGGTGAAGAACCTACCGATATGACTACAAATGCCTATAATAATGCAATGCGTGAAGTTTTCTCTGAAAACGGCATCGAATTGAAGGTTATTCCACGTGAACAAAAAGGAAATCAAGTGGTAAGTGCATCTTCGGTAAGAAATGCTCTTGCTCATGATGATTGGGAAACTGTACGCAGAATGGTCCCCAAAACAACTTTGACTTATTTACAGAGCCCGCAAGGTCAAAGCATTATTCATCGTATAAAAATGTTACAGGCTTTTAAGGATATGGAAATCAAGCCTGATTTGAAAAAAAATTCAAAGAAATAAATACAATAAAAAAAACGGCTGTACAGCCGTTTTTTTTATTACATTAATCAGCACTGAAAGGCAACAAAGCAATTGCTCTTGCTCTCTTTACTGCCAAATTGATGTTTCTCTGATGTTTTGCGCAAGCACCAGTTACACGACGCGGAAGAATTTTTCCACGTTCGGAAATGAAATGGCGCAATGTTGCAACATCCTTATAATCCAAGTTGTCCAACTTGTCTCCGAAAATCTGACTGATTTTCTTTCTCGGTTTTCTTGATTTATCTCTTCTAATCATTCTCTATTATCCCTCCTATATATCAGAACGGAATGTCTTCGTCATGCTTTACTTCTCCGAACTGACTGAAATTATTGCTCGGTTGACTCATACTGTCGGACTGCGCCGCATTCATGCGACCGTTCGCTCCCAAAGGTAATGCAATCAAGTTTGCAGTTACTTCAGTAACGTAACGTTTCTGTCCGTCAGGAGTTTCATATGAACGTGTCGAATAACGTCCTTCTACAAAGACACGGGTTCCTTTTCTGAGCTGATTACCTACTGCTTCCGCCAAATTTCCCCATGCTACCACATTGATGAAATCGGTCAATTCCCTCTGTTCACCTTGTGCGGTCGTATAGCTTCGATTAACGGCAATACTGAATGATGCTACCGCACGACCCGTTTTTGTAGCTCTAATCTGCGGATCTCTTGTCAAATTGCCTAAAACCTGAACTGAATTCATCGCTCTACCTCTGCTTAGTCATCCTGTTTAACAATAATGTGACGGATAATACTTTCACGAATCTTGATTACACGATCAAGTTCCTTGATGTTTTCCGGTTTCATCGTAAAGTCGATTACGAAGTAGTAACCTTCTGTCTGTTTCTTTACTTCGTATGCCAACTGACGTCTTCCCCATTCGTCAACTTTTTCTACAGTACCACCGTTTTTAACGATTGTGTCCTGTACAAGTTTACCTGCTGACTTAATAGCTTCTTCATCAGAAACTTTTACGATAAACATAACTTCATACTTATTCATCTAATCGCCTCCTTATCGGACCTATGTCCCATGCTTTTCATGGGCTAGGAAGTCGCTTGTACAACAAGCTTATACATTATAAACCAAACTCGAACAAAAATCAAGAAGAGATTACCTTTTCGGCAATCTCTTTATTTTTACAAATTTTCTTTTTTTCCTGTCTTTCTTTCGGCTCTCTTTTGTGCATGTCTTTCTTTTGCACGTTTTACATGTCCTGCCAATTTCATTCTGCTTATAATTTTAGATATTATATAACATAAAACCATTGCGGCAGAACCTAATGTAAGATGCTGATCTCCCAATACGGCACTCACCGATGGATCTTGTATAATCATTCCGACGGCACTCCATGCCAAAATCGCACCGCCCAAGTACAAAATCCACGGATACTTTTCTATAAGGTCTGAAAACAAGTTGCTTCCCCATACAATAATCGGCACGCTTACCAATATGCCTGCCATTACAAGAACCATATGTCCTTCGGCAGCAGCCACCACTCCAAGTACATTATCTATACTCATAACACCGTCTGCAATGATAATCGTACATATTGCACTTAAAAGTTTTTTCTTGGCACCGATATGCTTTTTATGTTTATGCTTATCTTGTATCATAAGCTCAATAGCTATCCATAAAAGCAAAATTCCGCCGATAAGATGAAGATATGGAATTGTGTGTAGCGCTTCTACAAATAAAAACGCAAGAACCAATCTCAATACAATAGCACCGAACGTTCCGAAAAATATAGCTTTTTTTCTTAAATCATGTTCCAGATGGCCTGCAACCATACTGATAAGTATTGCATTATCACCTGCCAAAAACAAGTCGACAACCAATACTTTCAACACTTTAATCAGTCCTGCTACTGTCAAAAGTTCTCCCAATATCTTATCCTCCTATAAAAATAAATATACGTTCAAATATGTTTTCATTTTACTAAATATATTTTTATTTTACAACAATACATTTTTACTGCATTTTCAAATTAAAACGGACCTTTCAATTTCGAAAAGTCCGCAAATATTCATTTGGAGCCGACAACAGGATTTGAACCTGCGACCTACGCATTACGAATGCGCCGCTCTACCGGCTGAGCTATGTCGGCATTAACAGAATATATTTTACTTAAAGTGTTTTAATTTGTCAAATACTCAATTATTTCTTTTTCTTGCTGATTGTAAATCCTGTAGCTTGTTGATTTGCCATTATTACTATATCGCTTATTTGTACACGAAGCGGTTGACTTACTGTAAATGCAATTATTTCAGCAATATCTTGCGCTTGAAGTGCATCTATATCTTCATATACCTTTGCCGCACGTTCTTTATCTCCACGAAACCTTACTTCACTGAACGGTGTCTCCACAAGTCCCGGTTGTATGGTTGTAACTTTAATATTACTGTCGATTACATCTATTCTCACTCCGTCACTGAATGTTTTTACAGCGGATTTTGTTGCACAATATACCGCTCCTCCCGCATACGCATATAATCCGGCGGTAGAGCCTATATTTATAATATGCCCTGTATTATGTTCAAGCATTGACGGCAAAAATGCACGTGTCATCATCATAAGACCTTTTATATTGGTGTCAATCATTTCCAATATACCGTCCTCACGATTTTGATTATAAGGTTCCAATCCTCTGGCAAGTCCGGCATTATTTACAAGTACATCTATGCTTTCAAATTCTTCAAGACATTCTTTTGCAACCGCATTAATATTTTCTACATCTGTAACATCCAATTTTTTTACATATGCTTGTGCTTCATATTTTACAGTTAATTCCTTTTGAAGACTTAAAAGTTTTTCCTGATTTCTTCCGCATAAAATAACATTATATCCTCTGATAGCCAAAGCACGAGCGGTTTCACGTCCTATTCCGCTGCCGGCACCCGTAATCAATGCTGTTTTTTTCATAAAATTTCCTCTTTCAAATTAAGATTATAATTATTTTACAAAATGTCGATTTCATTTTACTATGTATATATATGTGTTTGCAATGTGAGGTTCCAATGAAAAATATAATTAAATATTTATTTATTTTTATATGTGTATTCGCATTTACAGGTTGCTCAGATAATGTGTCACAGGTCAAAAACAATGATATTTCTTCAACCGAAACAATCGTTTTGGATAAAAAATCTGAAGATTTATATGAAAAAGCGAATAATTTATATAAACAAAATGATTTCGATAATGCTTTAAAGGTTGCAGATGAAGCCATTTCGTATAATAAAAACAATTACAAAGTATTATCTTTAAAAGGTTTATTGCTTGCGTTTGGAAACAAGCCGGATGAAGGAATAAAATTAATAGATACTTCACTGAAAATAAATCCCGATTATACTCAAGGTTTTTATGAAATGGCAATAGCATTGAAACTTGCAAAAAGGTATCAGGAGTCCATTGTATATTTCAATAAAGTTATCGATAAGGATCCTGAAAACACTTGGTCTTATTACGGTATTTCTACAGATTTTGCAGATATGAACGATAAAAAAGAAGCTTTATTTTATTTGAAAAAAGCGATTGATAAAGGCGGTATCGATGTAAAGAAAACTGCCGCAACTCAAGATCATTTCATGCGTTTTCATGGTGATCCCGATTTTGAAACTTTAGTTGCAAACTAAAAGTGCGAACTGAAATGTCTTATTACTTGAAATCCGTAAATAAGACATTTTTTATTTCGCACTTTTCAATTGCCCGTTTCTTCTGCAAGTTCTTCCCATTTTGCATATAATTTTTGCAATTTATTTTTTATATCTGTATATTGTTCGGCAATTTCTTCATAATTTGTCATTCCGCTTCCGAGTTGCATGTCATACATTTTCATTGTAGCTTCGAGACGATTTATTTCCATTTCTGTTTTTTCAAGCTTGAGCAAATCACCTTTTGCGGGTGCTGTTTGCTTTTCAATTTTTACATCCTTCGACTTATGAGTTACTTCCGCTTTCTTTTCTTTTGCTTCTACGGGTTTTCCGTTTCTGTCTGCATTGAATGCCAAAAGGTCTTTTTTCTTTTCTTTATAGTATGTGTAGTTACCTAAATATTCGGTAACCTTACCTTTTTCCATTTCAAGAATTCTTGTGGTTACTTTGTCAAGAAAATATCTGTCGTGGGAAACTATTATGCTTGTTCCGCCAAATGCTTCAAGTGCATCTTCCATGATTTCTCTCGTAGGTATATCCAAATGGTTTGTCGGTTCGTCAAGCACCAAAAAATTCGGATTTTTCAAAAACAGACATAGTAATGACAATCTGGCTTTTTCTCCACCGGAAAGTAAAGAAATTTCTTTAAATACGTCATCACCTTTAAACAAAAACATACCTAAAATATTTCTGGCTTTTTCTTCTCCGTAATCAAACATATCTCTTACTTGATTAAGTACTGTCGACTGCGGATCCAATTCATCCTGTTCTTGTGAATAGTATCCTACTTTTACATTGCTTCCTAAACGTATTATTCCATGCTTCTGTTTTTCTTCTTTTGTTATTAATTTCAAAAGTGTAGTTTTACCTACTCCGTTTGCGCCTATAAGACCTACTCTTTCACCTTTTCTTATATGAATTTCCAAATTTTCAAATATTGTTTTTTCTCCATATGCGGCTTTTACATCCGTCATATCCAAAACTTTTTCTCCGCTGTCGTCAACTTTTTTGAAATGAAAATCCAAAGTTTTCAAGTGTTTAGGTTTTTCAAGTCTTACAAGTCTGTCAAGCTGAGATTGACGACCTCTTGCTTGCTTTGATTTTATTCCGGCTTTATATTTTCTTATGTACGCTTCAGTTTCTTTTATATGTTCCTGTTGCTTTTCATATGCTTTTTCGTAAGCAGCATCTTGTTCTTTTTTCGTTTTTAAATAACGTGTGTATCCTCCTCTGAATGTACGGATTTTTTTATGTTCAAGTTCTATAATTCCCGTTGCCGCACGATCAAGAAAAAAACGATCGTGAGATATCATTAAAATACCGCCTTTATATGAGCATAAAAATTCTTCCAACCATTCAAGCATTTCCATATCCAAGTGGTTTGTGGGTTCGTCCAAAAGTAAAAAATCCGGATGTCTTACAAATGCCGCCGCCAAATTTATTCTTACTTTTTGTCCGCCTGAAAATGAAAAAATATCCCTGTCGAGATCTTCTTTGGTAAATCCCAATCCCGTCAGTATTTTCATAGTTTCCGCTTCATAATCATATCCGCCGAGAAATTCAAATCTTGTCTGTGCTTTTCCATATGCTTTTATCAGTTCTTGATCATCTTTGTTTTTTTCAAGTTCACGTGCAAGATTTTCCATTTTGTCTTTGCAATAAAGTACATCTTTCCAAGCTTCTTCCATTTCTTGACGAAGTGTGCTTGAAGTATAATCAAAATCTTGACGCAAATATCCTATTACCGATGAATCTGTAACTTTTACACTTCCCGCATCGGGTTCTTCAGTATTCATTATACATTTTAAAAGTGTTGTTTTCCCCGCACCGTTTGCACCTACAAGTCCGATACGTTCTCCGCTTCTTATTTCAAATGATACGTCTTTAAATATGGTTTCTATCCCATATGACTTACCCAATCCCGTTATTTTTAAAACTGACATTCTTTCTCCCGACTTTGATTATTACTCTAAAATATTTGCACGAATAATAATAATTATTTCAGATTCTTCTTTTGATTCCGTTTCGGTTTGAAATAATTTTCCGAGTATCGGTATATCTCCCAAAACGGGAACTTTTCTTATATTATTCGCTTCTTCTTTATCTATCAATCCACCTATTGTAAGCATATCTCCAGATTTCAATCTTACCGTTGTGTGCGCTTGCCTTGTAACTATACGATACGCTTTCATCTCAGGTACAAGGTAAGGTGTAGATACTTCCGCAATTATATCTGCAGTTATTTCACTGTTTTTACTTACATTCGGCGTATATGTTAATTTTATACCTGCATCTTTATATTCAATTGATGTTGTTTTAGTTCCGTTTTCCATATGTTCAACTAAAACCGGTATTTTACTTCCGATTAAAATTTCCGCAGTTCTCCCGTTTAAGGTAACTACATTCGGCTTTGCCAAAATTTTGGCTTTACCGTCCGAAAGAAGTGCATTGAGTTTCGCTTGAAAGAAAAATGTATACGGATTTCCTGTAATGGATTTTCCATATGATATTCCTGCATAATCTTCGGGAATTTTCAAGTATGATGTTTTTGTTTTGCTGCTTTTATCATATACATTTCTTTGTTCTGCCTGTCCCGTCAAACTTTTGAATTGCCAATCTATACCCAAATCCTTTGCATAAGAACGATTTACAGCAAGAACTTCCGCTTCCACCTTCACTTGCTTTTCCGGTATATCAAGCGCTTTTATAATATGCTCCAACTCCGACATTGCACGAGGTGTCGCATTGACGATTACGGAATTTGTCCCCACATCCGATGCAACTTGTACATTATCGGTTAAATTTTTCAATTCATTTGCAATTTCATTTGATTTACCATATGACAACTTAAATGTTTTTATTGTTTTTGCCGAGTCGGATTCACTTTTTGCATTATAAATTATCATTGTCGAACCTTCATTCTTGATTATAAGTCCGTTCATCAAAAGTAATGAGTTCAACGCTTCTTCCGGCGTAACATTATCAATACTTGCAGTAACCGTACCTTTCAAATCTCCCGGAATAACAACATTTTTTCCCGACAGCTCAGCCAAACTCCGTAATACCTGTTGCAACGGTGCATTTTGCACATGCAAGCTGAAATTATCGGACGCTTCGACAAAAAAATTTGTACATACGGTCAACAGTATCGCACTACCCAAGCATAAAATTTTATGTTTCATTTCAACTCCAATATTTTTCTTTCCGAATTGTTTGCAAGTTCAACCGTTTTATCTCCGATACTTACAACAGTCCAATCTCCTACTCTGTCGCCTTCTTTTGCATTTATTGTATTACTGCCGTATGAAAGCAATGCCTTTCGTGAATTACCCAATGCCGCCACACCGTATAAATCCGGAACCGGCGTATTTTTTCGCCCTTTATATTCATGCTTCAAATTAGCGGTTTGCGTATTTTTTACATTCATACCGTTTTTCATTTCCGCATCTATTTTAGATATACCTTCACTATGAAAAGGATCTTTTAAAGGTTTGAATCGCAAGTACATTCCTGCATCATACACTTTTTCAACCTCTGCTTTTGAATCGGAATTTCCCATATTTCCGCTTTCATACGCATAACTTGTTTCTTCAGTTTTTTCATTACGCTTCAAAAGACTTAAATCTTCACCGTACATTCCGAGTATCGTAAGTACAACTGCCGCTATAACCGCACTCCATATCCATATCTTTTTAAGCTTCATATGTTTCCCGACTCAAAATAAACATCTTAAAAATCTTTAAAATCAATTGCCGCATCAATTCTGTTTTTTACGGAATCATAACTTATTCTTCCTTTTAAAGAATGCATATCTCTGTAATATGTATAGTATCTGTTCTTCAAAATTCCGCTTGAAGTATCTATTACATATTTAACTTCAAATTCATCCAGTCTTGTAATCGGAACTTTTATACTCATTGCAACAGGCTTTATATTTTCATATTTGTCATAATTATAAGGTGTTTCCCCGCTGAAATTATGATCTGTATATTTTATGCCCATATCAAATTTATTAAATTTGCCTCTGAATCCCAAATTATAATATTTGTCGGTACGGACTTTTTTATTGAATCCGTAATAATCGTGACTATATCCCAAAGACCAATCGAAATTCACTTTTTTATTTATGGGCACAGTTTTTCCGACAACATTTATATTCATACCGAAATGAGTTCCCTTGACTTCATTTTCCGACCAATATCCTAAATCTCCCGAAGTTCTTATATATAGCGGATAATTTCCGATTTGTCTTTCTTTCATTTCAAAATCTACGGACGGTTTCTTCCATATGAAATAAACATCGTCATTCACACTGCTTTGTTCTCTTGCCGCATGAATTTTTATATTATAGTTATCTTCATCTTTTTCAAAACCTACATCCGGAACATATCCTGCTTTTGTATACCATTCATTTTCAATGTAAAAATTGATATTGTTGCGCAATCCTATCGGATAATAAATTGTGTTATATATTCCTATACCCAAATCTCTACTTGTTTTTACTCTCGGAAGCAAGTACCACAAATTTACTTTTTTACGCTTTCCCAATCGTCCTTTACGTTCATTAATATGCAAAATTTCAGTGTTTTTGACCATAAGTTTTGCATTTTTGACAATATAGTAATTCCCCGGTAAAAACTCCAAAGTTTCGGCTTCTATTCTATAATCAGGAACCTTCGCCATCGCACTTTCGGTAGTTAAGTATCCGTTTTTGACGATAAATAATCCGTTGTTTCCTTGTTTTTCCAGTTCTTTACCTTTGAAATAATATTTTCCTTGATAAAGACCTTCGATGTCATACAAATATGCATCTGAAGTTTTTCCGTAATATTCACCTTTTTTTGCATTAACTTCAAAATTCTGTCTTTTCCAATTCAGAAAATTCGGAATAATATATTTTTCGGAATCGGTATTTCCATCTATTTTATCGGTATGAAATACATCCTCATCATGTATCAACTCAACATTACCGGATACGTTTACCTCTTTAGTTAAATCGCTATATCTCAATTTGTCTGCAGATAAACTCAAAGGGGATTTTTTTATATTTTTCCCGGAAATATTTTTTTGCGTATTCGATAATGTTGCGTACATAGCGTTAGCGGAAGAGGTCGCAAATACACCGCTTCCGCCAAGACATACGCTTATTAAAGTCAACAATAAAATTTTTTTCTCGAATTTACTCATTTCTTACAATCACCATAGATACATCATCGTCATCTTTCAGCGTTTTACTTTCTTTTTTATTTTCTTTTGATGAATCTTTTTTTAAATTTTCTTCCGTCTTTTCATCTTTATTGTTCGCTGAAACTGCTTTATTATTCTCCGAAACCGTTTTTTCAGTATCTTTTACTTTTACTACACCTTTTTCATCTTTTGAAAGATTTATAACTTCGGTTTCGTTTGAAGTTTTTGTATCTTTTTTTGCATCTTCCTGTTTTGCACTTGAGCTTACTTTTTCATTTAAAATCAATTCAGGTTCACCGGGTACCATTACCATACCTCTTGTCTGAACCGCTTCTTTTGTCTGTATATAAAGTGTCGATCCCGCAGGCATTTCGACATCTTTACCTTTTACGAAAAATCCTCCTACCAATCCGATAGGACCTAAAGCCAATGCACCTACTGCAGAAGCACCTACTGCGGCAGCTTCCATTTTAAGTTTTTCTCTGGCTTCCGGACCCAGTACGGTAGGTATCTCTTCTTCATCTATTGAAAATACTTGATCGAATGCTATATCAAGTGAACCGCTTCTTCCGAAACTGCGCGGTTTTACCACTTTTGTAACAACTCCGCTTCCTTGTGCACCTTTCGGAAGAACGAGAACATTTCCTACAACTACGTCTTCTTCAACTGTAAATGAAACGGAATCCCCTTCTTCATTTGTTTTTGTACCTACATCTTCATTCAATGCTATTTTGAATACGGTGTTTGCCGGAAGTTCAATATTTTGCATTGCAAAATGACGGTTTCCATAAACTTCTTTTTCCAATTCATTTATACGTTTATTCAAAGGGCCGGTTTTTGCAGCACCGAATACGGTACTTTCCATATCCTGAACACGTTCTTCAAGTGATGTTTGCTTTATTCCGTCCGTTATGTAATATTCCAAAGCATTTGCTCGTGTACCGAGTGAAGGTGTTTCCCCTTCATCATCATGAATTACTTCGGAGTAAAGATTTGATACACGTTCATCAAGTCCGTCTCCTTTTCTGCTTTTTCCGTAAATAACGGAGTCAACTGCATCAACACGATGAATCAAAGAACCGTTTTGAACTCCTCCGAATACCGCTGAATCCAATTTATCCATTTTACCGTTTAAAGTTGCCGGTTCCATTGCTGACACCGAGCCTATTAACATCATTGTTATACCTGCAACAAGTATAGCCCTTTTCATAAATTATCCCCCTTAAATTCTTACGTCTATTACAGCTGAAACTCCCACACCTTGAACTCTTGAAAATGCGGTCGGATCCATACTGTCCATAGGAACAAGTCCTTTTATTCTGAAAAGTTTGTCATTCCATCCTATTTCCAATTGACCCACAGCTTTAACTTTAGCTACTTGATTTGCATCTCCGATTACCTGTGCGGCACCTATATATCCTGAATCACCTATACTTACAATAGGTACAACTTTCGTTGCGTAATTTGTGCCGGCACCTTCTTTCATCATCAGAGAATTAATTGCACTGTTTACGGAATCACCGTATTTATCTACTAAAAACCCTATTCCACCTACTTTTACAACTCCACCTAAAAAACTTCCCAAATTAAAAGCGGATACTTGTGAAGCTATACCCGTTCCGAGCATTAAAGTTGCAACTGCACATACAGCCAATCGTTTAAGTTTCATAAGAGTTCCTCCTATATAATCATCGTATTTTATCTTTCTTCATTATAGCTTAAATCTTATATCCATACAAACAAATAAGTACGAAAATATCGATAATCAAGTAATGCTGAAACGCAATATAAAAAACTTCTTATCATTGAGCAATTTTTCTCAAGATAAGAAGTTTTCATTATATTTTTTCTCTCAATACATTCAATTTTGCTTGCCTGCTTACGGGTCTTGCCATTACATCCGGCTTTTTTAAACTGTTATAAGCTTGAATCATCATTGCACATTCCACACGTTTTCTCTGTATTTCACATGTAAGACTATACGGTTTGTGCATATCACCGGTAAAAGCGGCATTATTTGCATGACAACCGCCGGAACAGAAAAATTTTGCCCAGCAATTTACACATTCCGGTTTGTTGAAAACATGATTTACACGAAATTCACGCATCATTTTCATATTTTTCAAACCGTCATATACATTTCCTATAACATATCCGTCTCGCCCTACAAACTGATGACAGGGATAAATATCTCCGTTCGGTACTACAGCCAAATATTCAAATCCGGCACCGCATCCGCGAAGACGTTTCGGTAAGCAAGGTCCTTTCCACAAATCCATATTGAAATGGAAAAAACAAAACGGTCTGCCTTCTTCTTCTCTTTTTATAAAAAAATCTGCCAATTTTTCATACTCTTTTTTTATTGCCGGCAAATCTTCTTTTGTGATTGAATAATCAGTACCTTCTTCGCCTATTACAGGTTCCATGGATAATGCAGGAAATCCTGTATCCACCATATCTTTTACATCGGTTGTAAAATCCAAATTATATTTTGTAAATGTGCCTCGAACATAGTACTCTTCACCGTTTCTATGCTCTACGCAATACTTCAAGTTTTTTACAATTTGGTCATAAGTGCCTTCACCATGTACTCCGGGACGCATACGATCATGCATTTCACGCCGTCCGTCAATACTTAATATAAGACTTATATGATTATCATTTAAATATTTGACTTTTTCTTTATCTAAAAGCATGCCGTTACTTGTCAAAGAAAGTCTTACTATTTTATTATGTTTTCTTTCTTTCTGACGTATATATGTAACCGTTTGTTGAATTACATGCCAATTCATCAAAGGTTCGCCGCCGAAAAAGTCCACCTCACAATGCTTGCGCGGTCCGCTGTGAGCAATCAAAAAATCTATAGCTCGTCTTGCTACGTCAAAGCTCATAAGCATACGCCACTTACCGTATCCGCCTTGACCGGCAAAGCAATATTTACATCTTAAATTACAATCATGTGCAATATTAAGACATATAGCTTTTATAATAGGTCTGTCATTGACTGCAATTTTGTAAGCCGAATCCATAGGTGCATACAGCTTTCGAGCTTTAATCAACTCATCGGCCTCATCCATGACTTCAATCAATTCATCCTTATTATATTTACCGCAAAGTTTGTTGAAAACTTCACTTCTGTTTGTTCCCTTATAAAATTCCAATACATCGTATGTAATTTGATCTACAACATGAACAATACCGCTGTTTACGTCCAAAACAATATTCATTCCATGTTGTTTGAAACGATGAATCATAGGAGTTACGATACTCACAAAATCTCTCCTTTTTTACACAATAAAAATCCCGAACTCAAAAACACTTGCCTTAAAGCTCAAAATTTTCTACGGAGAAAAGCACAAGGCACTTGCAATCACAGTACGGGATTTCATATTATGCTCTTTTTTCTGCTGCAACTTCTGCATCTTCCTGTTCGGTACAAACCATGTTACCTACGGTACAACTCGTTTTACAAGCAGATTGACACGATGTATGACATTCGCTGCAACCTTCAAACTTCATTGTATCTTGTAAAGAAGATTCGTTGATAGTAATAATATGTTTGGACATTTGAACACCTCCGCTCATAATTCACCTTAATAATATCACAAACAATTAAACCTGTTCAATATTACTTACTGTTTTTATTATACTTGTAAAAATTTTTTAAAAGGTGATATAATAAATACGCATTTGTATAGCTTTTTTCACTTTTAAAAAAAAGTTTGCAAAATAAATTGACAATATTTTTATTAGCTGATATAATCAATTACGTTGCCGGGGCATAGCGCAGTTTGGTAGCGCACTTGGTTCGGGACCAAGGGGTCGCAGGTTCAAATCCTGCTGCTCCGACCATCTGCGGGTGTAGCTCAATGGTAGAGCGCCAGCCTTCCAAGCTGGATACGAGGGTTCGATTCCCTTCACCCGCTCCATTTTTTTACTTGATTCCGAACCCGCAACGACAAAAAGTCATTTCGTAATGAAATGACTTTTTTTATTTTATAATTCACAAATAAAATACAATAAAATATTTCAAAAATTTTTTAATCGCTTACCCCATATTAAAATAACTTATTACTGAAAAAACAATTTACTCATACTCAAGTTTGTATTCTAAATTCAAATTCACTTGCAATATCCGGTTTGAATTTCAAATTATTTTCATAAATTTTTTATAAAACAAAACCACCCTCAAAAGGGTGGTTTTACATTAGCGACCCTATGGCACGTATGCCCTGGATGCTCTTCCTACAACTTTCAATTTAAGATCGTGAAATTTATTTTTCCATATCCACATCAATATTCTGAAATTATTCAGAAAAAATGCATTCATTATTCCGTCACACCGCACTTTTTCTACAACTTTAGATAATTCTGCAGTTAATTTACGTACAGATTTTTGCGGTTTGTAACTGCGTTTGTTATGAGCCTTATCAAAGGACGATTTAAACTTCGGAGCTTCTTCGTCTTCAAGGTCGTCAATGTACTTGCCTTCAATTTTTCTAAGTCTCCATACCATGAAAATTGCAGAGCATCCTACACCGAAATCCAATCCCAACCAATATGAATGAGCTTCAAAATTCAAAATATGATCCAAGTAGAAACCTATCGGGAAACAAATTGCCCAGTATGCAAGCACCGTAAGTAAAAACGGAACTTTAGTATCTTTATATCCACGCAATACACCTTGAATCGGTGCTGCAACGGCATCGAAAAATTGCCAGCCTGCCGCATAAATCAAGAAACCTCTTGCCAATTCTATTACTACCGCTTCACTCGTATATGCAGAAGCTATAACTCTTCCGAACAATACGGTTGCAGCCATAGTCAGCAAAGAACAAGTCAATGTAATGGCAAGTCCTGCACGTCTGTAACGTCTTGCCAATTCATAGTTACGTGCACCTACAGCCATAGCTACCATTATTGTAAGCGCCATTGAGCAGCTGAGCGGAATAATGTACAACAAATTTGCAAAGTTACTTGCTACCTGATACGCAGCAAGAGTTTCCGTTCCGAACTTTGTCATAAGTATCAAAATTACACCGAAAAGTCCTTCTTCCATAAGAATTGACAATCCGTTCGGTACTCCGATAGACAAATATTCTTTCCAATCAACAAATCCTTGCTTGAAGTTGGAGAAAATTTCCTTGCCCATGAACTCTTCGTTTTTCATAATAACGGCAATAAAAAGACCGAGAACGAAGAGATAGGTCAATAATGTGGCAATTCCGGCACCTATTCCGCCCAAACGCGGCATTCCGAAATGTCCGAACATAAATATATAGTTCATCAAAATGTTGCAAGGTACCGCAAGCATAAACAATTTCATCGAAATTGAAGCGCTTCCTACAATATCTATAACCAAACGCAACGGAATAACCAATGAAATAACCAATAACGCACCGATCATAAACAATAAATAATATCTTGCTATATGCTCTACCTCGGGTTCAAGAGATAATCCCGACAAAAGGGAATCTATTGCAAAAAAGTAACCGATAAAACAAAGTGCACCTATAATAATTGCAAAGTAAAGACCTGTACGAACAACTGCCGGAACAGAATGAACATTGTGCTTACCTACGTATTGCGCAATAATCGGTGAACCTGCCATCAAAAAACCTACAATTGCAGCCATAAGCGGCCCGAAAATACCGGCACCTATAGCAACACCTGCCAAGTCCGAAGTTCCCGCATGTCCCGACATGGTTGTATTCACAAAGTTAATAATAACAATCGAAAGTTGCGCAATTAAAATAGGTGTCATTATCGAACCCATTTTCTTGACATCACGCTTCATTTCGTACCACATAAAGTAAAACTCTCCTTAAAATAACAAAAAGACGCAATAAGCGTCTTCAATACATATTCGGTATATGATTTGTTTAATCCACTATAAAAACACAGTGCACCGGTAATAAACAAGTACACGGACATAAAATGCCCATCATATTACAATCTACTGACGCTCATCAAAATATCGTCAAAAAAGACGACAGCATACATGAAATACTACAAACCTCTTCCCAACGGTTTCCAAGCTTTCATTCCGCATACGATTGCTTCAATAGAATTCAAAAACAGGAACGCGGTCTGAATAACAACTTTACTTAAAACCGATTCATTAGAAAATATTGCAGTCAAATTACTTTTCATAACATTATTTGATGTTGTCATTACACTCACGCTCCTTCCTTACATTTTTAATATCGTTTTTTTATTAATAACAAAATGTAAAACTAATAATAAATATGTTATAATAAAATTTATTAAGCAATATTTATACTTATAGTTCCATTCATAAAACTTACTTAAAAATTAAACTGAACATAATTTATATAAAGATATTTTTTATATCTGTTTATAGTATACAACTATAATAACAAATTTGCAAGTGCTATCTAAATTCGGCACAACAGATGAAAGGATACTCATATGAAACTCAATTTCACAACTCTACTTTATTTCCAAAAAACAGCGGAACTTCAACATATGACAAATGCCGCAAAAGAATTACATATAGCACAACCGGCTCTTTCGAGAAGTATCCGCGGATTGGAAGATGAATTGGGTGTAACCTTGTTTGAGCATTACGGAAGAAACATAAAACTTACAAAAAACGGAGAAATATTACTTAAATACTCAAAAAATTTTTTACGTGACTTGGAATCTCTTCAAAGAGAATTAAGTGAATCACAAAACTTGCAACAGATGACTGTACGTTTAGTCATTTTATCTGCATCTAAATCAATTCCCGTCTTTCTTATGAAATTCAAACAGGAACATCCGAAAGCATTACTTGAAGTTGTTCAACCGAACAACAGAGGAATTATAAATCAAAAACAAATGGATTTAACATTGTTTTCAAGTGTCGAACCGATTGACGACAATCATACTGTAACATTGTTTAAAGAAAATCTTGTAATGATTGTAAATAACTCTGATCCTCATGCAAATTTGACAAATGCCAAGTTGAGTGATTTTTCGGATGCAAATTTCATCGCCGCACCCAAAGGTATGGGTTTACGTTCCGCAACAGATACATTTTGCAAAGAAGCAGGTTTTATTCCGAAAATAGTTATGGAAAGTGACAGTCCCGACACCGTAAGAGAATTTGTACATGCCGGACTGGGTATTGCTTTAGTTCCGGAAATAACTTGGAACAGCGCTATCGGAGACGAAATTTCAGTTATAAAAATCGAATCTCCGAAATGCCACCGCTACTTGAATTTATCATGGAAAGCAGATACCAAATTATCACTCGTTGCCGTATTGCTGCGTGAATACATTATCGATCACTTCAGCGAATTCGTAAAAAAGAGTGCACAACAGAATTTATATAAATACGATATATAATCGGCAAATAAAAGAACTTCGGAAATTTCCGAAGTTCTTTTTTTGTGTACTACTTGACTGCCAAAAGCGATTCAATCTTTTTCAGTCTTGCATCTTGCTCACTAATCATACTTTCCTGATGTGCTATCTTTTCCTCCTGCAACTCTATTTTTGCTGCCATTTCTTTATTTATTTTCGTAAGTCTAATAACTTCATTAAGCAACACTTTTTTCGAAAGCATTGCTACTTCATTTCCCTTGCCTAGTTTCCATGAAAGTCCGGCATTCAACAAATTATCATATCCGTTAAACGCACCTCCAAGAGAAACCATCATATTCGGATTGGGTCTGTAGTAAGCACCTATTGCTACCGCATTTTCACCTCTGTAATGTCCGAATCCTACCGAGAAGTCCAATTTATCATCAGGATTATATTCATTGGAAACAGGATGAAGTGCCGACAGTGCTGCAGCTCCCGCACTGATGCTATTCATTCTTCCGTCCATAGCAGATAATCCTTTTATCACATTATCCGCTATGTGTTGAATATCTGCAGAGCAGTCTTTTCCTTTCATGTAATTCATGAAATCTTTTTCCGATTTGCCCTTATTCGGTTGTGAATCATTTCCTTCTTTATAATCTCTCCAAACCTCATAAGCGGATTTACCGTCTTTTCCATCTGCACCTTTTATACCGCTCTGTCCCTTCAAACTATCCAAAAATTCTGTTTCCGATTTGTTTGAATTCGGTGTGAGTCCCTTATCATCTTTATGATCTCTCCAAATTTCATAAGCCGATTTACCGCCTTGTCCTCCGCCTGTTGCACTGATTCTCGTATATTCATTGTTACCGGCATCTTTCAATTTTTCAGCTTTCAATCCTTCACCGAATACGATACGTGAATTTTTCCATGTATCCTCAGCTTTTGCAGACGGTGTATATGTAGTTCCGCTCGATGTACCGCCAAGATAGAAATTTATACCGTTCATTGACGTTGTACCGTTATTGGTGATGTTCTGTATTTCAGTTTTCAGATTCGTGATGGTCTGATTATTGGTTAAGTCTACATTCGTAATCTTTGTATCCGACTTATTAATATCACCGATTAAGTTTGCTACATTTACTCCGTAGCTGATTGTCTTAGTTGTCTCATTGAAAGTAGCGGTTAAGTTCTTATCTGCGCTTGCAAAGGTAAGTTTGTCTTTTGCAGTTCCGCCCAGTGTAATTTCTTTACTCTTTGTTCCGTCACTGACAATGAATCCGCCTTTCAGATTTGTAATATCATTACTTATATTTGTTACTTGCGTAGAAATATTTGTCGTACTGTCTTGGGTGGCTTGTGAAAGCAATTTTTCAATTAATTGTTATATATATTTATTTTTACATTACTTATATAAAAAAACAGGTAAGAGATTTCTCTCTCACCTGTTTTCATAAGCTATATTATTTTACGAAATTCTTTTCGTATTCTTTCTTCAATACATAGCCGTATGCAT
>NZ_CAMUNF010000013.1:0-15308 GCF_947090205.1 Dialister micraerophilus
TCTAAAGCTTTTTCTGAATATGCAATCTTAAACTGCTTCAAATCAATGACCTCCCAACAATAACATTTATAAAATGAAATGTTTCTACCACAGAATGCGCGCTCACTGTGTGATAAATATAAAACGAAATTTATACCCGTTTTATTCAATATCATAATACAAAATAAGTGTTTTTCATTCCAATATTGAAAACGTATGCTATTTACTTATAGGACATTTTATATAATCACTTTGTTATGTATATTATCAATTTAATTAGGTTCGTCCTTATTTTTTATTTTCAATTTTAAGAATGCTCAAATTCCTCCAAGTTCAAAAATATTATACTTTTCTACTTGAGATTTTATTAAAAAAATCTCATTTTATCCGATATAATTTGAATTTTTTCTTTTATAAGTTTTTTAAATCTTTACTTATTGCAACTTATTTCAACGTTTTTCTTTTTTTAAGGGCGGCATAATATCTTTTTTATTTCGTAAATATTTTCTCAATACCGTTTTATTTTTCGGTCTTATACTTAATTTTTAATTAAGTATTTTTTATAACATTACAGTTATCTATATCGGTAATTTTCGCTTAATCGATAGATTATATAATATAATATTCCATTATAATAAAAATTACTTATGGTAATAATGTATTTTTCAATTATTTATCAAATGTAGACATAAATCAATTAAATCGACTGTAAATTATTTCAAATAATAATAAGTAACATTTGTTTTTCCGAAACAAACGCTCAAAATTTTTACAATACTCTTTTGTAAGTGCGATATTTACATAATCTATTTTTATATAAATTTCAAAAGGCCGCCTGAGCGACCTTTTATTTTTTATATTTTACAGTTTTAAATTTTTTTACTGAATTTCTTATCGTATTCTTTTTTCAGTACATATACATATAATGATTTTTTTCCGTCTTTTCCTTTTTCCAAGTAAACACCTTGATGTTCGGGTGAAAATCCCGGAAGTCTGTTTGTTATTTCAGCCAAATAGCGGAAATAATCTACCGCCGTTTCAGACCATCTTTCTCCCGGTTGTACACATATAACTCCCGGAGGATATGGCAGACAGCCTTCGAGAGCGACTCTGTCTTTCGCTTTGTTTATTTCGACAATTTCTCCATTATTTCGTATCAATTCATAGTTGGCTTCTTGCGGACTCATTGCATATTCGGGTAAGTATTCTTTAAGGAAAAGTCTTTTTTGCAGAACATTTACCATACGAGCTTTATAAAATTCATGAATTTCACTGCACAATTGTTTTATCGTATATCCGCTATATCTTTCTCTGTGTTTTGAGAATATGGTGGGCAATACTTTTTCCATAGGTGCATCGTTATCTATAAGTTCTTCAAATTTTACAAGTTTTGTTATTAAATTATCCAACTTTATTTTCGATTCTGCCGGTGTCATCAAAAACAGTATGTCATTCAAATCGCATTTTTCGGGAATTATTCCGTTTTCACGAAGATAGTCCGCCAATATTATTCCGGGTATACCGAATTTTTTATATTTTCCGCTTTCAATGTCTATACCGGGTGTCAAAAGTTGCAGTTTACACGGATCTATGAAATATTGCCATTTGCCGTAGCCGTGAAACGAATGCCATTTACCGCCCGGTTCAAAGGCAAAGTATGCAATATCATTTGCCATTTTCTTTGTATCTCCGTCTTCCCAATTTTTCCCATGTACTATCGGAGGAACCATCGGTCTTACGTAATGACAGTTTCTTATAATGGATTTTCTTGCTTCTATTGCATTTTCAACACATTCCATCCATAATTTTTTGCCGGCTTTCCCTTCTTGCATTTTTGCATTTACATCAAGTGATGCAAATACTTGGTAAAAAGGTGATGTTGATGAATGAATCATGAATGAACTGTTCAGTCTTTTATGCGGTAAGTATCTTTTTTGCCCCTTTATGTGTGAGTCTTTTTTATGTATTTGCGATGCCATTGAAAATCCGGCTTGTTGTTTATGGACGGATTGACTTACTATAATTCCGGGGTCTGTAGGTTTCAAGTCCAACAGAAGAGGGCTGCAATCTCTCATCATTGGTATGAACTGTTCATATCCTACCCATGCTGAGTCAAAGAATATGTAATCGCACAGATGACCTATTTTGTCTACAATTTGTTTTGCATTGTAAATGCATCCGTCATAATTTCCCAATTGTATGGCAGCAAGTCTTATCGGACGTTCTTCTTCAGCTTTTTTTGGATCACGTTCTCTGATAAGACTTCTTATGTATTCTTCATTGAAGCAATGTTCGAGTATACCTCCGATCGAGCCGAAAGGATTTCTTGCCGTTTCAAGATATATGGGAATTGCACCCGCTTGTATCAATGCTCCGAAACTTACGGATTTATGATTATTTCTTTCATATAAAACCAAATCTCCCGGAGAGAGAAGTGCATTCAATACAATTTTGTTTGCACCGGATGTACCGTTTAAAACAAAGTATGTTTTATCGGCATGAAATACACGTGCAGCGTGTTTTTGCGCTTCAAGTGCAGCTCCTTCATGTATCAGAAGGTCTCCTAATTCTACATCCGCATTGCAAAGATCGGCACGGAATGTATTTTCTCCATAAAAATTATACATCAATCTTCCTGTAGGATGTTTTTTGAAATAATCCCCGCCTTGATGCCCCGGACAATCGAATGCGGAATTTCCTTTTTCCACATATCTCATTAATTTACCCAAGAACGGCGGTAACATACTTTCTTCGTATTTATCTGCCGCACTTTCTATTTGTCTTACATAAAATTTCTTGTCTGCCGATTTTAAATTTATAAGACTGAATACTTTTCCGAGTGCATAATCGGTTATTTTTTCATTGTTTTTTAAAATCAAAAAAACGGGAATACCGAAAGCTTGTATGTCTTTATTTTCCAATATATTTTGCTCTTCGGTAGTTATTATAATTGCCGCAACATCTGTAAAGTCGGTTTTATGTACGGGTATTATACTTCTGTTGAATGTTGCTTCAAAAATCTCACTCGCTTTATCGGAAAAAGCAATCTTAAGATACTTTTTCATACATCCTCCAACATTTTTTAATTTAATTTACTTATTATTTTAACATTTATGTTGATTTTTTACACGTCTTTATCTATCCGCTTTTTTTATTTGTACCGTCTTTATAATTTATCAATACCCCCGGTTGTACGTTGTATACAAATACGTTGAATATTATTCCTCGTCCTTTATCTTCCACCGAGTAGGCTTCCATTTGTACTCCGTTTGCCACCAAATTATCTTTTTCGTATATCGGTGTAACTCTGTAAAGTACATGATTACCTGTTTTTTTCACGTAAATCGCAACACGTTGTTCAAAAGGAAGCATTCCCTTTACGTTCATGTATCTTGTTCCGGTAATAAGATTTCTCGGGTTTGCATTTTCCGCAGTAAGTTGGTATCCGATAAGATGACATCTGTTATATAAATATTTACCGTCAATGAATTCATACTTTGATATTTGCCAGCCGCTCGGTTTTACGGAGCCTATGCTTTCTCTTTTCTTATTCGGCATTGTTTCTTTTCCTACATTTGCAAATGCAACGCCGCACCTTCCCAATTTGTCTTGTTTACTGTATTTTTCAAACGATTGCGTAGTATAATCCGACTCTTTGAAATCGGGGACGTTTTTATTCAAAACTACAAACGGTCGTCCTTGATATGGAGGAATATCCGACATTTGAAGTCCTGGAGTGGCTTCGGTTGCAAAATGTGTGAATAAAGCAAGTACGCATAGCAACAATATTATTATGTACTTAAATTTTTTAAAAATTTTCGAGTTCATCATTTATATTCTCCGTCATGTATTTTTACAGAAAAAAAGAGCAAAAAATTTCTGCTCTTATTTTTTTCTCAATCTGTTATTTATGCATTCTCCCGTCTTTGTTGTTGCAAGACCGGCTTGACTTGTTTCTCTTAAAGATACCGGCATGAGTTTTCCGATTTGATCCATAGCGGCAATAACTTCATCAACCGGTATTACACTATGAATACCGGACATTGCCATTTCTACGGCTACAAGTGCATGCACTGCATGAAATCCGTTACGTTTTACACATGGCACTTCAACAAGACCCGCCACCGGATCGCATACAAGTCCAAGTAAATTTTTCAGTGCCAATGCCATGGCATCCATCATTTGCGTTGTCGTTCCGTGCATTAAATCAATTGCCGCAGCGGCCGCCATTGCAGTTGCAGTTCCGCATTCCGCCTGACATCCTCCGACAGCTCCCGCTATACATGCTTTTTCGGCTACAATTTTTCCTATGGCACCTGCCGTAAATAATGCACGTGTCAAATCATCTTCATCGGAATTCAGTTCTTCACCTACCGCCATAAGTATTGACGGAACTATTCCGCAAGAACCGGCAGTAGGACAAGCTACTATACGAAACATTTTCGCATTCGCTTCTGCAGTTGCTATTGCATATACGGCAGCACGCTTGCATATGGGACTCAAAAAATTCAGTTTTCCGTTTTTCAACTTTTCGGCATCTCCGCCTACCAAGCCGCTTGCAGATTTACTTGTACTTTCCAAGCCTTTTCTTATCGAGTCTTTAAATACCGGAATCAATCTTTTCATTCTGTTCCATACAACATCGAACTCTTTTCCGGTACTTTCCGCTTCATTTCTGCAACTGAGTTCTCCCGGAGAACATTTTGCAATATCGGATTGCTTCATAAGCTCGGCAATCGAATGATAACCTTTCATATAATTCTCCTTAAATTATCCCTAAAGAAATTACACGTTTTATATTTTTATTACAATCCACCAGTTCTTTAATCATAGATTCGGGAACTTCCTGATCGGTATGAACAATCATAACCGCATTAAGTCCCTTCTTTTTTCTGAAAACTCTCATATTTGAAATATTTATATTATGATTTGCCAATCTTAAACTTACGGCGGCAACTATTCCCGGTACATCATAATGATTTGTAATTAATGTATATTCCTCACCTGTAATTTCTACCGAAATACCGTCTATTTCAGTAATTTTTATACGTCCTCCGCCCAAAGATACACCTAAAATGTCCGATTCGTGTCCGCTCTTTCCTTGCGCTTGTATAAAAGCCGTATTCGGATGTGCGGGTTCTTCGTTTGAAAATACAAATTCCATATCTATGCCTTTGTCTTTTGCAATTTGTAATGCGTCACGAATTTCTTCACTTTCGGGTAAGTATCCCATAAGGCCTGCAGCCAAAGCTTTATCCGTACCGTGACCTTTACCGGTATCTGAAAAAGAGCCGTAAAGTGTTATTTTCGCTTTTACAACGGGTTCGCCTAAAATTTCTCTTGCCATACGACCTATTCTTGCCGCACCGGCAGTATGAGAACTTGACGGTCCTATCATAACCGGCCCGATAATATCAAATATTCCCATGAAACCTCCTCGAACCCTTTATAAATTAAATCCAGTGTGAAATATCAAAATTTTCTCCGATTACTTCACGTATGTAAATATGTGCTATGTACATACCCATCAAAGTCAGAGATGAACGGCGAAGCATTCCTGTATCCCATTCTTCCTGAAGCAATTTCAAATCATTTGAAATTTTTCCGAGTATATGATTCAATTCTTTTCTGTCATATGCAACGGGTCTTGAATGAAGTAATGCTCTTATATGATGTTTAATCTTTTCATCGTAAATTCCGTTTTTGTCAAAAAATTCATCCAACAGCGAGTCATCGGATGCCGGTAATTTATAGTACGAATTATACAAACTCGGCACAAGAATACTGTCGTCAAAATTCCATAATTCTTTCAACTCGCTCTTCATCGCTCCTCGATAAGAAAATATGAGAGGATAAGAATTATGCAACACTTCACCGAATGCAATGTCTTTATTTTGAAGTGAAATACAATGCAAGTATTCCAACTGTTGGTATCCGCTGTATACATCCGGCAAATCGTTTATAAAGGGTGAAACGTATTTTTCGGCATATCTATTTATAGATGCGGAATCGGTTATCTCGGAACTTCCGGAATAATGGAAAATCAAAAGAAGTG
Organism: Dialister micraerophilus; assembly: GCF_947090205.1. Taxonomy (NCBI): domain Bacteria; kingdom Bacillati; phylum Bacillota; class Negativicutes; order Veillonellales; family Veillonellaceae; genus Dialister; species Dialister micraerophilus. Next base: position 6,035 of record NZ_CAMUNF010000013.1, read on the forward strand.
AAAGTGCTTTGAACGAATTTTCTTCCATACGAGGCATTGATTTCAACGCATCATAAGCAATAATCGTTTTCGTATCCGTACGACTTCCACGTGCAACATCGCAAAATGCCGCAACAACCATGCCTTTTATACATTCCGAAGGCATCATTATATAAGTTTTCTGTGCATTCTGCAGCGCTTCTTGAACCATTAAATGCATCAAAGTATCGCATGCTTCTTTGTCGGTCATATTCAATGAAGAAATCAAAGCATGAGTAATAAGTTTCGTATCGCTTTCTACCGTCTTTGAAACGGCTCCGTACTGATTCAAGAAATGACGTACGAAATAAGTTTCAAGTTTTGAAGCATCATTTATATTCCCTACCACGTTCGGAGAAGGTTCATTGTCAAATTCTTTGTAACTTTCTTTTTCCGCAGACTTCAAATTACCTTTCAATTCATCACGTGAAAAAGCCTTCGTCTTTTCAAATGAATCGAAAATGTCTTTATTGTCGGCTCTTTTAAGAGGCGGAACAACGAGAGTGTCTTGAGCGACTTTCTCTATCAATTTCTCATCCTCATGTGTATTTTTACCGTGTATAAATCCGCTTTCGGAAAAACTCTTTTTACTACGCTTTTTTACACAAGCTTTCTTCGACTTTTTACGAGAATGTCCGCATATCAAAAAATAACATACAATAAAAAAAAGTACGCATACAATCAGTAATGCAATATATGGAATAATAAACATTTATTCTCCTCATTTTTACACTATATGTAAAGTCTTAAATTTAATTCAATGTTACCATATTTCACTGCATATTTCCATGTTATGCAATTTATGAAATCGTTATTAATTTACAAGCTAAAATACTCATGATTATCAGCCGTTTCATCATTTTTCCAAAAATTTTTACGGTGCTTAAAATATAAAAAACATTATTTTCATCGTACATAGACAAAAAAACGTATCTTTGCTATGATGGATACGCTAATAATTTTTATATGAAAAGGAAGTGGTAAGGTTATGCCGTATGACGAGCGGACTTTAAAGGAATTGTACGAAGAAGCGGAAGATACACCGCCTTATATCCAATTAGATGTGAACAGAGAAATTTTCTCTACAATTTATAACACTCTTTGGAGCTTAAGAAATATTTGCAAAGTTTCAAAAGACGATCTTGAACGAATACACAGTTTGAAAATGTCGACTGTATATGAATCTTCAATGTTGGAACAAAGACGTGCGACAGGATTGTCACATGAAAATCAAATTTCAATGTTAAATGAAGCATTTGCAATTGAAACAAAGTACATAACCGACCAAGTCTTTTGTCGTGTCGACACAGTAACCGACGATTCATACACGCCCAAAGAATTGGATACATTATTCAATACACAGGTAGTACCCTGCTTGGAGCGTTATACAGAAACAAAAGAAAATAATCCTACGGTTTATATAATTGCAGGACAACCGGGATCGGGAAAATCCAGAATGTCCTCCATTATCGTTGAAGAAAAAAAAGGAAAAATAATAAGAATTTCTCCGGACGAGTTTTGCGGATTTCGTTTAAGTTCGGACAACAAAAACTTTCCTTGCTCGACAGCATATTTTTCTGAAAAAACATGTAAAGCATTGGCAGATTTTTCTTTAAGATATGTAATTGATAAAAGGTGTTCATTTATATATGAAACGAATTTCAGCAACGAAAAATTTACGCTTTCATTATTGGAAGAACTGAAAAGTAAAAACTACAAAATAGAACTTTTACTGCGTGCATGTTCTGAAAAAGGCAGTAAAAAATCGATGCACTATCGCAGTATCCAACATAAATTGAAAGCTCCCGTATTGGAGCGTAAAATTTCACAAGATAATCATAATTTTGAATGTACTTCATTTTTAAATACGGCAAAAATCGTATTGGAAAAAGAAATCGCAAACAGAACGATTATCAAAAGCAGAAAAGGATTATTATACGACAGTGATGATTTTCCTACTGAAAATCCTTTCAAATTACTCAGTGAAAGAATGATTCGAAAATAAAAAGACAGGTGATCGAATTTACCTGTCTTTTGTGTTTAAAAAACACATTGATTAAATATTTCAACAGTTACACTTTTTTTGTTATAATAGTCGTGTATATTTTAACATTATAAAGGTGAGCAAATTGGAAAAAAATTGTACCGTAATTGTAAATCCCACATCGGGAAGAGGGCGTTCGACACGCTATTTACCCATGCTTTCGGATATTTTAAAAGAAAAATATGAAAATATTACAATAAAAACTACAAAAAAAACAAAAGATGCTACACGTTTTGCACGCATAGCAGCAAAAAACAATGAAGATATAATTTGCATGGGCGGAGACGGAACTATAAATGAAACGATAAACGGAATAATTCCGGTAAAAAACAGCACCTCTACATTCGGTTTCGTACCCTTCGGAACTGTAAACGATCTTGCAAGAGCATTGCATATACCTCGTTCCCCTAAAGGTGCAATTCGCATGCTCAAAAATGCGACAAAAACAAAAATCGATGTAGGCAAAATAAACAAACGTTATTTCATAAACGTGGTTGCCGCCGGACTCATTGCCGAAACTGTCGGAAAAGTAACAATAAAAGAAAAAACACTTTTCGGTTCGATGGCTTATTTTATGAAAGCACTTCAAGTTATAAACAAACAACCGTCCTACAGATTTCGGATAGAAATGAAAAACGGAACGATAATACAAATTTCATCACCTCTTATAGCTGCAATGCTTACGGACTCGGCAGGAAGCTTTCATAACTTCATGCCTACAAAAGATCGTAATAAAGGTGTAATAAAACTTGTACTTTTCAAAGACTTCTCATGGATAAATACTCTCAAAGAAGCGCCTAAACTGATTACGGGTGAACAATTCGGTCCCGACACAATGACAGTAATAGACGTGAAAAAAGCGCACATTTCAATAGAAGATGAAAATACCGAACTTTTAACAAATATAGACGGAGAAATAGGATCTGAATTTCCAATCAGTATAGAGGTACTTCCGTCAAGGCTTTCGGTATTCATACCGAACAATGAGGAAAAAGAAAATTCAACGTTCAATGTTCCTCACCTGATTGAATTTTTACGCAAACATTTGAAACTGACCTATACAGAATGATACAAGGAATGGATATTTTTCATTCCTTTTTTTATAAAGAACGGAGATTTTATGGATATTAAACCCTCGGAACAAATAAAAAAACATATACAAAACTTATGGAACAAATATCTTCTTGCAGAAATTACAAACGACATTATGTTGAATGAAATCTCAAGCAGACTTTATGTAGAAAATCCGGATATGCAATGGATTGAATCGTTAAACAAACAAAATCCGCTGAAATACGGAATAGTGTCAATAGGATTTTCCGACACGGTAGATGATGCAATAGAAAATCTGTACAATTATCCTGAAGAATTTCTTCCCTATTCCGAGCTTACAAATTTAATCGGACCGGAAGAAATGTACGAAAAAATCATGTCCGGTATAATTTCTCAAACCGAAATATATGATGAGAAAAATATAACCGACAATCCATACAATAAACACATACATATATACAAAAAAATAAAAAATGCACTCTTACTAAAAACACACGAAACATTACCGTTTGAATTTTTTCAATCTTACAATAATTCATTCAACACCGAAAATCCTTTTTTACACATAAAAACCGGATTTTTCAAAGAAAAAGTCTCCTATCCGGTGCTGCTTGAAAACAACAAAGTCTGGATGAGTATAGTAATGAGTGAAATACTTTCAATGCAAAAAGAAATAGAAAAGGCACATGGAAATGTAATCACTTACGGACTCGGTTTGGGATATTATACCTTCATGGTTTCGGAGAAAGAAAATGTAGATACCGTAACGGTTGTTGAAATGAATGAAGAAGTAATACGTTTGTTCAAAGAACAAATGCTTCCGTATTTCCCGAACAAAGACAAAATACGTATTATAAATGAAGATGCTTTCACTTATATAAAATCGCAAAAAGACAATATGTACAATTTTGCATTTGCAGATTTTTGGAAAGGTGTGGAAGACGGAGTTTTTTTATATCTTAAATTACTTCCTTCAGCACAAAAACTAAAAAATACGGAATTTGATTTTTGGATTGAACGTTGCTTTATGGAATATTATTTCCGCCCCGTATTAATCAAAATGCTGTACGAAAAGGCTTTCAAAAAAAATATAAATATATATGAACCTTCAAAATCCATACAAAAATTAAAAAAGGATTTTGAGCATTTCATAAAAAAGCAAAATATTATAATATCTTCCGAAAAGGATGTCGACACTTTAATTTCCGATGCGGAAATCAAAAAAGTCATATACAAATTTGCAGCCTCAATCAATTATCGGCATGAATTCAAATCTTAGTTAAAATTTATGTTAAATGACGTAAATTGTATGTAATGGTATAATAGAAAGGATATTTATCAAGAGGTGTATTATGACAGATTTGGAAGAAATGAAACGACGTCGTACTTTTGCCATCATCTCTCATCCGGATGCGGGTAAAACTACATTAACCGAAAAATTATTGCTTTACGGAGGCGCTATACATTTGGCCGGCTCGGTAAAAGCACGTAAAACTTCCCGTTATGCGGTATCTGACTGGATGGAAATAGAAAAACAACGTGGTATTTCCGTTACAAGTTCAGTCCTTCAATTCGACTACAACGGGTGTCGCATAAATATTTTGGACACACCGGGACACGCAGATTTCTCTGAAGACACCTACCGTACACTTATGGCGGTAGACAGTGCCGTCATGGTCATTGACGTTGCAAAAGGTGTCGAAGCTCAAACGAAGAAACTTTTCAAGGTCTGCAGCGATCGAGGAATACCGATTTTTACATTTGTAAACAAAATAGACCATTTCGGTAAAAATCCTTTTGACCTTATGGCTGACATCGAAGAAGTTTTGGGCATTCGTTCTTGTCCTATGAACTGGCCTATCGGAATAAACGGAAGCTATACCGGAATTTATGATCGTGAAAATGAAATGTGCCATATTTTTATAAAAGATAATGCTCACGGCACTAAAAAATTAAATGTTATCTCAGGAAAAATAGATGATGAAAATATAAAAGCGAATATTTCCGAAGAAATTTTACAATCTTTAAAAGATGACTTGGAATTACTCGATGAAGCCGGAGATCCTTTTGATTTGGAAAAGGTAAAAAACGGAACATTGACACCGATGTTTTTCGGTTCGGCAATGACAAACTTCGGCGTTCAACCATTTTTGGAAAAGTTCCTTGAATTGGCACCTTCCCCTCAAGAGAGAACAGTTTCTGAAGGAAAAGTGCTGCCTACATCACCCGAATTTTCAGCATTTGTTTTCAAAATTCAGGCAAACATGGATCCCAAGCACCATGATCGTATAGCTTTTATACGAATATGTTCGGGAATTTTTGAAAAGGGTGTTTCCGTACTTCATCGTCAAAGCGGCAAGATGATCAGACTTTCTCAACCGCAACAATTCCTAGCTACTGAAAGAACAACTGTCGAGAAAGCATATCCGGGAGATATTATAGGTATATTCGATACCGGAGAACTCGGAGTCGGAGATACAATCTGTGAAAAGAAACATCCCGTCACTTTTATAGATTTCCCGGTATTTCCACCGGAACTTTTCGCAAGAATTTCTCCCTCGAGCAGTATGAAACGCAAGCAATTTTTGCGAGGAGTATCTCAATTGGCGCAAGAAGGTGCAATTCAAGTCTATACACAGCCCTATGTCATGGAAAGTTTCATCATCGGTGCTGTCGGACAGTTGCAATTTGAAGTAATGAAGTACCGACTTGAAAATGAATATTCCGTTACAGTCAACATTGAGCCTCTTCCTTATACGGTTGCTCGTTGGACACTGCAAGATGTCAAACCGGAAGAACTTACCGGAATCGACAATGCCATGGTTGTCAGAGACAGAAAAGAAAAAACCGTTTATCTCTTACCAAATGAATGGCAAGCCGGTTGGTTGGTACAAAGAAATCCCGAAGTGACATTTTTAGACGCTCCGCCCCGTCTTGTGACTGAAAGTACAAAATAAAAAATCTGAAAGACATTTGATATGTACCCCCTTTACCGGACAAACCGGTAAAGGGGGTATTTTTAGTGAAATATAAATCAATTTTAATTCGCCGATAGGCCGTATTTCTTTTCGTCCATAATAAATACCGTACATCTTACGTCTAAAATTCGATACCGTTCTCCATAGAACCCTACATATCATTTTATATTTATTATGTAAGTAAAATCGTAAATAAATATAAACTATATAGGAAATATACCAAACAATTACCATTTTTATTCAAATATCTTATTTATCGAGAAAATATAAAAAGACTCCGAAGTTTTTTCCTTCGGAGTCTTTTCATTACTTACAAGAAATTATTTTTTCTTTTCGCCCATCAGTGCCATCACCATTTCACGAAGTTCTTTAATTTCCTGTTTCTGTTGCTCATTTTCCGCTTTCAATTTACTTACTTCATCTTGCATAACGTATACGGAACTGATCGGACCGCTTCTGTAACGTTGCGGAATCATTTTTTCTTCGTCACTGTGTCCGAACTTCTTGGTAAGTCCGATATTAAACATGCTGTTTCCGCCGAATGTAATTCCTGCATGTAACATCGTACTTTCATTGGTGTAATGAGCTACACCCAATGCTACAGAATTGCCTCCGCGATAACCGCCTATAGCCGCCATTACCTGTGTCGGTTCAAGCGGATCATATTGAAGAGGTTGCAATCCGGCTAATGCCGCTGCATCGGAACCTACTTCAGAAACGGCATTTGACATGTCACTTACCGCTTTCTGTACTCCGTCAGCAATCTTCTTAACTTGTCCGTACGTAGCCGCATCGTTGTCATCTGTGCCGGGTGCAACATTTGACAATACTCTCGGGTCAGCTCCGTTCAAAGCAGTCTTAATTGTACCATTATCCACAGGTGTCAACGGTTTTGCTTCGGCTTTCGGCTTGCCGTCATTTCCGAGATCGCTCTTTTTATATACGGCACCTTTCTGACCGTTTTCTCCGGGAACGAATACCGGTGCATCATCCGCTTTCTCCGGTTTCGCATAGAAATCATTACCGACCTTTGTTACAGGTTTATTGTCCTTATCCTTGTATACAATCGGAATATCCGCATGTTCAAGTACTGCTTGTGCATCCACACCTACCGATACGATACGTTTTCCACCGTCCGTCTTACCGGTTATTGTAACTCCGTCCACACCTTTGAAATTAATTTCATTAGCATTCTGAACTTTTTCGGCATAATCATCACCGGTGCTGAGTACCCAGCCCATACGACGGAGATCGTCCACCGTAGCTGCCGTATTCTTGGCATCTGTATCTTTATCCGCATCCTTCGGAACACTCAAATCGGCGAGTCCGGCTTTTGCTTTATCTGCCGGTTTTGCATCCGCTTCTTTCGGAGCTTCGATAGATTTTGTTCCCGGCGCTACATTCTTCAACTGCATCGGTGCAGACCCTGCCAATTTCTGTGCAGCCGGATTCGATTCCTTAGCGCCATCTTTCAGCTGTCCGTCATCTTTCAATTGATCTTTCGTGTAATATTTATCGCCTACTTTTACAAGCGGATTTCCCTTATCATCCACATATTGGAGATTGCTGTCGCCGGATTTATCCAATTCGGATTTTACAACCGCCGCCATCTTCTTGGCGTCAACGCCGATAGTCACGATACGCTTGGAACCGTCTGCACTGCCCGTAACGGTAATCGGCCCGTTTTCTTCGCCTTGGAAGTTCACTTCATCGGCCGTCTGTACTTTTCCGGCAAAGTCTTTTCCATCTTTGCCCGTACTGATGACCCAACCGAGCTTCTTGGCATCCGCTACGCTGAGACCATTTGTATCTTTGGACTTATCCAAATCGGCAAGTCCTTCTTTGGCTTTTCCCACTTTATCATCAGCATTTTTAGGTGCTCCGATAGTCGCTGTGCCTTCGCCTACATTGTGCAATACGGTTCCTTTGTCAGTTTCTGCACTACCGTTCGGATGAACCAGAGCTACACCTAAATTTGGTACTTCTCCTGCTTTCTTCCCTTGCAACGGTTGAGCATCCGCTTTTAACGTACCGTCTTCAGCAATATCGCTCATCTTATATATAGCTTCTTTATCACTATTCGGCATTTTATGTTTTACCGGATTGTCTGCGGCATTGTAATACAATACTTCTTTTCCTGTTTGCAAAATAGGTATCATACGGTTTCCTTTAGCGTCCACATACTGAACGGCATTCTGCGTACCTGTTACCAAATTGTCCGCATTTACATCAATGGTAATAACACGTGTACCGTCCTGAGCAGTTTTACCGCTGATCCACGCACCGCCGAGTCCGACAAATTTCACTTTATTTCCGTTCTTCACTACATCTTGATATGCTTTGTCACCGCCGGCAGCATTCACACTGGCTGCCACAACAAAGCCCATATCCTTCAAATCACCTACTGTAGCTACTTTCGTATCTTTCGCATCTTTCAAATCTACCAACTGTACCGGGTTATTATCGGTTCCCATAATGGGATTGCCGTCTTCTCCGTTAACAGGTTTAGATTCAGTGCCGCGAGCTACATTATCAAGCTGCATCGGCTTATCTTTTTCGCCGACTTTAATACCTGCCGGTGTCTGTTCTCCTTCACCCTTATTCGGAGTTCCGTCCGGATTCTGTTTGTAGTACTTACCGTCATCACCTTTTACAAGCGGATTGCCGTCTTTATCTACATACTGTGTCGGAGCGGATCCCTTCTTGTCATTTGCGTCATTCACTACTTTAACAATATCTTCTTTATTTACCTTGACAGTTACTTTGCTTACACCGTTTGCAGATTCAGTAACAACTTTTGCCAAATCTTCGCCGGCAAATTCTACGATATTGGCATGTTTCACTTGACCAGTTACATCTGTAGTACCATCTGCCGCTTTACCCTTAATAACAAATCCTAAGTTCTTCAAATCTGCCACTGTTGCTACGGTTCCGTCTTTGGCACTCGCCAAATCTGCCAAGCCGTTAGTCGGGTCATTTGGTTTATCAATGGCTTTCGTTGCCGGTGCTACGTTCGTGAGCTGTGTCGGTTTATCTTTTTCACCAACCTGAATACCTGCCGGATCAACTGCCTGTGCATCCGGTTTCGGCTGCCCATCATCGCCTACCTTGTCTTTCGGATAGTAATTACCGTCTTTTGCTTTAACAAGCGGATTTCCGTCTTTATCTACATACTGTGTCG
>NZ_CAMUNF010000014.1:0-6597 GCF_947090205.1 Dialister micraerophilus
ACAAACGTCGAAAGTACTTGGTTGGAAGCGACCTGGGAGGATAGAAAGCCGCTGAATAAAAAAGACACTCAAGCGAGTGTCTTTTTTATTTGTCGGAACTCTATCCTACCGGGGGTACCCGGGATAGCGTGCGAACCGATTTGAAGGAGCGGAGCGACGCACAAAGAGAGTGAGTAGCATGCAGAAGCCAGCTTACGAACAATTTTTGAAGGAACGAAGAGACGTACAAAAATACGTGAGTAATGAGCGGCGCTAGCCAGAGAACGCTTTTTAAAGGAACGTAGTGACGCATAAAAAGCAGTGAATCGGCTATGTAGAAGCAAGTAGCGAACGCCTTTTGAAGGAGCGAAAGCAACGCACAAAAGGCAGTGAGTCACTGTGCGGCACTGATAGAAAGCCGCAAGTGTGAGTACACACCTAAAAGCGTTAATAACTTAAAACGTAAAAATAACTATATATATATTTATTTAAGTTTGGGATAGCGTACGAACCGATTTGAAGGAGCGAAGCGACGCACAAAGAGAGTGAGTAGCATGCAGAAGCCAGCTTACGAACAATTTTTGAAGGAACGAAGAGACGTACAAAAATACGTGAGTAATGAGCGGCGCTAAGCAGAGAACACATTTTGGAGGAGCGAAGCGACACTCAAAATGTAGTGAGTCACTGTGCGGCACTGATAGAAAGCCGCTGATTAGAAAAAGCACATGTGATGAACATAGTGCTTTTTTTATTTATGTAAAAGGCTTTCTATCCGAGCGGGGGACCCGGGATAGCGTACGAACCGATTTGAAGGAGCGGAGCGACGTACAAAGAGAGTGAGTAGCATGCAGAAGTCAGCTTACGAACGCCTTTTGAAGGAACGAAAGTGACGCACAAAAGGCAGTGAGTCACTATGCGGCACTGATAGAAAGCCGCTGAATAAAAAAGACACTCAAAAAAGTGTTTTTTTATTTGTCGTAACTCAAAGTAATGCATTATAGGTTATTAACAGTTTTTTAGGAAGTAAGTGAAGTAATTTTTTTGAAAATGTACATAAATTATAAAATACATTAGAAAAAATACATATTGTGATTTAAATATTTTTAAAAATTGAATTAATAATTTACATTACGAAAAAAAGAATTTTTAAAAAAGTAAATATTAAGTTATAAATAAATTATTTTAAATTTAATATTTATTTTTCTATTTTTTTCGGGTAGAATATTAACAATTATATATTGTTTACAAATTTATTTTGTGATTGTTCATGAGAGGAGTAAGGTGTATGAGAGCTGTTTTTAAAAAGTTTATGGATGAAAACACAGTATTGCACCGATGGATTAGTTATGGATTTACAATGTTGTTGATTTTGGCAACAGCATATTTCACACCCGGACAGGAAAAACTTGCAAGTAATGCAGGCACATGGGTCGTCTTATTCATTCTATTCTATACTCTTCTTACCCGAAGAATTCTTGAAACACTTATTTTTGCCAATGTTTTAGGATTGGCGATGATTCACGGACTCGGATTTATTGACGGTTTTAAAGAACAACTTTTCAAAACTATGTCAGGAGAAGATTTTATTTGGCTTATTTTGCTCTGTTGTTCATTGAATGTGTTTAATAAATTTTTGAACAAAACAGGTGCATTGGGTGCATTCGCCGGAGTAATCAAATCACGTATAAAATCGGGAAAACAATTAAATATGGCAACTTGGCTTTTACAATTTCCGTTGTTTTTTGACGACTACATGACAATGGCAATAGGCGGAAGTATTATGGCACCTATGTATGATGAGATGAAAGTACCGAGAGAAGAAGGTGCATATCTTATACATACTCTTGCCGTACCGCTTCGTGTATTGTTTCCTATTACATCTTGGGCTGCATTTATGAGCGGATGTTTTATTTCCACGGGTATAGTATCTGAAAGCGAAGGAATGATGGCATTCATTCGTTCAATACCTTTCAATTTTTATGCAATGATTTCAATTGTCGGAACATTTCTCTTTGCAGCAGGTATTTTACCGAAAATAGGAGGATTGAAAAAACCGGATCCTTCACAATGTATAGAATTTGCAGAAGCGGAAGATGTTTCTGAAGATAAAAAGAAAGGAACATTGTGGGACTTTTTTATACCTATTGTATTTTTAGTAGTAATGTTCTTCTACTTTGATTTCGATACAGTTTCATCAATGGTTGTAGTAATTCCGGTAACTGTAGGCTACTATCTTTTAAGAGGCATTATGGGAGCTTCAGACGTTGAAGAATGTCTTGTAAGCGGATTTTCAGAATTTATGAGTTTGATTATATTGTTCTGTGCTTCATACATGCTTAATGATGTTTTGATCGGATTGGGATATATTGATTATCTTGCAGAAACCGTAAGACAATTTGTAAATCCGAATTTATTGCCGGTACTCGTATTTTTAGTATTTTGTATTTCTGAATGTATTATGTCGCTTAGTTGGGGACTTATTCTTATTACATTCCCGATACTTGTACCTGTAGCTGCAGCAATAGGCGCAAATCCGTACATGGTAGCTGCCGCAATTGTTTCCGCATGTTGTTTCGGATCTAATATGTGTTATATTTGTGACTACACAATGCTGTCATCATCAGTATTCGGACTTAAAGCTGGATACCATGCTTCGACATGCGTACCGTATTCGATAATTTTTGCGGTAATCACTGCTGTATTTTATTTAATAGCAGGATTTATATTTTAATATGAGTTAGTAAGAATATTTCAAAGGAGGAATTTTTATGCAGGAAATAAGAAAATCAATCTACACGTTTACCAAGGATATGAAACCGGTAGCAAAAGCAAAAAAACGGTGAAGTTGTAAAATTCATTATTAAAGACTGTTTTGACGGTCAAATAAAAAGTGAAAAAGATATTACTACCGAAGTTGATTGGCATCACTCCAATCCTGCAGCAGGACCTCTTTATGTTGAAGGTGCGGAAGTCGGAGATGTACTTGCCGTAGACATATTGGATATATCTGTCGCTGATAGAGGATTCGTATGTACTGTTCCTGAATGCGGATCGTTTGCAGAAAAAGCGGAACTTAGAACAAACGGATTGAGAGTTGAAGGTGGAAAAATATACTGGGACAAACACAATATGGTATGGCCGGCAGCCCCGATGATCGGCGTTATAGGAACGGCACCGGACGGAGAAGATATGCCTACCGCATTTGTAGGAAATCATGGAGGAAATATGGATAATGCCATGATTCAGAAAGGCGTAAGAATGTGGTTTCCGGTAAGAGTGGAAGGTGCGTTACTTGCAATGGGCGATTTACACGCTGCAATGGGTGACGGAGAAGTTTGCGGTTGCGGTATAGAAATTGCCGGAGAAGTAATTGTGCGAGTAAGAATTTTGAAAAACTTCAAGCTTAACTGGCCCTTGCTTGAAACAAAAGATGCATACTATGTAAATGCGCGTGGTGCAACATGTGATGAAGCTATTCATTCAGGATATGTGGAACTCCATAGACTTATATCTCAAGCATATGAACTTGACTACACGGATACTGCAATGTACATGTCGATACAAGGATTGCTCTCGGCAAATCAAGCATGTCTCGTAGAACAAGCCGGCGGAGACTCATTCAGAGTAGGTACACCTAAAGTATTGAATAAAAAACCTCTGATAAGTTTAGATTAAAATAAAAGAAACTTTCTTGTGAAGTTTAACTTTGCAAGAAAGTTTTTTATTTGCGAATTCGGAAAATTTTGTTATACTATATAATATAATGATAAATATCAATATAAATTTATATACATCGGAGGTTATAACATGAAATTGACAGAAGAAATGAAAGAATTGGTAAAAACTGAATTGGCATATATTGCAACTGCCGACAATGAAGGTAATCCTAATGTAGGACCTAAAAGAACTATGAGAGTCCTTGACGATACACATCTTATTTTCTGTGAAAACACAGACGGAAAACATCATGCGAATATCAAAGCAAACGGAAAAATATCGGTTACTTTCATACAAAGAGAAAAGAACTTCGGATTCAGATTTGACGGAACAGCAAAGAGTTACACAGATGAAGAACACATGGAACTCGCAAAAGAAAAAGCCGGTGTACGTCCGAAAGCTGCAGCAGTTATTATTGAAATTAAAAAAATTTATACAATGGCATCCGGTCCTAAAGCAGGAAAATTATATGTAGAAGAATAAATTAAAGCCTTCAAAAGTTTTATAATTTAAGGTGATCGAAATTAATATCGGAGTTGGAATTAAACTGACTCCGGTATTTTTTGTATTGAATTAAAATATATATTATAAAACACTAAGATATTTTTTAAATATACGTTACAATTTTATTTAATTTAGAATAAAATATATATAATAAAGCTATTAAACTATGACTTTATTAGATATTTTTGAGTCTAAAATTTCAATTTTTTAAAATTATTGATTATAAAAGGAGGTACATATGTTGGAAGTTAAAGGTGCAATTTATGCATTTTCAAAGGATGCAAAACCGGTAGCAACAGTAAAAAATAATGACATTGTGAAATTTGTTATTCATGACTGTTATGAAGGTCAGATAAAGACGGAAAAAGATGTTGCAGCATCGGTAGATTGGAAACATACGAATCCGGCAGCCGGTCCTGTATACATTGAAGGCGCGGAAGCGGGAGATGCACTTGCAGTAGACATATTGGATATCTCCGTTGCAGATCAAGGTGTGGTATGTTCAATTCCTGAATGCGGACCTTTTGCAGCAAAAAGCGAATTGCGTACACATGTAATGAAAATAAAAGACGGAAAAGTATATTGGGACAAGCACAATATGGTATGGCCGGCAGCACCGATGGTAGGTGTTATAGGTACAGCTCCTGACGGAGAAGATATTGCAACCGGATTTGTAGGAAATCACGGCGGAAATATGGATAATCCGATGATACAAAAAGGTGTTCGCATGTGGTTCCCCGTAAGAGTAAAAGGCGCATTGCTTGCAATGGGAGATTTACATGCAACGATGGCGGACGGAGAAGTTTGCGGAAACGGTATAGAAATAGCCGGAGAAGTAATTGTAAGAGTAAGTATACTTAAAAACTTCAAACTCAATTGGCCCGTACTTGAAACAAAAGATGCGTACTACGTAAATACACGTGGTGCTACATGTGATGAAGCTATTCATTCAGGATATGTAGAACTGCACAGATTGATTTCCAATGCATATGGATTGGATTACACAGATACATCGATGTACATGTCGATTCAAGGACTTCTTTCAGCAAACCAAGCATGTTTGGTAGCTGAAGCCGGTGGAAATTCATTCAGAGTAGGAACACCTAAAGTATTGAATAAAAAACCGTTGATAGGTTAAAACAAATAAATTGACCGGAAGTGATAAAGCTTCCGGTTTTTGCATGCTTTTAATCGTTAAATAAAGTGCAACTTTACCTATTTTTGTTGTATGCAGTCAATATTATATTGTATTTGTGATTCGTAATTTACCATGTATTTTATAGAATTCAGTAAGTCTTTTTTATTTTGGGATATTTTTTGATTCGGTATGCGACTTTGCTTGTGCGTAGTTATTCGTTGAACGGATTTTTTTCGATATTTGACGGTTTTTTGTTAAATTTGCAAGGTTTAAATTTAATATATAATGATAATCGGAAATGGGAAGTGATACTTTTCAGAATAATATTATAAGTTTGATAAAATTACTTTTATACCACTTTCTGAAGCTATCGTTTTTATATTAAACATTTCTTTTGAAATTGAAAGTCAATTTAAAGAATTATAAATTATCGGTGCAAAAAATATTATAAACATAAATTGAACGTGAGAAAAGTAATGAATGATATTACAACCGGAAGAAGTCTTACATAAAAATCATATCCGGAGTAAAACTGATGCGGATATATGAATATGTGCAGTTTATAAATTATTTTATAAAAATAAAATTTTAATCACATAAATTGTACGTAATATATATACAAATTATATTTAGTTAGTGTATAATGATGAATTGAATGAAATATTTAAATTTATATATTTATAAACTTTTTATATATTTGTAATTATTAAACAAATAAGGAGAATTAAATGAACAAAATTCATAAAATTATTTGGAGCAAGGTACGTCATTGTTACGTGGTTGTTTCGGAAATTACGAAACGTGACGGAAAGTCTGTCGGAGGATTTTTCACTAGTAGAAAAAGAAATCTGACACTTGCTCTATTAACTTTTTTAAGTTTGTCATCCGTTATTTCTTTCCCCGTATATGCGGATACCATAGGTACTTATCATGCAGGAGATCTTAAGTATGATAAAGACCGTGGTAATAAAGCTAGCTGGGATAACAATCATACGGTGACAGACGAAGATTACGGTACGATTGGACTAAAAGATAATGTCGGAGCTCCTCGTATTAAGTATCTTATGGGCCTGATTAGCGGTGATGATGTTGCAGGAAATAAAGCTGGTTTGCTTCAAGAGTTGAAGCATAGAACAGCCATAGGAAATAAGTTTCGTGTATTTGGATTCGGGGCAACGGCATATGGTTATGGTACTAATGCAGTAGGTGAAGGTTCATTGGCAGTCGGACATGCTGCAACGACAAATGGTAATGAAGGT